>CAADGY010000378.1 GCA_900696665.1 uncultured Acidobacteriota bacterium
AGCTCAGCGGTAGAGCACTGCCTTCACACGGCAGGGGTCACAGGTTCGAACCCTGTGCCGCCCACCAGAATCACTTCAAGGACTTAGGCGGGGTTTCCCCGCTTGAGTCCGGCCCAATAAATCAGCCGTTACACAATCCATACACAGTGGGTGTGTAATGGCGACCATTACCCGGCGCAAGACGGGCTATCAGGCCCAGGTGCGCCGCAAGGGATACCCGACAGTATCCCGGAGCTTCGATACCCGGAAAGACGCCGAGAAGTGGGCGCGGCAGGTCGAAGGTGAACTAGATCGCGGCATATTCATCGACCGCAGCGAGGCCGACAAAAACACCCTCGGCGACATCCTCAAGCGCTACCTTGCTGAGATCAACCCGAGCAAGAAAGGCGCGGTCTGCGATGCGATCCGGATCAACCGTCTGTTGCGGGACAAAATCTGCACCCTCAAGCTATCCGCTCTCTCAGGCAAGGCCCTTTCACAGTGGCGCGATGAGCGACTTAAGGCCGTAACCGGAGCAACGGTCAATCGCGAACTGACCATCATCAGCGCAGCAATCAACATCGCCCGCAAAGAGTGGGGCGTCCATGTCGAAAACCCCGTCTCGCTGATCCGCCGCCCCGAGGGAAACAGGCCGCGAACCCGCCGCCTATCCCAGGAAGAAGAAGCCCACCTGTTGCATGCATGCACGGCGACTGAGCGCGACAGGGGCCGCTATACCGGGCCGTCAAACGTCTGGATCAAGCCGCTTGTCCTGGTGGCCCTGGAGACTGCCATGCGGCGCGGAGAACTGCTTTCGCTGCTCTGGAGCAACATCGATCTGACAAACCGCGTAGCCCGCCTTGAGGACACGAAAAACGGCGAGCGCCGCGACGTACCCCTTTCAACGCGTGCCGTGGCGATCCTGCGCGATCTACCGCGCACCCTTGACGGCAAGGTGTTCCCCATCACGGACGACTCGCTGAAGAAGGGGTTCGTGCGGGCAGTGCAGCGGGCGCGGGAGTCCTACGAACTGGAGTGCATGGAACGGGGCACCAATCCGGCCATTGGCTTTTTGACCGACCTACACTTCCACGACCTGCGGCATGAGGCTACAAGCCGACTGGCCGAGCGCTTGAGCAACATTCTGGAACTGTCTGCCGTGACAGGACACAAGGATTTGCGCATGCTCAAGCGCTATTACCACCCTCGGGCGGAAGATTTGGCGAAGAAACTGGGGTAAAGACGAGTCGATTTGACACGTATTGACAAACCATGATTTGCCAATAAAATCGGAGGCAGTGTTGCTCAGTTGATGTTGGTAACCCGATAGGCACAGCGGCCGTATCGTAAGCCCAATCTCTCATCGACCCACACGGGGAAGGCTGAAACGCCTACGTAAAATCCCGTCCGGTCGATCTGAGCAAACGCAGCCCATGCCGGACGTTCAAAGGAGTTGAGAATGAACGCAACCGGCAACACTTCCGAACGGTTCGACGAACTTCCTGACGAGTCATTCATCCGTCAGGCCGCACTGCTCCGCATCATCCCCTTTTCCGCACCGACACTTTGGCGCCGCATCAAAGCCAAAAAATTTCCAGCACCCGCAAAGCTGTCTGATGGCATTACCGCGTGGCATGTTGGAGCAATCCGCCAATGGATGCGCAAACGGCTTAACGAAAGCGTGAAAGGGGGCCGTTGATGGACACCCCCATGAACAACGCCCAGGCCGTGGGGGCGGCGCTGGGCGTGATGCAACAACATGACGGCAGTGACCGAAATTCTACGCCCCGACTGCTTCCAGTCAAGGTCGAAAACATCCCCGACGATTTGATGGCGCTGCGCTGGGCCGTCTGGCGTGCCGTCCCCCGCAATGACGGGAAGATTGGCAAGCCACCATGCAATCCTGTCACTGGTCGAATGATCGGCGCGGACAAACCTGAGTTGTGGGGCACATACGAAGACGCTGTAACCGCCTACTCCGCCGGTAATTGGTCCGGCATCGGCGCACTGATGGAAGCAGATGCCGGCATCGTTGGCATTGACCTCGATGATACTCAGACCATTGCGGCAAGAGGAACACCGCTGCGCAAGTTGCTGAAGCGGGCACAGGATGAAGGCATCTACATCGAGAAGTCACCCAGCGGCAACGGTGTGCGGGCCTTCGTTCGCGGCAAGCTGCCCGACAACAGGGGCCGGCGCAAGGGCGGCATCGAGCTTTACAACAACGCCCGATTTTTGACAGTCACCGGCCACGGCGCTGGAGCGGTAATCGAGGCGCAATGGTTGCTCGATGAACTGCTCGCGCTCATTGGCGGCAGTGCTCCCCCTGCCGTTCAGATCGCCGCACGGGGTGAAGCCGATCCAGGAATCGTCGAGGCTCTTTCCGCGTGGGCGACAGAAAATCACCCCCGCCTCTGGGAAGGCCGCTGGGATGCGCCGTTGCACGAGATGGCGAGCGGCAGCGAATATCCGTCACAGAGCGAGGCTGACTTCGCCCTGGTGGGACACATCGCCCGCGAAGCCATCAAGCACGGCATCGCCTCGCCCGAGGCACTCACGGCGGCCACGTTGGCGACCTTCCAACGCAGCACGCTATACCGCCCCGAGAAACACCGACAAATCGAGAACTACGCCATCCCGAAGGCGGTACAGGCCGCGCTTGAATGCATCAAGCCGGTCGCCGGTAACACCCCCGCAGCCGATTTCGCCAACGCCGAACCCGGAGACATCACGGCTGGCCGGCTATTCGCCACCGTGCATCGTGGAAAGCTG
>CAADGY010000379.1 GCA_900696665.1 uncultured Acidobacteriota bacterium
GGCCGTGATCTCATGACAATATCGAGCCAGAATGTTTCTGCGCCCGAACCGGCGGAAGAAGGACGGCAAGGAGCACACCTACTGGTCATTGGTCGAAACCGTGCGGACGCACCGGGGTCCACGGCAGAAGCTGCTGTGTCATCTGGGGGGAGTTGAACCATTCGGCGCAGGCGCGCTGGCTGAAGACCGTCGAGGTGTTCCAGGGGCAGGGCGAGAGCGCACAGCTAAAGCTCTTCCCGTCCCAGGCCGAGGTGCCGGCCGACGATCCGGAAGTAGCCCGCGTGCTGGTAAAGCGCGTACGCCTGGAGAGAACGCGCCAGTTCGGTGCCTGCTAGCTGGGCTGGGAGTTGTGGAAGCGGCTGGATCGTTTTTTCGAGCAGGCGGCCGACCGCGAGTCAGCGGATGTGCCCTGGTCTTTGGTGGCGGCGGTGTTGGCGATCAACCGCCTGTGTGCGCCAGGCAGTGAGTTGGCCGTAGAGCAACGCTGGTATCCATCGACGGCGTTGGGGGATCTGCTGGCGATCGAGGAGGGTAAGATTAACGACACGCGTCTGTATCGTTGTCTGGACCGGAACGAGACCTTCGACGGCAACCGCGCGGACGTATCGACAATGGAAAGCATTCTGCGGATGGTGGAGCGGAAGTACGGCAAGGCACGGCGCATCTGGAAGATGGATCGCGGCATCGTCAGCGAGGAGAATCTGCAGGCGATTCGCAACCGCGGGGGACAGTATCTGGTGGGCACGCCGCGCAGCCAGATGAAGCGCTTTGAGGCGGAGTGATGGAAAGACGACTGGGTGCAGGTGCGGGACGATGTGGAAGTCAAGCAGGTGATGATTCCCGGCGGAGAAGAGGCCTGTATCCTGTGTCGTACGGCAGGCCGGAAGGAAAAAGAGGAGGCTATCCGCAAACGGTTTTCCGGCCGCATGGAGCAAGCGCTGAAGCGGCTGGCGCACAGCATCGCCACGGGCCGGCTCAAAGACCGCAACAAGATGGAGCGGCGGCTAGGCCGGATTCAGGCCACCCATGCGCAAGTGAATGATCTATACGAAGTGGCGCTGCGCGACGTAGCCGAAGGCGTGCGTCTCGACTGGAAGCTGAAGCCAGGCGCCACGGCCTGGCGGGATTTGCGGGAGGGCGCCTATATGCTGCGTACCAACCTGCCCGCGAGTGCGGCCGGGGAGTTGTGGTCGAGGTACATGCAGTTGACCGAAGCCGAAGCATCCTTTCGTGCACTCAAGAGCGAGCTTTCGATTCGGCCGCTGTTCCATCAGAAAGAGCCGCGCGTCAAGGCCCATGTGATGGTAGCGTTTCTGGGGTATGCTTTGTGGGTCACCTTGAAGCATCTACTGAAGCGCCGGGTGGCCGTCGTGCCGCGGCCGACTGCGAGTGGGGTGGAAAACGCTCAGCCATTCTCACGCATGAAAGCGCTGGCGCTGCTGTCCACCTTGCAGAGCGCCGGTATCGTGCTACCGGCGACCGACGCCCGGGAAATCCGGCTGCGCCGCATTACCGAACCCACCACTGAACAAAAATCCTTACCGCACCAGCTCGGCCTCACGCTGCCGGAGGGCCTCAACTTTCATCCGAAATGTAGTGGAGACTCGGCGATAGGCTGAACTGATTCTAAACGGCTTAGCCGATTTTTCAGCGGTCTCGTGACGAACTTGGGCTAACGTCCGCAAAGAGACGCATACCGCAAGACTTGGGACAGCTTGCACTAGAAGGATATTTGAGCTCGTTTACAGCCGCTGCATCGGCTGCCAGGCTTACTTGACGCCGAATGCCGCTTCGTTCAGCGCGTCGATGATCAGGTGGGAATCGAGACCGTGTTTTCGTGCCACTACTTCAATAGAGCAGTCGTCGCAGGAATCGCGGAACCTGAGGTTCTCAAAAACTTCGACGGTCTGCGGGTACTGCACTTTCACGTCGCGAATTACCATGCTGGGGCGTATGAGCTGATCAAAACGGATTGCCACGGATTATCCTCCAGTTTAGCCCTTGTGAATACAGGGTACCAAAAACTCCTGATTCCGGCCCAGTGGTTGAACTTCCGCACCTCAGCAAACCTCTTCGAGTGGAGTGCTGGGGGAAATACCCCTGCCTCTTCCAAAGACAATGATTTCAAACTCATTCGGCGACGGCACAAAAAATGCACCACTATTGTGTGGGTTTAATCTGTGTGGAGAGATTTATATAGGTCCAAGCTGACCTCGGCCGATGAAGCGGTCCGGATCGTGGGATCGGGGGATCGCGTACATGTGCACCAAGGGTGTTCCGAACCGGAAGAACTGGTGGCGGCCCTGATGCGCCGCGCGCCGGAGTTGACGGACGTGGAGATTGTCCACTGCGCCACGATGGGAACCGCGGACTATACGCGCCCGGAGTTTGAAGGCCACTTCCGGCACGCGGCTTTCTTCATTGGCGGGAATGTGCGTGAGGCGGTGCAATGTTCGAGGGCCGACTACATTCCCATCTTCCTGTCAGAGATTGAAGGTCTATTCGAGAGCGGTGCGATGCCGATCGACGTCTCTCTTCTTCAGTGCACACCACCCGACAATTACGGATACATGAGTTTGGGTGCGGGAGTGGATATCGCGCTAACCGCCGCGAGACACTCCAAGCGCGTGATTGTGGAAATCAATGATCAATGCCCCCGCACTTTCGGTGATTGCTTCATCCACGTGCGGGACGTGGATGCCATGGTCGAATGTTCGCATCCGTTGCCCGAATATCGATCGCACGAAGTAGCCCCGGCCGATGAAAGAATCGCCGCACAGATTGCCAACCTGATACCCGATGGAGCGACGATTCAAACCGGCATCGGAGCAGTCCCCGACTGCGTGCTGCGAAACTTACGCGGGCACAAGGACCTTGGCGCCCACAGCGAGATGTGTTCGGACGGCTTCGTGGACTTGATTGAGTCGGGCGCCCTGACCGGCGCCCGCAAAACGCTGCACTCGAGAAAAGTGATTACGGGATTCGTGCTTGGAACGAAGCGGCTGTTTAACTTTATTCATGAAAACCCGATATTTGAGTTTCATCCCACTTCGTATGTGAATGACCCGTTTATCATCGCACAAAATGAGCGCATGGTGGCAATCAACTCCGCTATCGAAATCGACCTGACCGGGCAGGTCTGCGCAGATTCACTCGGCCCGCGTCCCTATAGCGGTATCGGGGGACAGGTAGATTTCATTCGGGGAGCGGCGCGCTCGAAGGGTGGATTGCCTGTCATCGCCCTGCCGTCTACCGCCAAGAAAGGTAGTGTGTCCCGAATCACTCCGCAACTCAAAACCGCCGCTGGTGTGGTTACCTCGCGGGGTGATGTGCACTATGTAGTCACCGAGTTCGGGGCTGCGAATCTGCATGGGAAAACCATTCGCCAGCGAGCCGAGTCCCTGATCCAAATCGCTCATCCGCATTTTCGTTCCGAATTGGAACGCGCCGCTATCGAACTCGGCTATTTCTCCAGCCAAAGTGTTCCAGCCGCACGATGAAACCGCGTGGCAGTTAAGGATTTACACACCGGCGATGCTGAGTACCGCAAGATACAAATAGATGGGTACGAATCCGGTAAAATCCGCCGTCTGTTGACGCCCAGATACCACAGTAGGGGAAATTGTGAAGACTAATGGCGCTTTTCGGACGAATCCTGCGCGTTAGACAGTGATATGACCAGGCCGAATCAATCACGCGCAGATCGAAGGGAATCCACTCGGTTCCCAATACAGAGGGCGATCAGCTTTACGGCCTTGACGAACCGCCCAAGGTTCGTGTCCGGAAGCGGGACCACTCTGAACATGAGCAGTTCGGGGATATTGTTCACCACCGAAAACGACCTTCCCGCGGGACTATTGGTACAAGTGGCGGTAAGCTGGCCGGTTCATCTGGGAGATGGCTGCCCGCTCAAACTGGTGGCGGAAGGAGTAGTCGTTCGTTCCGAAGGAGGCAAGGCTGCGGTCCGTCTCAGACGATACGAGTTCAGAACGCACAAGCGCGCGTCTGCCGTTTCTGCGGGAGTGACCCATTATCCGAACGGCATGCCCGCCCATCTTTGAACAGGACTTTGTACGCCCCTTAGCAGAAGCGATTATGAATGGAATCCAACTCGCCGGGATCGGTTTTCAGGAAGTATTTTACGAGCAACGGGTCGAACTGGGTACCCGCGCAGCGGACAATCTCCCGCTTCGCATCCTCATAGCTCACGGCCCGGCGATACGGTCTGTCTGACGTCATGGCATCGAAACAATCGACGACGGAAAAGATGCGCGCACCTAGCGGAATCTCTTCCCCGCTCCACTGTCCGGGGTATCCGTTACCGTCATAGTGCGCGTGGTGCTTCAGAACCATGTCTGCCGCGGGCCTCAGGCTGGCGGCGCAGTTCAGAATCGAATATCCCACTTCGGGATGCCGCCGCATTTCGTCCCACTCCTGGTTGTCAAGCTCGCCGGGCTTCAGCAGAATGGAGTCTCTGACGCCGATCTTTCCGACATCATGAAGAAGAGCACCCTTGCGGATCAGTTCGATTTCCGGGGAATCCAAGCCCATACGGCGCGACAGGGAGACGGCGTATTCGCTTACGCGCTTCGAGTGATGCCGGGTGTTCTCCTCTCTTGCGTCCAGCGCAGCCACCAGCAGTTCCAGCATGTCCTCGGAGGCCTCTTCCAGCTTGCGAGCAAAACGGCCGATCTTCGCCTCCTGCTCGTTGACCAGCGTTTTCAATGTCCGGGCCTCCTGCCGCTGCTCCAGGGCGCGCCGCACATTTCCGGAAATTTCCACAGGACTAAAGGGTTTCAAAACGTAGTCGGCAGCCCCCATGCGCATCGCCTTCACCGCCAGCGCAACCTCGCCACAGGCAGTCAGCAGGATGAAGCTGACATCCAAGCCACGGTCTGAAACCTGCTCGAGCAGGCCGATGCCATCCAGGACCGGCATACGAACGTCCGAAACAACTAAGTCAAACGGCTGCATCATCAGCAGCGACAGAGCGATGGCGCCATTTCCCGCGGCCGCTACCTCGTAGCCCGATGCGGAAAGACACTCGCACAACAGACGGCGGATCGGCTCCTCGTCATCAACCACAAGTATTCGGGCGCTCGGGTAGACCGTCATTGGTATGCCATTGGAATAAGAGTGGGCCAATGGCCGAATTTATCACGTTTTTTTCGATCAGACTGCAATTTTTCCAAAAAAACAATACTTCCAGGAGATCGAGGGGTACTACCGCAGTTTCATTTCAGAAGCCATTCCAACCGCCCCGTTTGGCCCCGCGTTGACTCCGCCGCAATCAACGCGGTCCAATTATGAAGTCTGATGACTATCCTGCGTCCTGAAACGCCTGAGGGGTTCGCATCCGCCCTGGCCGAATGCTCTTCGAGCAAGCAAACCATCAAAATAGAAGGATGCGGCACCAAGTCCCGCATGGCGGGCTACGTTCGCGAACCGGATATCTGCATTCAAACCACCGGTCTGACAAAAATCTTGCAGTACGAACCCCGGGACCTGACCATCAGCGTGGAGGCAGGCTGCCGCTGGGCGAACCTTGAAGCACTGGTCGCGCGGGACAGGCTCATGATTCCGCTCGACCCTCCTTTTACGCCGGAGGCGACTGCCGGAGGTGTCGTAGCTGCCAACTCGAACGGTCCCCGGAGGCGGCTCTACGGCACGGCGCGCGATCTGATTATCGGTATGACCTTCGCTACCCTCGAGGGAAAACTGGTGCAATCCGGCGGCATGGTAGTAAAAAACGTGGCCGGTCTCGACATGGCCAAGCTGATGGTGGGTTCCTTCGGCACGCTGGCTGGAATTACGAGTCTGAATTTCAAACTGGTGCCGGCGCCGCCGTTTTGGCGAACATTTCTGTTCCGTTTCTCCTCCGCGGCCGATGCCATCGAGCGCCGCGACGCCATTCTGAACAGCGTATTGCAGCCCGCCGCTCTCGACCTGCTAAACCCATCCGCTGCGGCCGGGATTGGCCGGGAAGGTTATTTGCTGCTCGTCAGGGCCGGCGGGAGCACGGCTGTTTTGGATCGATACTCGAAGAGTCTGGAAGGCGCCGACGTTCTTGACGGCGCCGACGAAGAGCAATTCTGGAACTCCGTGCGGGAGTTTACACCCAATTTTCTCGCGAAACATCCCGATGGATCTACGGTGAGAGTTTCAACGGTGCTGCCGGAAGTCGGAGCGGTGCTCGAAGAGATAACCTCCCCCGCCGTGGCGCGTGCTGGCTCCGGTGTGGTTTACGTTTACTTCTCCGACGGGCCAACGGCGGTCCAATGGCTCGGCCGCGCTATTGAAAAAGGCTGGAGGGCCGTACTGGAAATTCATCCTCCGGATCTTCCGTCCGGTGTCGAGATGTGGCCGAAACCCGGTGACGACTTTGAGATGATGAAGAGAATAAAACAGATGTTTGATCCCTCCAACCTGCTCAACAGAGGACGCCTGTATGGCCGTATCTGAGGCACGACCGGTCCGCGTCATCCATACCAATGGGCCGCGGCAGATCGATCTCGACCGGTGCATACACTGCGGTCTGTGCCTGAATGCCTGCCCCACGTATCGCGAACTGGGAGTTGAAATGGATTCGCCGCGCGGGCGGATCTATCAGATGGTTCAGGTCGCCGCGGGCAATATGCCCATAACCCCCTCCTACGTGGAGCATATCGATTTGTGCCTGGCGTGCCGTGGTTGTGAAACGGCGTGTCCGTCAGGCGTTCAGTACGGCCGTCTCGTGGAGGCGGCCCGTGCACAGATTCAAGAGCAGACAACACCGTCTTTTGCGGCACGCGCCGTGCGGGCCATCGTGTTCCGGCACCTGTTACCCTCGCGCGCGGCACTTCAATTCGCGGGCGCGCTTCTCTATCTGTACCGCGTGACCGGTCTGCAGGCACTGCTGCGCTCTTCCGGCCTGCTGAAACTCGCAGGGAAACTCGGCCGTATCGAGGCCCTGTCGCCGGCTGCGGAAGCTCCTTTCTTTTTTCGTAATATCGGGAAAGTATTCCCGGCCGAAGGAGAACGCCGATACCGGGTAGCCTTCCTCGCAGGTTGCATAGCAAACATCGCGTTCGCCCGCCTCAACGAAGCCACCATCCGGGTATTGCAGAAAAACGGCTGTGA
>CAADGY010000380.1 GCA_900696665.1 uncultured Acidobacteriota bacterium
ATGCACCCTCGACCGCCTATACCAGCGAATTGTTGACGACCTGGACGAGTTGCTGCGCGCCGTCGGGCTGAAGGCTGCCGCCTAACGAGTACGAAATTCTCACTTGGGGCCCCATAATGGGCCTAAAGGCGAATCCACGTGCCTGCCGGTATTTCGAACAATTGGCTCCATCGTACCGGCGGGCATACACCGGTTGGATCGATTCGGCCAAACGTCAGGAAACCAGGGAAGAACGTCTTCGGGAAGCGCTCACCTTTGGGCGGCCGGAAAAAACTCGGTTTGAAGTGACGAAATTGGGTCAGACCAGAAAAACGCGCCACGTCAGCACAACCAGCGCGTGCGTCACCATGGATGCGCGAATGCTGCCGGCCTGCTGGAACGCTCTCCCATAAAACAGGCTCGCCGTTGCGGCGAGGAGTGCGAAACGCCAGTTGGGAAAGGCCGATCGAAACGGCAGATGCAACAACCCGAAAATCAAAGAAGCAATCAGCAGCCCTGCCACCGGACTGTTCATCCACTTCGATAGCCACTGTTGCAGGAGTCCGCGCACGAAGAACTCCTCGGAAAGCGCGACCACCCACAGGAATCCAAGGAAGCTGGCGAATGCCGTCAGCGCCAGCTTCGCCGGATCCGCCGGCAACGAGCGCAGCGTCGCGAAGCCGGTAAGAGCAATCAGGGCCGCTCCCACCGGCAGGAAATAGAGGTAATGCAGAATACCGATCTTCCAGTCCTTCCGTTCCGGCACAAAACCGAACCCTGTCCCTTTCACTCCCCTGAGAAAGAGCGCCGAAGCGATGCCCAGCCGGATGGACATGAGCTTTCCAAACATTTCTGCCGGTACGCGTGGATAAGGGTCGATGTAGATGGATTGAAAAATGGCCGAAAGGAAGACGAGCGCGACCAGCGCGAGAAAACCCAGGTCGGTGGCCGGATGCTTCGGCAGTACGGCGAACCAGAACGGGATGACAGCGGCGATCAGGCCCAGCAGTGCGAAGGACGGCCACTCGAAGGTAGAGGATAGCCCCGCGAAAATCACGTAGGGAACCAGCGCGCTCACCGCCAGAAAGCCGGCAAGCAGGTACCGGCTCCGTACGCCGCTCAGCCGCTGCCGGACGGAAGCAAAGCCGGGCGCGATATAGAAAGCCGCTTCCACCAGGCAGGCCAGGATCACAGCAAGAGCGGCCGAATCCGGGATACCCTGTTGTTTTGAGTAGAAGTACCCTGCAATGCACAGAACGGCCCACAGGATCGCAACCGTGATCCAGAAACCTCGGAGCGGATACCGCATTCGCCTCATGGTAGCATTCGTTGTTTTCGCTCCTTCCCTTTTCGCCGCCGAGCCGCCGCCGGGGCTGCCCAAGAAAGTTGCCTTACGGGAGACCGAGAACGAGGCGGCGCGAGCCGACTACACTTACCGGCAAAGCGTGATCATCGAGGAGTTCGACGATCGCGGGATGATCACAGGCCGCTACCGCGAGATCCGCGACATCATTTTCTCGCCCAAGGGCCGCACGGAGCAGATGGTGGAATCGCCCACCAACAGCCTCAAACGCCTGTTGCTTACACCTGAGGATTTTCGGGACATCCGCGAAGTGCAACCACTGCTGTTGACTTCGGACCAGCTATGGATCTACGAAACACGGTTCCGCGGCGAGGAGCAGATAGACGGGATCGATTGCTGGCTGCTGGAGGTTCGCCCGCGCCAGATCCTCTCCGGGCAGCGCCTGTTCGAGGGCATGCTGTGGGTCGACAAACGCGATTACTCCATCATCCAGACCCAGGGCAAGGCGGTCCCGGAAATTCTGTCGCTGAAATCGGAAAATCGCTTTCCCCGGTTTACCACGCTCCGCGAGCAGGTGGATGGTAAATACTGGTTTCCCCAACAGACGGTGGCGGACGATACGCTTCACTTCCGGAGCGGGCCGCAACGCATCCGGATGATCATCCGCTACAGCGACTACAAGAAGTTCTCGGCGGAATCCACGGTGACCTTCGAGGATGCGCCGGCAAGTCCTCCGCAACGCTGACACGGCGTGCGCGCAATTCTCGATTGCCGGATAATGGGAATTATGAGGGCTTTCGTTCCGGCCCTGGTCTTGGCAGGCTTGCTGGCAGTCCAGGCTTCCACCTCCGATTACGTTTCCGCGAAGAGCAAGATACAGGCGATTGAAAAGCACCGGGCGCCCGCGCGTGTCACCTTAAGCGAAGCTGAACTGAACGCCTGGATCCGCGGAGAGCTGCCCGATTTATGGAAGGAGGGCCTGCGGAATCCGCGGGTTGAATTGAACAACGGCACGGCCTCCGGCTACGCTCTCGTAAATTTCGCCAGGCTGAAACAGGCGGGCGGCAATCCACCCGGATGGTTCACGCGCGCTCTCTTAGACGGTGAAAAGCCGGTGAGCGTCACGACGAGAGTGCGAACCTACGACGGTATGGCCCAGGTGGACGTGGAGAACGTCACCGTTTCCGGAATTCCCATCGAAGGCGCCGCGCTGGATTTCCTGATCCGGAACTTCGTGCGGGCGCGGTATCCCGAAGCCAAGATCGGACAACCCTTCGAGATGGGCTACGGAATGCAAAAGCTCGAGCTCAAACCCGACCACGTTACGATTCTGATGCGGAAGTGATCCGGCCGGCTGCCTGTTTGCCCAACCGGATACAATCGGGGACGCCTATTCCGTAATAGGCATTTCCGGCAAGCGAGAGCCCTTCGATACGTGCCGCCCGCTGCTCGATCTCCTTGAGGCGGCTTTCGTGACCGACGGTGTATTGTGCCATCGACCGCGGCCAGCGCGAGATGCGCACCAGCTCCGGCGCGGCGGTCACTCCCATAATGGCGCTCAGCTCAGCCCGTACGGCGGCGGCGATGGTCTTATCGCTCTCCCGCAGAAAGCTATCCTCCAGGCCGCCTACAAAACAGCGCAGCACCACCCACTCCTCCGGAATCCGATGGGCGAATTTGTTTCCCACCCACGTGCAGGCTACCATCGTTCGCCGTTCCTTTCGGGGGACCAGAAACCCAAACCCCTTCAAAGACTGTCCGAACGATTGCCGCCGGTATCCCAAGGCGAGCGTCATCGATGAGCTGTAAGGAATCGACTCGAGACAACGTCCAAGCTCGGGATCCAGCGCGCCTGCCAGGGGGGCGGCTGCATACGCCTGGCATGCCAGCACGACGTGCGAAGCCTCGAGCCACGCGCCGTTGACGCGAATTCGAAACCCCGCCGGAGTCTTCTCCATCGCATCGGCGTGTCCCTGTATCACTTCCATGCGGCTCCCGATCGCTCCGGTGAGCGTTTCAATCAGGTGCCCCAGCCCCCGCTTGAGCGTCCGGAACAGCGGGGCGGAAGCCTCGCTCCGCTTTAGCTTCCTGCGCTGATCCAGCACGCCTCGCGTAAGGCTGCCGTATTCGTACTCGAGCTCCGCAAAACGCGGTAACACGCTCGAGACGCTCAGCCGGCTCGGATCGCCGCCATAGACGCCGGCGAGGAGGGGCTCCGCCAGGTACTCGACCGCTTCCCGCCCGTAATGATCTTCGATGAACTCGGAGACTGACCGGTCCTTCGGGCGCACTGCGGGGGGGCGGCGGAAGAACTCGAGTCCCATCCGCAATTTCGTCGGCCAACTCAGAAGTCCCGAAGCGACGATCGGCATCACCTTGGTCGGCACCATCATCATTAAGCCATCTGGCAGCGGCACCAGCTTTCCGTGCTTTACCACGTAGGTCACGCGCAGATGGTCGTTCGAGCCAATCACCTCATCCGCAAGACCGAGTTCGCGAATCAGGTCCATCGCCCATGGCTTGGCCGAAAGAAAGCTGTCGGGACCGGCTTCAATCACACAGCCTTCGAGCGTGTCAGTGCGAATCACACCGCCCAGGTGCGCTCTGGCTTCGATGAGAGTAGGTTCGACGCCGGCCTTGGCAAGATAGTAGGCCGTGGAAAGGCCCGATATTCCACCGCCGATGATGACCGCCCGCCGCATTACACCAACCTCTGCGAAGCCACTCCGGCAAGAGCCGCGATCAACTCCGGAGAACTGTTCAGCGACTCGGGACGGGTGATTCCAATTCCCCGTTCACGCGCGTACCGGCGGAACTGGATATCGACATCGTACAGGATCTCGACGTGATCGGAAACAAAACCAATCGGGTGGATCACCACGTTCCGGATCCCTTCGGCCGCAAACGCATCCAGGCGGCGTTCCACCGGCGGCCCTAACCAGTTTTCACCGCTCATCCCCTCGCTCTGATATGCGAAATCCCAACTTTCAACGCCCGCCCGTTCCGCCACCAGCGATGCCGTGGTCCTCGCTTCTTTGCTGTAAGGGTCGGGTCTCTGAACAACTTTTTCCTCCGGGATGCTGTGCGCCGTGAAGAGCACCTTTTCGGCCGGCAGGAGCGGCAGGAGTCTCGCGGCAAAGGCCTCAATCAGCATCGGATGGTCGTGAAAGCTTTTGGCCCACACGATTTCGGCAGACATACGAAGCGACTGCTTGGCTTCCTGGGTACGGCGGAAGTAGAAGCCGACGCTGACACGCGAGTATTGCGGCGCCAGGCAGATGGCGACGATTCGTTCAATCGAATCGCGCTGCATCTGCTCCATCGCCTCGGAGATAAATGGGTGCCAGTTGCGCATCCCGAAATAGACCCTTACGGGAGCGAGCACCGCCTGGAGCGCTTCCGCCTGCTCGCGCGTTCGGGCCAGGAGGGGCGACCCGCCGCCGATCTCCTCGTACCGCCGTTTGATTTCCCGGATCACCGGCGGCGGCAGTGGACGTCCCGGACGAATATATTCGAGATATTTCTCCACATCGTCCAGCGTCTCGGGCGCGCCATGCGCCAGCAGCAGGACGGCCTGCTTCACGGGCGCAGTTCCCGCACCAGTTGCACCACGGCTTTCACGTTCTCGACAGGAGTCTCCGGCAGCACGCCATGGCCCAGGTTGAAGATGTGGCCGGGCTTGGTGCCCGTGCGCTTCAGCAGTTCATGCACGCGCACGCGCAGTTCGGATAAAGGCGCAAACAGCACCGCCGGATCGAGGTTGCCCTGAATGGCGGACCGGTAGCTGATGTCCATCCACGCCTGGTCGATGTTGATACGCCAGTCCACGCCCATTACATCGCCTCCGGCGGCATGCAGTTCCCGGAAGAATCCCGCCGCGCCGGTGCCAAAATGAATGACAGGAACTCCGCTGGAGCGGATGCGTTCGATCAGCGCCCGCGAGTACTGCTGAACATAGCGGACGTAGTCGTCCGGGCCAAGCGCTCCCGCCCAGCTATCGAATACCTGGATCGCCCGGGCGCCGGCCGAAACCTGAATGAGCGCATACGGTCCCAGTACATCGACGATCTTGCCCATCAGACGCCGCCACAAGGTCTCGTCGTTGTACATGAGCTGCTGCGTTTTGAGAAACGTCCGGGACGGCCCGCCCTCGATCATGTAGCTTGCCAGCGTAAACGGCGCACCGACAAACCCGATTACGGGAGCCCGGCCGCCCAGCGCCTTCACCACGATTTGGATCGACTCGCCAACATAACCGAGGTCGTCCGTGTTGGAGATGGACAAAGTATCGATGTCGCCCGACGTCCGCACGGGATTGTCGATGCGGGGTCCTTCGCCCGCCACGAACTCGAGTTTCAGCCCCATCGGCTCCACCGGCAGCAGGAGGTCGGCGAAAATGATGGCTGCGTCGACATCCAGGATTTCGATCGGTTGGAGCGTTACCGTGGCGGCCAGATCCGGACGCTTGCAGATCTCGAGAATGCTATGTTTCGAACGCACCTCGCGGTATTGCTTCAGGTACCGGCCCGCCTGGCGCATGAACCATACGGGTCTTACATCCGTAGGTCTGCGGCGGCAGGCGTCGAGGAAACGGCTGTTCATTGGAGCCACGCGCATGCCTGTCCCACTTTGTCTTCGCAGAGAAATACGCGAAATCCTTTCGGTTTATGTTGGGCCGTCCATTCCCGGCCCTGAATAAAAAACGGCTTGGTCCACGCCTCGCTGTCGATCGTCCGTGGAGCCACTACGGAAACCGACAACACCCCCTCCGCCGGAAAGCCCGTGCGGGGATCCATGATGTGACTGTACATCCGGCCTCCGGCCCGGAAGAATTTTTCATAACTTCCGGACGTGGACATGGATTCGTCTCTCAGACACACCTCTTCTGTTGTGCGGTCGTGTTTACGCGGATCCCGAATGGCAACTCGCCATCCCTTTTCATCGCGGGGCGCGCCGATCGCGTAAATACTGCTACCCCCCGCCGTGATCAGTGCCGAGCCGATACCGCCCGATCTTAAAACCTCCACCATCCGGTCTACGGCATATCCTTTTCCGATGCCGCCTGGGTCAATCTCCACGCCCTTCCGGGTAAAACGAACCGTGCGTTCCGCCGGGTCGAGTACGATATTGCCGTATCCCACCTTCGAGAGCACGGCCCGCACCTCCGCGCGATGCGGCAGCCGGCCGGAGCCTTTGTAAAAACCCCACAATTTCATCAGCGGGCCCACTGTGATGTCAAATGTCCCTTCGCTGCGGCGGCTGTAGTCCAGGCATGCCTGGATGAGATCGAACAACTCCTGCGATACCCGGACCGGCCGCGCGGCCGCATCCCGGTTTACTTGGCTCCACTCGCTGTTCGGACGGTAGTTCGACAGCAAATGGTCCAGGCGCCGGACTTCCTCGAAAGACTGCTCCACCGCGGCCCGCATCCGGACTGCATCCTGCCCATAGGCCACCACCGAAAACGCCGTGCCCATGGCCTCCTGGGTATCTTCCAGGCGGAGAAGATCTCCGGAAAGACCCAGCACCGGGGCCAACAACAAAAGTAGCACAAACTGTTTCATCAGAAAGGGTTTTTCTTCGAAGAACCTTCGTCCGGCGCCGGGGACCGGGGACGGCCTTTGCGAATACGCTTGATGAGAACATCCAGGCGGGTAGGGTCTACCAACGCATCGGCTTCAAAATGAATCTCAGGGATCCGGAAAAGCTCGAGGCGCCGCGCCAGTTCCCGCCGGACGTAATGCCGGGCGCCTTCGAGTGCCTCCAGGCTTTCCTTACGCTCTTCGGGCTTGCCTGAAAGCGCTACCCTCACACGCGCGTGCCTGGAATCCGGGGAGACGTGGACGTCGGTCACCGAAACCGCACCGATCCGGGGGTCGGTCAATTCAAAGCCGACGATCTCCGCCAATTCTTCCCGCATCGCTTCGGAAACACGCTGCAGACGGCGCTCTTCCATCGTCGGACTCCTCTAGCGGAGAACCACTTCAACGGCGGTTCTTCTCGTTTGTTACTCCAGCCACTCCAGTGTGGCCCCAACCAAATCCGGCCCCAACAGGGCTACAGCTTCTTTTTCGACGGATTGCAATACCGAACTGGCGCGGCTGTGATCGCTTGCCACCGTAACAGCGGCCACCACTGACCGCTGCCACGTCTCCTGATAATCGATTTCGGCCACCGAGACGTTGAAGCGCTGCCGCAGCCGCTCTTTCAAACCCTTCACGACGCTCCGCTTTTCCTTGAGCGAGTGGGCGTGGTCCATCCGCAATTCCAACGTGAGCACGCCAATACTTGCCATCGAGAACTTGCGCCTATGCCGAAACCTGTACCGCGACCCTCTCGGTGACGAACGCTTCAATGATGTCGCCCGGCTTCAGATCGCCGAAGTTGGTGAGCGCGATACCACACTCAAAACCCGATTTCACTTCGCTGACATCGTTCTTGAACCGCCGCAAAGATTCCAGCTTTCCTGTGTGGACGACAATATTGTCGCGCAGCAGCCGCACCTGGCTGTCGCGGGTAATCGTTCCATCCAGCACCATACAGCCCGCGACGGTGCCGACCTTGGTGATGCGGAAAACCTCGCGCACCTCCGCCCGGCCCCGGTAGACTTCCTTGAAAACGGGTTCGAGCATACCCGTCATCGCGCGTTTTATCTCGTCCGTCAGTTCGTAGATGATCGTGTGCAGGCGGACATCCACCTTCTCCTGTTCGGCCAGCGATGTCGCGTTCCTCTCCGCCCGGACATTGAAGCCTACGATGACAGCGTTAGAGGCCGACGCCAGCAGCACGTCGCTCTCGTTGATGGCGCCGACGCCACTGTGCAAAACACGCACCTTCACTTTCTCGTTGGATAGCTTCTGCAAGGTGTCAGCTACCACTTCCGCCGTTCCGCCGACATCGGCCTTGAGAATGATCGGCAACTCCTTTGTCTCGCCTTCTCTGAGTTGCTCATGCAGTTGGTCGAGCGTGAGCTTGGGCGCTTTCAGCATCGACTGCTCGCGGGCCTTCGACTCGCGGTAAAGAACGATCTGCTTGGCTTTGGCGGTATCCGTGACTACCTGGAATGTGTCTCCCACGTCGGGGACCGAGTCCAGTCCCAGAACCTCTACCGGGGTGGACGGCTCCGCATCCTTCAATTGCTGGCCGACATCGCTGAACATGGCCCGGACTTTGCCGAAAACGGCGCCACAAATGAAGAAGTCACCTACGTGCAGCGTTCCGTTCTGCACCAGCACGGTGGCAACAGGGCCGCGGCCCCGGTCCAACTGCGCTTCGAGCACCGTTCCCACCGCAGGCCGCTGGGGATTGGCTTTCAAATCCTCCATGTCGGCCACCAGCAGAATCATTTCGAGCAGCAGGTCCAGGTTCTGCTGGCTCTTGGCGGAAACCGGCACCATCACCGTTTCGCCACCCCAGTCTTCGGGCAGCAGGCCGCGATCCGAGAGCTGCTGCTTGATCCGGTCGGGCTGCGCGTCCGGCTTGTCGATCTTGTTGATGGCCACGACAATCGGCACTTCGGCCGCCCGCGCGTGGTCGATCGCTTCGAGAGTCTGCGGCATAACGCCGTCGTCGGCCGCGACCACCAGCACAACGATGTCGGTTACTTTGGCGCCGCGGGCGCGCATCCGGGTGAACGCCTCGTGGCCCGGCGTATCGATGAAGACGATCTTGCGGTCGTTCTTCACAATCTGATACGCGCCGATGTGCTGTGTAATGCCTCCCGCTTCCCGCTCAGCGACATTCGTTGTGCGGATCGCATCGAGCAGCGATGTCTTTCCGTGGTCGACGTGACCCATGATGGTGACCACCGGCGCGCGGCGCACGAGATCTTTTTCGTCCTCGCTCTGCACCAGTCCCTGGGTCGCTTCCTCTTCGTAGCTGACCTTGTTGATGGAGGCGCCGAACTCGCGAGCCACCTCTTCGGCAAGCTTCGGATCCAGGGCCTGGTTGATGGTGGCGAAGACCTTCTTCTCCACCAGCTTTTTGATGACGAGATTCGCTTTGACCCCCAGCTTCTCGGACAATTCCTTGACGGTAATGCCCTCAGAGATGGTGATTTCGCGGTCAATTGGTGGAGGCCCTTCCTGTTTGTGCCTCCGCGGCTGGAACATCTTCCCTTCGAGCTCAGTCTCGCGGTCGCGCTGCACAACCCGTGCTCGCTTGCCGGTGTCGCGCCGCTGCTGGTCCGGAGGCGGAGGGGAAGGCGGAATCCCCATGGGCGAGGTCGGGTGCATCGGACGCCGCCCGGGCCTCGCACCGGGTCCTCCCGGGCGCTGCACCAGGGCCTGACCGGGCCGGATCGGGCCGCGATAAATCGGCTGTCCTGGAACCGGTGTTGTCTGCGGCCGCCCCGGCATTGAGGGCCGCGCCTGCGGCTGGCCCGGCATGGCCTTCGGCTGTGTCTGCTGCTGAGCGCGGATGCGTTCAATTAACTTAGGATCCGGTGGCACAACGGGCCGGGCTGCCGGCTGGCCTGCCAGCGGTGGCCGTGAAGGCGGCGCCTGTGGGGCGGCAGCCGGTCTCGGCTTGACTTGTTGCGGCCATGGCTGTCCCGAGGGCGGAGCGGCGGGACGCGATACCGGAGGACGAGGCGGCGCGGAAGGCCGCGGCATCCCGGGAACCGGTCCCGCTTCTCCCGGGAACGGTTGTCTTGGTCCTGTCAGAATCTGGCCGGGACGCGGAGCAGGCAGAGGCTTTGCGGGGATCGCACCGGCTTTCTGCCCCACCGGTGCCACCGGTATAACTGGCGCTTGCCACGACGTCGAAGTGGGCGCCGGCTGAGATGGCCCGGCGGCGGTGGAACTCGGAGCGCCTAAAGGTGTTTCAACCGCGGGCGGCGGAACAGCCGGCTGGCTCTCCCCCGCCGGTGTATCGGGCCGCGCTCCGGCTCCTGCCAGCGGCGGCCGGATCGGTCGTGGCCGTGGCGCGGGCTGTACCGGCGCCGGCGCGGCAGGCTCCTCGGCTGCTGTCTCGCGGGTGGCATCCTCCGCCTGTTTCTCAGGTTCGGAAGCTTCCGGCCGCGGACCCGCTTCGTGCTCCTTCCCAGTCGATCCGGGTTCTTCTACTTCGACAACAACATTGGATGCCGACAGAGCGTCTAACACTCCAGGATGGTCCCCCAGACCGCCCAGTCTTTGCCGCACAATTTCAGCCACGTCCTCGTCAATCGAGCTGGAGTGTGTTTTTCTCTCTGATACACCGAGCTCAGGCAACAGCTCGATGATCCGGTGGGGTTTCACCTCGAGCTCTCGCGCCAGCTCGTTGATACGGATTTTCTTCATATTTTAGTACTGCATGCACACAGACAAAAGACGTCAGAAATGTGGGCCCGCTGGTGTCTCAGTCCGAGTCTCTTATCGTATCAAATTCAACTTCTTGTCCGTCTTCCGGGCCGCTTTCCGCCTGTCCCTCGCCACTCTCTGATTCCGTAGCCGGTGCCGGAGGCGCCTCAGTCACCTCCTCTGCGAGGTCTGCGCTGGCCACCGCCTCGCTTACAGACTCCTCCTCGTCTGCCGTGGGTTCCATGCCCCCCACCCCCGCTTCGTCCGGCGCCACTTCTACCTCAAACTGCAAGGCGGCATCCATTTGCGCGGCCTCTTCGTCACCTTCGAATGCGGGCTCCTCGAACTGCCCATAGTAAGCCACCACCGCCGACTGAATCTTCTCAATCAACTTCGGGCCGATACCGGCGATCTCTTCGAGTTGCTCCGGAGTCATGGCCCCCAGCCGCTCTACCGTGCCGACGCCGCCTTCCACCAGCTTTTCAACAATGCTTTCACCGAGTCCGTGGTCGATCAGGACCGAGACCGGCGCGCCCGAAACACCCAGCGCCGCCATCTGCGATTCCACTTCCTGCCGCTTCTCTTCCTCGCTCTTGATATCGACCTTCCAGCCGAGCAGTTTCGCTGCAAGCCTTACGTTCTGGCCCTTTTTGCCGATGGCCAGCGAGAGCTGGGAATCGTCGACAATCACTTCCATGTGCCGCTCGGACGGATTCACGATGGATACACGGCTGATCTTGGCCGGACTCAGGGCGTGCGTGGCAAACACCACCGGATCTTCGGAGTACTCGATAATATCGATCTTCTCCCCTCGTAATTCGCGGATGATCGACTGCACCCGCATGCCCTTCATCCCGACGCACGCGCCCACGCTGTCCACGTCCCGGTCGCGGCTGAACACGGCGATTTTAGTGCGTTCGCCGGCTTCCCGCGCGCAACCCTTGATTACCACAGTGTTGTCATAAATCTCCGGCACTTCCTGCTCGAACAGGCGCATCACGAATTCCGGAGCGGCCCGCGAAACGATAACGCCCGCATTCTTGCCGGTTTTCTCCACGCTGCGCATGACACACCGCACGCGTTCGCCGACGCTGAAGCTCTCGAGCCTGGATTGTTCCTTCTTCGGCAGCCTGGCCTCGGTCTTCCCGAGATCCATAATCAGGTCCTGCCCTTCAATCCGCTTGACGGTGCAGTTGACCAGTTCGCCAACCCGGCCGGAGTATTCCGTGTAAATATTCTCGCGCTCGGCTTCCCGGACCTTTTGAAGAATCACCTGTTTGGCGGTCTGTGCGGAAATGCGCCCCAGCGCTTCCATGCTCTTCGGGATGCGGATTTCCGAGCCCTGCTCCGCATTCGGGTCGACGTCGAGCGCTTCGCTCAAGGTGATCTCCCGGACCGGATCCTCCACGGCTGCAACGACCTTGCGCACGGCGTAAATCTGGATTGCACCCGTGCGTTCATCCAACTCCGCCACCAGATCTTCTTCCGTTCGGAAATGCTTCCGCGCGGCCACCAGCATGGCGTCCTTGACGGCGTCGAGCACGATGTGCGGCTCGATACCCTTTTCCTTGCTCAAAATCTCGATGGACTGATAGATACTTGCCACTCTGTCCTCTGACTCTGCGATTATCCGGAGATTACCACTCGAACTTCAGGTTTGCTTTTTCGATATTGTCCAGTGTGAACTGAACCGATTTGCCGGAAGCCGGTTCCAGCGTTACAAGTCCTTCCGAGAACTCCGCCAGCACGCCGTCCCAGCGGCGCCTCTCCTCGACGGGAGTGCGCAGCGATACGGCTATTTTCCGGCCCAGAAACCTCTCAAAATCCTTCGGTTTCTTCAACGCCCGTTCGAGTCCCGGTGAACTGACTTCCAGGTGGTACGATCCCCCCGGTATCACATCCTCGACATCGAGAATGGTTCCAACCTGCTTCGATATGAACTCGCAATCGCCATGCGACACCCCTTCCGGTTTGTCGATCACGATCCGCAGCAAACGCGCCTTGCCACCACCGCGCAATTCGACGTCGATCACCTCCAGACCTTCCGATCCGGCGACACGCTCAGCAATCTCTGTAACCTTTGCTACCACCGAGTCCTTCATGTAATGGGATTCTGGCGCTCAACAAAAAAGTGGGCTTTCGCCCACTCTTGGATTCGACCTCATCTTTATTAGATCATGCCGGAACAAGATGGTGCAAGTTCAAGGGCTGAGCGCAGCTTCATCTGTTCATGGGGGTGCTGTGCCATTCGGCAGGCCTTCCGCCGGGCTCCGGGACAGGAGTAAACGGATCTTACCTCGATGGGTCCGGTGAGGCCAGAAACCGGTATCCTACCCCGCGAACCGTGAGCAAATGGCGCGGGCGCGAGGGATCATCCTCAATATAACGGCGCAACCTAACGATGAAATTGTCGATCGCGCGAGTATCGGTGTCCTCATGCAGGCCCCAGACGTCCTCCAGCATCGCCTTGCGCGAAACCGGTTTGCCCTCGTGCTGGATCAGGTACCGTAACACGTTGGCTTCCATCAGTGTCAGGGGAAACACCTGCTGGCGCACCCGCAACTCGAGAACATCGAAATGGACTGATTTGTCGCCGAACGCGAACGTGTCCGGCGCCTCCGCCGGCGCCGTATTCCAGGAGGAGGCTGCCAGCCACTCGCGCCGCCGCAAAAGACCGCGGATGCGGGCTATCAGAATCGGGAGTTCGAAAGGCTTGGTCAGATAATCGTCCGCGCCCGCGGCAAAGCCCTTCAGCACGTCGTCGGCATGCCCCCGGGCCGTGAGCATCAGCGTCGGAATGAAATGGCCCGCCCGGCGCATTTCCGACACAACCGTGAACCCGTCAATGCCCGGCAGCATGACGTCCAGAACCACCACGTCGATGGGCGGCGACGACGCAAGCACCAGTTCGAGCCCGGCTTCGCCCGTTTCCGCCACGTCGACGGTATAACCTTCGGCCTCCAGGTTGAATCGCAACCCCCCCGCCAGGTGCTGCTCGTCTTCTACGATCAGTATGCGGCTCATTTCGCAACTGGGAACTGGAGCACAAAGGTGCTGCCCCGTCCCGGACCCTCGCTTTCGGCCCACGCGCGTCCTTTATGGCGCTTGGCGACCGAGCGTACGATATACAACCCTAGTCCCGTACCTTTTACGCGCGTGGTAAGTTGTCCCGGCACACGATAGAAGCGTTTGAAAACACGTTTCAGCTCGCTCCTCGCTATACCTTCACCCCGGTCCTTCACCCGTACCGTGACGTATTTTCCGTCGGCCTCGGCCGTCTCGACGACTACCTGAACGTGGTTCCCGGAGTATTTGACTGCATTATCGATGAGATTGGAAATTGCCGCCTGCACCTCATCCAGATCGCCTTCAATCCGGGAACGCGCCCGAAGATCGCAACTCAAAGACTCCTCCGGAATATGGTAGAGCGTCCGCGCGCGCGCTACGCAGTCTTCAATCACCCCCGCCAGATCGATCCGCACCAGGTTGAGCTTACGGGCGGAGGGACCCATGCGGCCCGTCCGAAGCACCTGCTCGATCGTGCCCAACAGCCGGTCGCTGTCCTCCAGCATGATGCGGTAAAAGTCTTTGCGTTTTTCCTCGTCCACGGGATGGGTTTGAAGGGTCTGAAGGTAAAGGCGTATGGACGCGACGGGTGTTTTCAACTCGTGCGTCACCGCATTGATGAAGGCGTTGTGCTGCTCATTCCTCAGGATTTCCCGCACCAGAAACAATGTGTTCACCGCCACGCCGCCGATAATCATCACCACCAGCAAAATGCCCAGAAACAGCAGAATGCCGGTTCGCCAGTTGAGCAGAATCCAGCCGATATAGAGGACCAGAATGACCGTGACGAGGCCGGCCCCCAAGGCGATGAAAAAGGCGATCGATTTCTTCCGGCCTGCGGCGACCATGATTACAGGTTATGCCGCCAGGCATCTCCCCGCATCGGGTCCGCCGCCGGCTTATGCCGCTTCGCGTTCTCTCATGCGGCTGTCGGGCTTGGCGACTTGGACGGCCTTCGCGATGCCGAGATACCTCAGAAGCTTGATCTGGAGCCAGGACGGATCGAACTCAAACCACGTGAGACCGTGGCGCGCGGAGGTGGGGTGCGCATGGTGGTTGTTGTGCCAGCCTTCGCCGAATGTAATGAGAGCCACCCACCAGTTGTTGCGGGAATCGTCGCGGGTGTTGAACCGCCGCGAGCCCCACATATGAGTGGCCGAGTTGACCAGCCAGGTGGCGTGCAGCCCCACCACCACGCGAAGACAACCACCCCACAACAACATGGGAAGTCCGCCGATTGCGAAGAGGATTACGCCGAGAACAACCAACGGGAGCCAGTGGTAGTCGTTCAGCCATACGTAGAAGCGGTGTTTCGCCAGATCGGGCGCATATTTCGACATCAGCCGCGTGTTGTTATGTTTGGCCTCGCCGAAAAGGATCCACCCCACGTGAGACCACCACGCGCCGTCGCGCGGGGAATGCGGGTCGCCGGGCTGATCGGATTTCTGGTGATGAATCCGATGCGTTGCTACCCAGAAGATCGGTCCACCCTCTAACGTCAGAGCGCCGCAGAGGGCAAAGAAATATTCCAACGGCAATGGCACTTTGTATGAGCGGTGTGTGTGCAGCCGATGGTACCCCATGCTGATGCCCAGCCCCGTAGCCATCCAAATCAGGAAGACGGCCACCGCAAACGATGCCCAATTGAACATGAACAGAGCGCCCACGGCGCCAATATGAAGCACGATGAGAGCGACGGTAGTTACCCAATTCAGCTTTTGCCGATCATATATGTTGACGATGTCTTTGTTCACCATATCCCCGCGTGAGTGGCCCACGTTCTCAACCTAACAGGGATTGGGCCGGTGTTTTGTAAGAGTTATGTAATCTCAGCAACCCCGCCGTCTGGCCGGGCCACACGTCTCTCATCAAAAAAATCTTTGAGGATTCCGACGCATTCCACGGCCAATATTCCCTCCACCACCAGCACGCGATGATTGAGAATTTCCGAATCGGCGAGGTGGAATTTGCTGCGCACGCCGCCGAACCGGAGATCGCGGCAGCCAAATATGAGCCGCCGGATTCGCGCGTGGACCAGGGCGCCCGCGCACATGACGCAGGGCTCCAGCGTAACGTACAGGTCCGCATCGTCGAGGCGGTAATTCGCCAGCCTGGCGGCGGCCAGGCGCAGCGCGACGATCTCCGCATGGGCCGTCGGATCGTTCTTCGCGATCGCCGAGTTAAATCCCTGCCCGATAATTTCACCGTTCCGGACCACTACCGCGCCCACGGGAACTTCGCCTGCCTGCTGAGCCTGGCGCGCCAGCTCCAGTGCGGCGGCCATGAAGCGCGTGTCCTCCGGAAGAGGATTATCGAAGGATGTCATTGTTTCTTATTATCCGGCCAAAAGCAGCCATTGATGTGGAGAAACGCCTCTGATATACTGACATGACTTTTCACAAAAGGAACAGGGAATTGATCACGAGATCTCTGCTATTGCTTACCGGCTTGATCCTTCCGTGGCCCGGGTGGTTGTCCGGCCAGGATCCGCGCGGCGCTCTCCGGGGCCGTGTCACGGATCAATCCGGCGCGTTGATGGCCAATGTCGAAGTTCGCGCGACAAACGTTGCGAGCGGCGTCGCTGTTGCCTCGCGGACCAATGAGGCTGGGGTCTACAACATTCCTTTCCTGTTGCCGGCGATTTATAACGTCACCGCGGAATTGCAAGGCTTCAAAAAGTTCACACAAACCGGCGTACAAATTCGAGTGGCCGAAGTCACCGAGTTGAATATTGCCATGGAAGTGGGTGGGATCACCGAAACCATCGAAGTGAAGGACGAGACTCCGCTGCTCGACACAGCCAGTTCTTCGCTCGGCCAGGTGGTTGACCAGCGCCGGATTCTCGAGCTTCCAATCGCCGCCGGCAATCCGCTCGAGTTGGTGCTGCTCACTCCTGGTATGGTTGAGCCCAGCAAGTTCCTGTGGAAACCCGCCTGGAACTTCCGCAACGTCACAAGCGACGGCAATCCCGCCTACACCACCGAATACACGATCGATGGTGTTTCGAACACGTTCGCGGAAGGCAACGCCGGACGCAGCCGTTATGCCTTTGCCCCGCCTGCGACGGCGATTCGTGAGTTCAAGATGCAGACGGCCGCTTATGACGCCTCCATCGGCCACACGCTGAGTTCGGTTGTGAATGTAGCCACCAGCAGCGGCGGCAACGAGATACATGGTGAAGCGCATTGGGCCGTGCGGAACAAGGCCTTTGATGCCCCGAACTTCTTCAATAACCGGAACAAAACGAAGATGCCCGTGTATCAGGACAACCGCTACGGTGCGTCCGCCGGAGGGCCCGTCTATCTGCCTCGCCTTTACAACGGCAAGAATCGAACCTTCTGGCACTATACCTGGGAAGCGAATAAATGGGACGTGCCACAGTCATACACGGGCACCGTACCCACCGAAGCGCAGCGCCGGGGCGACTTTTCCGCGTTGCTCGCGATCAACAACTCCTATCAGATCTACGATCCTTTCAGCATCGCCGTCGCTCCGAACGGGCGGTTCAGCCGCCAGCCCGTCCCGAACAATATCATCCCCGCCAATCGTCTGGACGCGGTGGGGTTAAATCTGGCAAAACTGTATCCGCTGCCGAATGCTTCCGGCACTCTTGACGGCCGCAACAACTACTTCAACGGCTCCGTCAACGCCCTGGAAGACTATTACGTCCATCTTGCCCGTGTGGATCACACCTTCAGCGAGTCTCACCGCGTATTTGTGCGTTTCCATTACGACTGGTGGGAAGAGGACAAGGACCGCCGCTTCGGGCCCGAAAGTTCCGCCAACGGCATTATCCTGGAGCGCATCAATCGCGGCCTGGCGCTGGATGACGTGATTCTTCTAAACCCCAACCTCGTATTGAACATCCGCTACGGCCTGACGCACCAGGAGTTTCTGGAAAGACGCATCAGCCGCGGATTCGATCTCACCTCGCTCGGCTTCTCCCCCTCGCTGGCCAACCTGATTGACGGCAGCCTGGCGACCGTTCCCAACGTGAATGCGGGCGCCTATGCTCCCATTTCGCGCTGGGAGAGCGGGGATGGCGCCACGACCAGCATGACGCACAGCCTGGCCGGACACTTCAACCTGATGCGCGGTCCGCATAACGTCCGTTTCGGCGCCGACTACCGTGTCTACCGCGGAAACAACAACCGGTTCCCGCAGGCGGTGTCTCCGGTCCTCTCTTACTCCAACTACTGGACTCGTGGTCCCCTCGACAATTCGCCGGCGGCGCCCATCGGCCAGGAACTGGCATCGATGCTGTTCGGTATTCCCGGCGGCGGAATGGAGCGAACCGCCAGTTTCGCCATGCAGGACCAGTATCTGGGAATGTATCTACACGACGATTGGAAACTGTCGCGCAACGTGACCCTGAACCTGGGGCTGCGCTACGAAATCGAGACCGGCGTCACCGAACGCTACAACCGCCTCGTCGCGGGCTACGACTTCGTTACGCCGAATCCGGTGGAGGCCCAGGCTCGTGCGAATTACGCCAAGTCGCCGATTCCCGAACTCGCGCCCGATCAATTCCATGCCATCGGCGGTCTCACGTGGGTCAATGGGAACGGTATCGGACGCAGCCCGTTCCGGATGGAGAAGAACAACTTCATGCCCCGCATCGGTCTGGCATGGCAACTGCATCCAAACACGACCTTCCGCGCGGGCTATGGGATCTATTACGACACCATCGGTGTGAACGCTACGCGCCCCATCCAGACGGGCTTCACTCAAGGCACGCCGATACAAGCCTCACTCAACGAAGGTCTGACTTACATTGCGAGCAATGCGAACCCGTTTCCTTCGGGATTGCTCGAGCCTCGCGGAGCCGCGGGCGGACTGCGCACCAACCTCGGTCAAAGCCTGGAGTTTTACGATCCCAACCGGACGCACCCTTATTCGCAGCGCTGGTCTGGGGGCTTTCAGCAGTTGCTGCCTGCGCAATTCCTGGCTGATGTCTCATACGTCGCCAACCGGGCTCTGCGGCTAAGTATCCCAAGGTCGTTGAACAACACACCCGCCCGGTATCTGAGCACCCTTCCGGTCCGCGACCAGCAGACCATCAACTACCTGAGCCAGTCGTTTCCGAACCCGTTCTATGGAACTGATCCCATCTACGGGACCACCACGTCGCGTGCCGCTCTGCTGCGGCCCTACCCGCAATTCGGCAACATGTCGCGCATGGAGCCGATAGGATACTCCTGGTATCACTCCCTGCAAATCCGCGGTGAAAAGCGGTTCTCGCAAGGCTACACGTTCCAACTCGGCTACACCTGGTCGAAACTGATGGAAGCCGTCTCCTTCCTGAACGCGGTTGATGCGATGCCGTACGAAGTGATCGGTTCGTTCGACCGTACGCACCGGCTCACCATGAGCGGTATTTGGGAGGTGCCGTTCGGGCGCGGGCGGCGCTACGGCGCACAGACGCCCGCGGTGGTGAATTTCATCGCCGGCGGGTGGCAGATCAACGGTGTGGTGGTCCGCCAGTCGGGGGCTCCGCTCGATTTCGGAAACGTCATTTTCAATGGCGACCTGAAAGACCTCGTACTGCCGAAGAGCGAGCGCACGGTAGACCGGTGGTTCAATACCGATGCGGGCTTCAACCGCAACTCGGCGCAGCAACTGGCGTCCAACCTCCGCGGTTTTCCGTTGCGCCTGAGCGGACTGCGCGGCGACGGCCGTGCCACGTGGGATTTTTCCGCCATCAAGAATTTCAACATCCGCGAGAACGTCATAATGCAGTTCCGTGCCGAGGTCTACAACGCCTGGAACCACGCGAACTTCAACAACCCGAACACCGATCCGGTCAGCACGGCCTTCGGGCGCATCACCTCCGCCGCCGAAGGTCGCAACTGGCAATTCGGCCTCCGATTGAGGTTTTGATCAGCACCGGCACACGTCGGGAATGACGCAGCACGGCCTTCGGGCCGGCGGTACCGCTATCATTTCCCGTCCGGTCACAACTTCTCTCAACCCCTTTCGGCCTTTTTCTTTCATACACCTGTGCGCAACATCCTATATCTCTCTTCCGGCGCGGGTGTATGTTGAGAGCGAGGAGTTGCTCGTTGGCCGAGAGGCAACCCACCGAGACCCGCGCAGGACTACCCCGGGGAGTGTAAAACCTGAGACCGCGGCGCGTCGACGTGACAGGCCTGCCTAAGTCCCCCTACACCCTTTGCGCGGGGGACAGGGACCGGTCCCGGTGCGCGGGCAAATGCGCACCACTAACTAGCCAAGGGCGTTCGCCCTTGATATCCCTGCGGGATATAGAAGCCAGAAGTCAGGAGCCCGAAGCCAGGATGGCCCGGGCGTAGGAGTTCAGCAAACGAC
>CAADGY010000381.1 GCA_900696665.1 uncultured Acidobacteriota bacterium
ATCCAACCCTGTGGAGCCCTGGTCCTGGCGCGGAAGAAACTTCACCCTGGCCGACAACCTAAGCAAAGTATGGAGCCGCCATACGCTGAAGGTCGGATTCAATTGGGACCGGTACCGGGCTACCTCCTCGGATACTCGGGGTCCGGCAACTGGGACCTTCGATTTCGCCCGTGCTAGCACTAACCCGTTCGATTCAGGCCACGGATTTTCCAACGCATTGCTTGGGAACTTTGCGTCGTACACGGAATTGAGCCGTCTCGTAACTAAAGACACCCTCCTCAATGTTTTCGAAATGTACGTGCAGGACGACTGGCGCGTCAGCAGACGTCTGACTCTCAACCTCGGGTTACGAACCGTCTCCCAACCGCCCGAATACGATGTCCGACCAAATTCGGCGGCCCACTTTGATCCCAGCCTGTACGTCGCCGGCAAATCACCCGCGATTTATGTGCCCGCGCGAGACGCGAACGGCAAGCGCGTAGGAATGGATCCAATTTCCGGGACCTTCGTACCGGCAGCCTACATTGGGCTGTTCGTCCCCAACACAGGCGACCCCGCCAACGGCAGCGCGGTGTGCGGTTCTAATGGTCATCCGAGGGGCTGCTTCACGAGGTCGCCGATCTTCCTTCAACCACGTTTTGGTTTCGCGTACGACGTATTTGGCAATGGTGCTACTGCTGTGCGTGGAGGCTTTGGAATCTTTTTTGACACGCCGGATGCGAACAGCTTTGAGTCAAGCGCGGGCAATCCTCCGATCTCGTATACGCCGTCACTGTTTTTTGGGAATCTGGATAGCATGGCCAGCGGCGCCGGTTTGATTGGACCAAGCAACATGCCGAGCCAGGCGGCCATTGGCCATTTGCCACTCCCCATGACCATGAACTTCAGCCTGGGAATTCAGCACCAGACAAGGGGTATTCTGTTCGACGTCTCGTATGTGGGCAGCCAAGCGCGGCACAGCTTGATGAGACGTGAACTCAACCCCATTCCGATGTTTGCTCGCTTCGATCCAGCCAATGCCGACCCAACTTCGCCCGGTAAGGCGCTGCCGGACAATTTCATGCGACGTTATGCGGGTTACGGATCGATTACTCCCTATGAAATGAGCGGGAATTCCAACTACAATGCCTTGCAAATCGCGGTTAACCGCCGGCTTGCCAGAGGACTTCAGTTTGGGGTCTCCTACACGTTCAGTAAGGTCCTTGGCGACACGGCAATCAGCGCCTACTTCCCAACGCGGCAATGGAACTACGGACCTTTGAGTCACGACCGGTCTCAAGCATTTGTGTTCAACTACATTTACGACTTGCCCAATCTCGGCGCAAAGAGCGGCTTCCGGCCGGCCAGTTGGATTCTCGACAATTGGCAGTTGAGCGGCATCACTTCGTTCATTAGCGGTGCTCCGTTTACTCCGGGCTTTAGTACCACCGACGGTCAGGACATGACCGGCTCTTCGGAAGGCCCCCGGATTCTAGTTGTAGGGGATCCCAAATTGGACCAGAGTGAGCGCACGTTTTACAAGAATTTCAATACAAGCGCCTTTGCACGGCCGGCTCTGGGCACGTTTGGGAACGCTGGGGTCGGTATTCTGCGCGGCCCGGGAATAAGCAATTGGGACATCGCGTTAGCCAAGCGGTTTCCATTGGGGAGTGAGGCGCGCTTTGTCCAATTCCGAACGGAGTTTTTCAATGCCTGGAACCACACTCAATTTTCCGCCCTCAACACCAGCGCCAGGTTTAACCCTGCTGGCCAGCAAATAAATCCTACCTTTGGCGCCTATACAGCCACGCGGCCGCCACGTATCATCGAAATTTCAGCGAGAGTGGTGTTCTGATGCCTGGCCGGCCCCAATCGGCAACTTTGCCCGCATCGGGTCCGGCCAGACATTTTTCTATGTATGAGGAGCCGGAACCCAAGGAGTGCCAAATGAGACGATGCCTCCTTTCGATTGAGGAAGCTCCGCTCTCATCTCTGAGGTCTCCCAAGCATCGTGCCGCAGTGGGGAATCTCGTACAATATCCGCCCCATGAATGGCGGGCGGGCGCGCCGCGCGAGGAGATGCGCCTTCGATTTTCTTACTATCCCGCAGGCGACTCCAGCGGCTGCCCGATCCTCTTAATCTCGTCCGATGACTACAAGGCACCAAGTGCCTGCTGGTGCAGAAGTTCTCCGGTGAAAGGGGAGACTTGCTCCCGTTCTTCCGCATTGCTAAAAACGACCGCAAGAGGCTGGGGTGCGGACTCCATTTCTGAAGTGGACCTCAATAAGCAGTTCGACCACAAGCGGCTCGGCGATCACAAAAACCACATCCCAAGGAGGCCGCTTCGGTGACGCGACGATCTTTTCTCGAGACGGAACTTTCCATTCTGAGCGCAGTTGCGCTTCCCGCCGCTTCCTTCGCGGCCGGCAGTGAGTGGCTGCGGATCGCGCGAGTGTTTCTCATCGATGCCTACGAGCCTCCATTCGCAGTGAAGTTGGAGTACGACGCAGAGGCGCTGGCGGAAACCATGGCCGTGATGCATGCGAACACCGTGCGCATCGCTACCATGGGAAAGTACGCCCTGATTCAGGGTGTCCGGTTCAGCCCCCATCCGGAACTTGGCAGGCGCGACATCCTGACTGAAACCATCGCCGCGTGCAAGACCCGTGGCATCCGGGTCGTTCCCTACATCTCTACCGGCCACAAACTGGCGTGGACCATGATCACGCGCGACTATCCCGAATACGCCCAGCGTACCAAGCCCGGCGGCGGTCCCTCGCGGAGTCACATGTTTGTGGGAGAGGATCACGCCACAGTTTGCTGGAACACACCGTACCGTCAGGCATATCTCGATCTGGTGGAGCATGTGGTCCGCGATTACGATATCGACGGAATATACTTCGATACCTGGCGCGCCGGCTACTTCTGGCCGAGGCCCGTCGTCTGCTACTGCGACGGGTGCCGGAACGGTTTCCGGAAAGCTACGGCCTTGGAACTGCCCTGGCACGAAAACTATGCGGATTACACCCCGGCGGAGCTTGCCACGATAAACCGCTATCATGCTTGGTACC
>CAADGY010000382.1 GCA_900696665.1 uncultured Acidobacteriota bacterium
GCACCGGGCCGAGGTCTTCCACGCGCAGGGGCGAGTCCACCCACTCACGCGGCCAGCCGTAAAAGACGACCTCGTCCAGGAAACGGCGCCGCAGCCGCTGGGCGGTTGAAGCCCATTCTGCCGCCGACGCGGCCCGCGGAGGCGGGGGGAGTCTTCTGAGGATGTACTCATGAAGCTGGTGGGCGGTGACTTCGGGAGAGTGTAGAGGCTGCTCCAGCACCGCCCGGACCTCTCGCTGGGTAGTCTGGCCTATCGCAAGGCCGCACAGCAGTGCCGTCAAAAAAAAGCGCGGACTCATTCGATCGCAGCGTCGACCACGCTCCCCTTCAGAGCGCCGTCATCGGCCCCCGCGTCGCCCTTTTCGAGAACGGCATTCTCAAGGGCGGCAATCACGTTGGAGTGTTTTCCGGACTGGACATCGACGCTTGAGTCGTACCAGATGCGCAATAAAATGTGGCGAGGCTGAGGTCCATCTGCCTCGCGATATCCCGCACAGTAACGCCCTTGCACGGAGAGCGTCGAATCTGGTCGCATGCGTCTCTTCAAAACTAAGTCCTACTGCCATTCGAGTCAAGTATTCCGACAACTTCACGTTTATGTGGAAAAATCCTCTCGACGCCCCGACCGCGACGCCTGAATTTTTCGATCTCATTCCGTCCTATGGCAAGGAGACCGTTATGCGCGTATATCGCTACCTACCCGCGCTGTTTATCTTTGCAGCCCTGTGGCTCGCCTTTGCGGGGCTGAAACTGAATGCGGCGGAAACCACCGGAACCATTGCGGGGGTGATCGTCGACTCCTCTGGCGCCGTAGTCCCCGAGGTGAAGATCCGCATTACCCACGAGAGCACGGGCCGGCAGCGGGAGACGATGAGCGACGGCTTGGGCAGCTTCGTCTTTCCTCTAGTCGATATCGGCCCCTATAGAGCCACCGCTGAGAAATCCGGCTTCCGCAACTTCGTGCAAAGCGGTCTCGTAGTCCGGGTGAACGATCGCATCACGCTGAACATCCGGATGGAAGTCGGCTCGATGGAACAGCAGGTGACGGTGACGGGACAAGGCTCACTTGTCAATACTCAGACAGCCGAGATACGTTCGTTGGTGGACCGCGTCCGTATCGAAAAGCTGCCCCTGAACGGCCGTAACGTTTTGCAGTTGACGCTGCTGACAGGTGGTGTGCTCGATTCGGGTGGCGGCACGGCGAACCAGGGCTTCATCCACGCCAACGCCAAAATTTTCCCCTCGGCCAGCGGCGGCCGGGCCGATGCCATGAACTTCATCTTTGACGGGGGTACGAATAACGACCGTTACACCAATGTGGCGATGCCCTTGCCGAACCCCGATGCGGTGCAGGAATTCAGCTTTCTTACGAACAGCTTCAGTGCGGAGTACGGAGCGGCTTCCGGGGGCGTGGTGAACGTTGTGAGCAAGACGGGCACCAACGAACTGCACGGCACGGCATACAATTACTTGCGGAACTCCAAGTTGAACGCAACCAACTTCTTCACGCCCGGAGTTTCCGACCGGCTTAAGCGCAACCAGGCCGGCTTCAGCGTGGGCGGTCCAGTGTGGCTGCCACGGATTTACGACGGCCGGAACAAGACGTTCTTTTTCGTCTCGTTCCAGGAGACGTTCTTGCGTCAGTCCCCGGTAAGCGCTAATCAGCGCACTCTCACGGCCGATGAACTGAAAGGCGATTTCTCTCTGCAGGCGTCGCTTCTCAGGCGACCGGTGCTGGACCCCGCCACTGGAACCGACAGATCCAATCGCACTCCCTTCCCCAACAATCAAGTGCCGATAAACCGGCTCGACCCGATCATGCTGAAGATCAGCACGCTACTCCCTGTCGGCGATCCGGCTACAGGATTCATCACCTCCGCGAGAGCACGCACCATGAACAACCAGCCAGAGTGGCTGGCGCGCGGGGACCACAACGTCTCTTCGGCCAACCGGCTCTCGTTCAGGTACTTCCGCAGCCTGTTCAGCCCTATCCTGTCCGTCGAGGAAGCCAATCCTTACCTCACGGGTAATAGCGGGATCAGGCAGTTCTCCCAAAATTTCACTCTCGGCGACAGCCATATTTTCACACCGCGCCTGCTGGCGAATGTAAACGTGACTGTAAGTCGTATCCACAACGCCGAAACCTACATGTACCCCGGACTGGCGAACAATAATCCTGCGGCGCTCGGCATCATGGGATTCCCGAACGGCTCTTTTTTCCTGCGTTCGCCGTTCGTGGCGGTGGGCTACGCCGGACCATACACCACGCTTGCCTCGACCAACTTCCAATACCAGGGCAGCATGACCTACATTGTGGGGAGACACGAGATCAAGTTTGGCGCACAGTATATGCGCAGCCAGTTGAACCAGCAACGGCTTGCGCTCGGCGGCAACTGGTTCTTCGGGACCAACTACACCGACATCCCGCAATCCGACTTCCTGATGGGGCTGCCAAATTCGTTTTCGGCCTTCGGCACTTTCGGCGAGGCGCTCCGCCAGAACCGCTTTGACACGTACGTGCAGGACAATATCAGGCTCTCCCGCCGTCTCAGCGTCAGCGTGGGCATCCGTTTCGACCCGTTCTTCCCTTGGGCCGAGACGAACTACGACAAAGTATCGCTGTTCCGCCCGGGGCTAAAGTCGCAGCGCTTCCCAAACCTGCCAGTGGGCGCCGTGGTCGCGGGTGACCCCGGAGTTCCGGAGCACGGCTACCCGGGAGACCATAACAACTTCGCCCCGCGCGTCGGCTTTGCTTTCGACCCGCGCGGCAACGGAAGGACTGCAATCCGCGGGGCCGCCGGCTTCTTCTTCGGGCAGCCCGGATCGGCCTCCATCAATCAGCGATCACAAGTGAACTTCCCCTTCGTTACACGGGCCGACATCACCTCTCCCGGTTCCCTCGGTCCCGGAGGTGTGGCGAACGTCTTCCGTACCGGCACGAAGGACGAGATTTTTAACCCATTCCTCACGACCATTGGGGTGCCGCCTAAGGAATTCACGATTCCGACACCCCTTCTGTATACCTCCACTTCGGACAACTACGGGCTGCCGTACACGGCGCAGTGGAACTTCAGCGTGGAACAGCAGTTCGGCCGCGACTGGACCACCACAGCCACCTACATGGGGTCGAAATCGACACACCTCCTGATGGCGTACGAACGAAACCCCTCCATCTACATCCCCGGAAACGGACCGGACGGCAGACCGCTTTCGACCTCGGCCAATATCGATCAAAGGCGCCCCTACGGTCCGGCGTTTACGTCGGTGCAAGAGTTGGCCAGCGATGGAAACGCGAACTACAACGCATTGGTGCTGCGGGTTCGGAAGGCCGTGAACGGAGTACATTGGTGGTCACGCTCGACCTTCGAGGTGAATCACACCTGGTCGCATACGCTGGACGTCCTCTCCGACGTGGTCAGTCCAGGCGGCTCGACACCCCGGAACCCATTCAACGCCGGGCTGGATTATGGAAACTCGAACTTCGATCACCGCCATCGCTTCGTGGCCTCCTACGTCTGGGCCCTGCCGCCGCTGACTACCATGCCGACTGCAGTCCGGGCTGTGCTGGGGAACTGGAACACGTCTTCGGTGATGACTTTCCAGGACGGCAACGTTTTTAGCCTAACGGGCGGCCTCTCGCAACCCTTCACGACAGGCGACCCCGCCACTCAGGTGGGCGCTGATGCGACTCTCCCGTCGGGCCGTTCGAAGCCGGAGCGAATTCTCCGGTGGTTCAACACCGACGCATTCCGGCCTACGCCCGTCGGCGCGTACGGGAATACGGGGAGAAACATCCTGCGCGGCCCCGGCTTCGCGAATGTAGATTTCTCGGTGTATAAGAACCTCCCGCTGCCGGGAGGCGAAGGCCGCTACATCGAGTTCCGCTCCGAGTTCTTCAACCTGTTCAACCGCGTCAATCTCGGGATGCCGAATTCGAACGCGAGCAACGCCTTCTTCGGCCGGATCCTGTCGGCCGGGTCGCCGAGGATCGTGCAGTTCGCCGTGAAATTGTATTTTTGAGGACGATCTCCTGGTTGAGCCATGCTATCGGGTCTGTTCATCTGTCTTGCCTCGACAATCTTGATCGAGGGCCAGCCGGGGAAGGCGAACCTGGTGCTGCGGGATTCGCGTGCGCCTGGGGCGGTCTGGAATTTGCGGATCCCGGAGACAGTACATGAGGATGCAGGTTTCGTGGCATTGAGCACGCCGCCTTCGGGAATCGAATGGCGCCGGTTCGGACCGCAAATCGGCTACGAACTGGACGTGCCGCGAGCGACACCCGACCTGTCCTACATGGCGCGGCAGAAGCCGCCCCGAACTCCTCCGCTGCCAGGGTCGTACCGCATCGCGGTGCGATGTGAGGCGGAGGCCGAAAGCGTGCGCTTCGCCGTCCGGTTGACCAACACGTCCGGGCGCGACTGGCGCAGCGCCTTCGTCCATCTGTGTCTCTCGCACCGCGATGCCCCCGGCTTCGCGCGGAGCGGTGCGGTGTGGCTCAAGACCGCGCTGGGGCTTTCCGCCGGGACGGAATGGAAACGTTCGCCCGGACAATACGCCGCCTTCGCGCTGCTGCTGTTCGGGGATTTGGAGACCCACGATCCCTTTTACACCGACTACATCCGCGCGGAGGGTAACGCCCGCGCACGTGGACGGTACGTATTCGGGTGCGACAACGCCCGCCCGATGTGCGCCGGCATCGCCGCCGCGCGCCCGCTCTTTTTCATGAACAACCAGGCCAACCCGTGCACCGACGTCGCCGTGGCGTTCGGCGATCTCGCGCCCGGTGAAACCGGCGAAGGCTCCGGCCGGGTATACTTCGTGCCGGGTGGTCCCGAGGAATTCGTCCGGCACGTGGAACGGGACTACCCTTAGGACAAACCCATGAAAAACCTGAATCGGAGATCCTTCTTTGTCACGCTTGCCGCCGCTTCTACGGGGCAGGCGGCGTCGGAGCGCTATCCCTTGAAGTGGAAGGCGGTTACCGGAATTGAGAACAACGGTGTGGTAGCGGGCAAGATAGATGGCAAGGTGAGGCTGTTCGTCACCGGCCGCATGCACTACCGCAATCCACCGCCCTTGGCCGGTTACCTGGTTTCTCTGGACGCAGCCGGCCAGATCTTGTACAAGGACCGCGCACACTCCGGTGGCATCTGCGTTTTTCCGAGCTTCCTGGAACCGAAGGGAGTGGGCCCGTCCGTCTTCTATGCATGCGGGCCCTACCAACCGGATTCGGTGGGGGAGGCCCGGCTGGTAAACGCGTACGACGGCCGAACCCGATGGACCCAGCCCACCAGCAACCAGTTCTTCGGCAACGGCTCGTGCGTACTGGCTGATGTGGACGGCGACGGGGAGGAAGAACTGGTCTACGGCGACCAGGCGGCGGTGCGCTGCTTCCGCGCCCGAGACGGCAAGTTAAAGTGGCTCTACAACGACCGCGTGACCATCTGCCACGGGCGTCTCGCCTACGGCGAAATCAACCAGGACTCCCGCCCGGAACTGGTCTTCGGCACCGAATATTCGAATGCCGACAAGTCGTCGAGCATGGTCGCCATTAACGGTCGGGGCAATGTGCTCTGGCGGAAGGACGGCATCGCGGGAGACATGGGTTCCACGCCCGCTGTGCTCGCCGACGTGGATGGCGACGGGCATCTCGAGATCTTGAAGGTCGAACTCGATTTATTGGGGCGCGAGAAGATGCCCTATGCGGGACTATTCTGCTACCGCGGCGACGGGACATTGAAATACCGCGCGGACTTCGGTGTCAGCGGAATGGCTGTGGGTGACCTGGACGGGGACGGCTTCCCGGAAGCTGTCGGAATTTCCGACGGCCGCGACGGCGGCGTCAACGGCAGGAACGAGATTCGCTGCCTCGATCTCAGGACTGGGAAGATGAAGTGGACAACGCCCGTCCCACGCGCCTGGCTGGGCAGCCAGGATCCCGTCATGGCCGACCTCACCGGCGACGGCCGCCTCAATATACTCGTGAGTTCCAGTAATCCCAGCGGATACGGACGGCGCAAGGGCGAGGAGCCGTATGGCGACATCTACATCGTCGACGGCCGCGGCAAGATCGTTTGGAACACGACCCTGCCGGATTTCGTGCACCAACCGTTCGTGAGCGACATCGACGGCGACGGCCGGAATGAAATCGTACTGGCGTGCCATGACGGCACGATCTACTGTTACGGAACGCCGGGCAAGGCAGGCAGGCTCTGGTCGGTAACGGGCGGTAGTTTCGAGCGTACCTACGGGGCAGAGCCGCTCTGAGCTTGGGGGAGACGATGCAGCCATGGATCGTGCTTGCCGTGCTCGCCGCCGTGAGTGATACCACCGGGGCATTGCACCAGAAGACATTGGAGAGGCTGGAGAGAAAGCCCGCGCTGGCAGGCAGGACGGTCCCCATCGCCCGCTTCCACGTTGCCGTGGACTGGCGGCCGTTCGGGTCGGTTGAGGAAGCAGCCGGGGCTGAAGCTGCCATCGACTGGTTCGACGCGACGCGTCAGGGGGTGGCACGCCAGGCGGCCTGTACCCTCAGCTTTGCCGCACTCGAATTGCGGCAGTACCTCGCCCGTATGGGCCAGCGGCAGTCGTCCCCGATCCGCGTGCCAGGCGGCGAGGGTGACGGGCTCGCGATCACCACCCTCGGGAGGCTGACGTCAGAGCAACTCGCCCGCATGCCGGCTGGCATCGTAGAAATGCTGCGTGGAGGCCCCGAGCGCTTCGCCGTGGTGCCGTTCGAAGACGGTAGCCGCATGACCGTGATGATGGTGGGATCGGACCGCATCGGCGCACTGTACGCCGTCTACGATTTTCTCGAACGTCAGGGAGTGCGGTTCATCGGCCTCGGTGAAAGCGAGGAGGTAGTGCCGCAAAGAACGGACCTGCTCATCCCCGCGGCGTACTCACGCAAACCCGGATTTGGTCTGCGATCGCTTTACGGTTATCGGAAGAACCGCGGCACCGAGCCCTTTTTCAGTTGGATGGCGAAAAATAAGCTGAATGCCTGGGGCGCCGACGACCTCCTGCCGGGAATGCGCAAGCGCGGTTTCAAGTTATACGGCGGCAACCACTGGGTGCAGCCCGAAGCCGGCATTCGAGGCAACGTCTGCCTGAGCGACGAGCCGCAGACCGAAACGTTCGTACGGAACGTAGTCAACCTCCTGGCGGACGGAATCTACAAAGACCTCGATATCCTGGAATACCTCCCTGCCGACTGGGGCGTGCGTTGCGAGGAAGACAACAAGTTCGGCTCACCCACGGATCGCGATGTTCTTCTCGTGCACCGGCTGCGGAAAGCCATCCGCGCAGCCTCCGAAGCGGGCAGGCTGAGGCGCGACGTGCAGGTTTTCTTCTACGCGTACTTCGACACGGTCAGCCCGCCTACCAGGCCTCTGCCGCCGGACTTCGATTACCAGCGTACCAGCGTGGGATTCTACGCGATGCGCTGCTTCAACCATGCCATAAACGACCCGTCCTGCAACGAGGCCTTCGTCGCGTACATCAAGCGCGCGGGTGGGGAATTCGCCGTTTCGCGGCCTGTCAACGCCCAACTCAATGCTTACCTGAGACTTTGGACCGGGGGGAAGACGCCATGGAAGGGCCGTGTCGGTTACGGCGATTACTACAGCATGGCACGGCTCTTCCAGATCCCCAACCCGCTCATGAATATCATCGCCGCGGACATTCCTTACGCTCACAAGCTGGGCGTTTGGGACGCTCGATACATGCATCCGACCACGAGCGACTGGGGCACCAAGACGCTCACCAATTACCAGTTCGCCAAGATGTTATGGGACCCGAATCTGGACGTGCCCGCCCTGCTCGCGGAGTACTTCCGCCTGCGCTACGGTGCCGCCGCACAGCCCGTGTGCGACTTCTACTTCCGGCTGGAACGGGCCATGGCGAATATCATGTGGCTCAAGGGCGACTTCGTGGATCGCTTCGACCGCGTCCATAAGATGAAAGACACGTTGTTCATCTGGGATCACCTGCATCTCGAGCCCTACCAACCGGCCATCAACGACGGCGTCGATCTGGAGGAAAGCGTGACGGAGATGCAGCGCTGCCGCGAGCTCCTGGGCCGGGCGCTGGCGTCGGCACAGGACGAGGCAGCACAGCGCCGCATCCGCGAAGACGATACCTGGTTCCAATACTCGTCCAACACCATCCACTTCTACTACCACATGGCGAAAACCTACACCCGCTGGGTGGCCGGCGACCGCCCAGGCGCTGTGCGGAGTTTCGCGGAAGCCGAGAAACACGCCACGTTACTGCGCGCACAAACGCTGCCGATCCTCGTCCAGGGCGTGCACCAGCCGAATCAGGCGGACGGTCTTGAGGCGGCGCGCCTGATGCCGGCTTACGAGCATTTCAAGAAAGAGTTTGGAGGCACGCAATGAGAACCGCCAGTTGGGCGATGGTCCTGCTGGCCGCGGCGTTTGCGTCCGGTGCGGAGACGGCGCGCCCAATACGCGTGGTAGTTCCGAAAGACGCCGCGCCACGCGTCGAGTTCGGCGTGGCCAGGTTGATGAACGCCCTTCGGTCGGTGGGCTACGATCCGGTGCGCGCCGCCGCGCGGGACGGCGGCCCCGCTATCGTGATTGGCAACCCCAAGAAAGACCCCGCGTTGGCAAGGCTGGTGCGGACCGCGTCGCCGGCATTTTTAAATCCCGAGGGTTTCGTGATGGCAGGCCTCGGAGGCGGCGTCACCGCGGTAGGCGCAACCGGCGATACGGGTCTTCTCTACGGCTGTCTGGAACTCGAGGCTCGGGTGCGGGCCGCCCGCTCCGTGCCCCCGAGACTGGCTGTCTCC
>CAADGY010000383.1 GCA_900696665.1 uncultured Acidobacteriota bacterium
ACCTGGAATGTCGACCTGAATTCCCCCATGATGTACTTGGTTAATGCGGCATAGTCTTCCGGGGACAATATCTCTTTCGATTGTCGATCAGCCACCGCAGCTAAGGATTCTCTCCGGGTAACAAAATTGCGAAGCACTGCAGGCGATATTTGAAGGTTTTTCGCGTCATGGGCTAAGTGAACCGCTCTTGCTTCAGCGGCGAGAGTCTCTTGCTTCTGAAGAAATGACAGAGCTATATCGTCCACAACTGGGAGCTTGTTCATACTGATGCCGAGTTGTGTGGCGCGGTAACGGTCAAGCTGCTGGCGATTTGGAGCGTGCTGTCGAGATAGAGCGTCGGCAGCATGGACGCTGAAGAAAAGGATCTTCAAGTCATTGGCTGTAAAATTTGTGGCGGCCGCGGTAGGAAATTGGGAAATCAGCGAGGTCGGGACAAGGAACAAGAGAGCAATCCCGCCGATAACTAAAACGGAGCCGCTGACCGTGCGCCTCTTTAGCATGGCTTATTATCCCCTGTACCCTTCACAATAAGCCATCAGCCGTAAGCTGAGAGGCAGTTCAGTCACCGGCTGAGAGGACCAAACGCCCCCTGCGACACCGATTGCCTGGGGGGGACCTGTCCCTCAGTCCGGTGGCTGTGATGGAAGTCCGGTAGGGAGTTGCATCACCAGAATGCCAGTACAGGGCCGACCCTCATCACAGCAGACTGAACGGAGAGGAGAGCTTTGCCATGCTTGCTTCGTTCCAGCTTTACGTGGGCATCGACTGGGCCAAGGACGACTATCAGGTCTGTGCCATCGATCCTGATGCGGCCATCGTGTCCCGCCGCAAAGTCCTTCACGACGGAAAGGCCATGCAGGACTTTGCCGACTGGCTTGCCGCACTTTCCGATGCAGGGCCGGCCGCCACTGCCATCGCCATCGAAATGCCACGAGGTGCAATTGTCGAGCTTTTGCTGGAGCGCGGATTTGCCGTCTTCTCCATCAATCCCAAACAAATGGAACGCTTCCGCGACCGGCACAGCGCGGGCGGAGTTAAGGACGATCCCCTCGATGCCTTCGTTGCCGCCGACTCGCTCCGCACCGATCTGAAACTCTTCCACCAGCTTCGTCTGGACGATCCCGATACCATTCGGCTTCGGGAGCTCTCCCGCACCGACGACGAAGTCCGGCAAGAGCTCAATCGCGCACTCAATCAAGTCCGCGAACAGCTCCACCGCTACTATCCCCAACTGCTCTCTCTGTGTCCCTCCGCCGAAGACGCATGGCTCTGGGATCTCTGGCAGATCGTTCCGCTCCCTGCCCAAGGGGCCAGGATCAGCACCAGTCGCTTGGAGAAGTTATTGAAGCGACACCGCATCCGGAAGATCAAAGCAACAGACGCCATCGAGAAGCTGCGAAGCAAAGCCCTTCCCGTCGCGCCTGGCGTCGCTGAGGCGGCCGCCGAACACATTGCCGTCCTGCTTCCCCGCCTGCGACTGCTCAGCAAGCAGCGCGACGATCTCCGCCTCCGCATGGCGCAGATCCTCGAAGCGCTCTCCCGTCCCGCCTCCAGCGAACAACCCTCGCAAAGCAGCGATCCCACGCCAGACTCACAACCTCAAGAGCATCGTGACGCGGCGATCCTTCTCTCCCTGCCAGGAATCGGAACGACCATTGGCGCCACGATGCTTGCGGAGGCCAGCCAGGCGCTCCGGGATCGAGACTATCACGCCCTGCGCGGTTACAGTGGCACGGCTCCGATCACCAAGAAGAGCGGACGCAAGCGGAGCGTACTCATGCGGCGCGCGTGCAACACACGCCTTCGAAACGCAATTCACCATTGGGCCTTCGTCTCGCTGACCCTGGACGAAAGAAGCTTTACCCACTACCGCCAGTTGCGGGCCGCAGGACATACCCACGGGAGGGCACTGCGCGGGGTAGCCGATCGTTGGCTGAACGTGCTGGTTGCGATGCTACGAAACGGCACACTGTTCGATGCCACCCGTTGGCAACCGACCCACCTGCCGCTAAGCTAGAAGCGCTTCGCCGAAGGATAGGGCAATGCAGGGATGCAACCCGAGCGTCGAGCGAAGTGTCGGCTCGGAGCGGGTATACCCCCGCTCCGTCCCCTCACCCAGCCGACCCCGGAAGCGATAAATCCCAGGGTCGCAGGGGCAGCGCCCCCGCACTCGAAATCCCATTGACAAAAGGTAGGGAGTCCCCCCCGCGTTTTCCCATCCGCATATCCAGCGAACAACCGGCTCGGAGGGATTCCATGAAGGCGGAACTCACCGAAGAGCGTCAATGGCCCCAGAAACTCGTCGGCGAGAGGGAATACGAATGTGGCGCACGCGCCAGGCCCGGTCACGGCAGCCGCAATTATTTTTCCATCCGGAAACTATCGCGGATTCAATTCCTTACGAACGCACCTACCGCGCACCGTCCGCCCGATGGTTCGAAATCCGCCCCCCCATCGAGATAATCAAGACGCCGGGGAGATCTGCGTCCTCGCCACCCATCCGCGCCGCGCGCTCCTTGGGCTTCTTTCACAACCGAATAAGACAGTCCGGCGACAGCTTCCCCGCCCCCCGTGGTTCTTTCGGCAACATCGTCAACTACCCTCGATTGCGCAACGGATCCACGAAGCTTCGCGAGGCTGG
>CAADGY010000384.1 GCA_900696665.1 uncultured Acidobacteriota bacterium
CGGATAATGATGCCGTTGTCGAAGAAGTAGCTCGCGTGCTCGGGCAGCGCGCCATCCTGTGCCCACTCGAAGGGCATCGCCGCCAGCGCCGGCTCCCAGGCATCCCGGCACAGGAACCGGGCCGAATCGAGGGCGACTTCCCGAGCGGCGGGGTTGCCCGTGCGGGCGTGAAGGTCGAGCAGCGAGCTGACGGTATAGCCGGTGATCTCGGTGGAGATTCGGGCATTTTCGCCCCGGTCCGAGAAATGGTAACGCGCCACGCCACCGGAAACCTCAATGATGCCAGAGGTGAGGAACCAACGCTCCCCGGAGGCAAGCACACCTCCTACCGCGGAAGCGGCGGTGTATGAGGGGCCCGGGATGCCAGAGGTCAAACTCAAAAAGATAGTTTAGCAGGGGCCCGGTCTGGCTTGCGCGGGATTTGCAGTCTACCACCAGAAACCTTCACTAACTGCCTTTTCATCAATGGCTTGGGTCGAGTTTGGGTTCTTCCCGCAAGACGCCGGAAGTCCTCAAACACGAATACTCGCCACATCCGCGGTCTCATGGTCTTCGCGGTGGTCACAGTGCCCTTGATTGTCGTTTGCGGTGATACCGGCCGCCTGCCATGGGCTTTTATCCGCCCCACTCAGAGCGCCAGAAGGCGGCAGCCCCCCGGCGAACGCTCCACTCGGTCCCCAGGGCGAGTATGATCCGGAAGCGGATATGAAACGGGGAAGAATTGAAAGAGTGCCGGAAACACGCATGAATAGCAGAACCGGTGCTTGGGATGAACAACAAGAACACTGCCAAGAGTTTCTAACGCGAGGAATTGAAAAGCACATGTAGGACAAAGTTTTGCGCGTACAATCTTCAGCTTTTGGATGATCACCCGGCGGGCCTATTTGGTCGTACGGACCAGCCTCAAAGTGAAATCCGCGCGCCGCACGCGAAAACAACTGTCCTAATCCCTTACCCCCAGGGACCCGCCCGGCCGAGTGGATTATTCGGGCAGTCCCGTCAGGCCGCGGTTTCGGATTCAGTGATCCGGAAGAAGCTATCATGAGGCGGGGCACCATTAAAACGGCCTAATCGCGGTACGAACCGGCCGGAACTACTGCACAATAGGGAAGTGAAGAGGCGGGGATACAACTACCTTCACGCGCTATTCGACCGGCTGGACACAGGGATTCTGATCGCCGATGACGAAAGCCGTTACGTGGACGCCAATGCGGCGGCCTGCCGGCTCCTGAAGCGGACGCGCAGACAGATCCTGGGCCGGAGCGCGAACGATTTCCTGAAGCCCGGGATGCAAGAGCACGCGTCCGCACAATGGCGGGCCTTTCTTCGGGACGGAATTCAAAGCGGTGTGGTGGAACTGATGGATGGCCGCGGCCATTGGATCGAGCTGGAATTCCATGCCTATGCCAATTTCGCGCCCGGCTTGCATTGTTCCTTTCTCACTGCGAAGCCGGCTGGAGACCCGCCGGAGGGTGACTTCATCACGCTCTGTGCGTGGACGAAGCGTGTGAAGGCGGGCGAAGAATGGATTCCCGTGGATGAATACCTGAAACGGGCGTATGGGTTGAGGGTGAGCCATGGCATCTGTCCCGAAGCATTGGAGCAGATGTAAATTTCGCCTGCGGCGGCGTCGTAAATCCATTTTTTGATCCGTTCCCAGCCTTTGGTGCGCGTATAACCATCTGAGGAGGCTAGGAATGGTCATGCGCTGGGAAGAAGAACAGATGATCCGGACGGTGCTAGAGTCCGAGAGCCGGCAGCCGCTGTCGGACGCGCTCGAGCTCGCCGAGCGCCTCCGTGTTCGCTTGCTTGCGCAGCTCGAGGTCCTCGAGGATGGCGAGAGCCCCGCGGTAGCGTTGGGCGGCAGTGGCGCGCTGTCCCAGCGCTGCCTGTGCGTCGGCGAGCCCGGCTAGCGACATAGCCACTTCGGCCCGCGCGCCCGCGTTGGCAGGATCCTGCGCGGAAAGCTTTTCGCGCATTTCCAGCGAAGTCCGCAGTTCCGAAAGGGCGAGAGAGGGGCGGCCGGCGGCGGTGAGCGCGATCCCGATTCGGTAGTGGGCGTTGGCCAGCATGAACGTGGTGCGGGCGTCTTTCGGGTCCGCATTGTGCAGAGTGGCATACGCGTCGCGGGCAGCCCGGTAGTCGGCCAGAGCGTCCGCAAAGCGCCGCTGTTCAAGCCACACGCTACCTCGGGCCTGGAGTGTGGTAGCTCGTGTCTGCCGGATTGAAGGGTGGCCGGGGAACTGTTTTAATCCGGCTTCAGCCGCGGCCAGAGACTGTTCATAGTGGCGCAGGGCGGCTGTGTGGCTGCCCGCGCGAACCAGCGCCGATCCCATGCGAATGCAGGACAGCATAAACAGGCGGTAGTCGCCGGCCGTGGGCTGCGGCGCGCTGATCAGCCGTTTGGCCAGTTCATGCGCCTTGCTCCGGTGGGTCAGCACCGCTTCATTGTTGCCCACATGGAAGAAGGATCCGCCCAATGAGGTATGGCTGGCTGTCAGGCGCCGCAACAGATCGATGTTGTCCGGATCCGCGCGAAACAGCTTTTCCCGGATAGCCAGGGCCTTCAGATCGTAGTCGATACCGCCCTGGAAATCGCCGGCAATCCGGCTGACGCCCGCAAAGCGGAAGTAGGCCTGGGCCAGGTCGTGATGGTTTTTTGGTGTGGGCGGCAACTGCTCGCGCAGCGCAATGGCCTTGCGATAACTTTCCGTCGCCCCCGCTGTATCACCCAGGTTCGGGCCATCGGCGCGGCCTTGCACATCGCCCATCTTCTCGTAGGCGAGTGCCAGTTCCTCCTGGATGCCTGGGATGCCGGCAGACTCGGCCGCGAGTGAATCCAGATACTGCAGGGCATCCTTCATCAGCTTCTCGCGCAACCCGGTTCCGCCTGGGATGGAAGCCAACGCATCGTGTTCGATCAGGAAGGCGTTGGCCAGCCGCCGGCCGCCTTCAAACCAGCGCGTGGCGCGATCGCGCTCCATGCGAGCGACGCGGGCCTGCCAAGCCGTTGTGATAGCTCCGCCGACCAGGACCAGTGTCAGCATGGCGGCGAAGGCCACCCCGGCGCGGTGGCGTCGGACGAACTTGCGCGTGCGGTAGGTTAGCGTGTCGCTTCTCGCCAGCACGGGCAGCCCCGCCTGGTACCTGCGCAGGTCTTCGCTGAGCTGTTCCA
>CAADGY010000385.1 GCA_900696665.1 uncultured Acidobacteriota bacterium
CGGCTTGCGTCATCAGTAGCTGTCCTTCCTGCATCCCCAAAGCTTGGGGCTGTCAAGACGACATTTCTACTTTGCCCAAACACGACATTCTCACTTTGCTGCCACAGTTACCCCTGGCATCCGTTACGAACGGAAAAACGCTGAATTTGTGCCGGTGTTCGTGACCACTACTCTGGCTTACCCGTAACAATCTCGCTCGCCGATATTACACCGCCGGCGCACTTTAACTGCTTCTGACACGCTTTACTAACTCATCCACCTTCTCAGCGATTATCTCTTCGACCGCGGCACGGAAGGGCGCGGGTTGGCCGTAGGGGATCATCGCACCGCCGCCTTCGTAGCCGCCTTCCTTCAGGACGCGTAGCGACGGGATGTAGGCGAAGACGTCGTTCGAGTAGCCTGCGACCCATGTGTTGTCCCAACCGTATTGTTTCTTGAAGCGCAGGGAGTAGTCGGACACGACCTCGCCCGCCAGGGGAATCAAAGTAAGGTCCTTGCCGAACTGCCAGACTTGCACAGGGTAGGCATATTTCTCAGGCAGCCGGCCCTCTTTCGCGATCTTCCGGAGAAGGCCCTCGGCGTAGCGGCGGTACATGCCCTCGCCCTTGCTCGCCTGCGCCTGCAGTTGTGTCTTTGTTGGGGCAGTCTGGAAAGGCAGGTCTACGTACTCCCAAGTGGCATTGAGAGGACCCGCGACGGGCCTCATCTTGCCTTTTAGAACGAGGTCCACCGCGCTCGCGAGGATGTTTCCGTACATGGTGGCGAGTTCAACGGTGCGGCGCGGAAGAGGGTTTGCGTCCGCACCGCATCCGGCGATGAAGAGTGCACTCGCGCCCGGGTACATCTTCTCGATCGCGGCTTGTGCGATTCCAGAGTAGTCACCGCTGTACTGATATCCGGACAGATTGGTGTTGTGGCAGGCGTAGCCGAACAGGATGGCTTTGATGGTGCCGTCTGCCTTGCGAACACAAAGAACCGGCACGTCGTGATCGACGGGACCGGGACGGTGCCGGGCGCCAACTCTCCTGCGGTTGACGGCAAACCCGGCAAGGCCCTGTTCGAAGGAGAGCCGAGCGGGTTCGAGGTTCGCAAGCGACTGCCCCACGATACCCACGACCTGATCGATGAAGCGTGCGGTGTAGCGCCTGATAATGGTGGTCTGCTTTTCATCAAGCGGGTAGGCGGGCAACAGCACATCCCCGGTGACAGGGCCGCTATGCGTATGGCTGGCGTTCAGAAGCAGGCGTTCGCGCGTCACACCGAACCGCTTCCGGACCTGTCCACTGATGGCTTCGGCCATGGTGGCCGAAAAGCCGAGGATTTCGGCGGACACGATGACTGAACGGGTTCCGGCCCCATCTTCGAGCGCGAGCGCCTTGGCAAAAATCTCGTGCAGAACTCCATCCGAAGGCCTGGTGCGGGAACCATAGCCCGCCATCCACATCGGCTCTTTCGGAGTGATCGCCACGGCTGCCACGCCGGCTTTCCACTGGTCCTCCTGCGCAAGCGCCGGCAGTGCCGGGGCAGACGCTAACCCGGCGAAGAAGCGCAGCAGGGAACGGCGATTCATTCCGCTAGTGGACATCCAACTCTCCTAACTCGGCCTCCGTCAAAGCACGGCCGTAGATCCGAACGTCGCGGATCGAACCGTTGAAATAGTCATGGCCGCCGAATCCGATCCTGAGCGGCAAAGCGTTCGAGATGTCGTAACTAGCGGATTCAAAGGGCGTCGAGGTAGCCACGGCTTTGCCATCGACGTACAATTTTAGGGTCCGGCCGCCGCGAACCGCGGCCACGCGCCTCCAGCCGGGCGCGAGGGAACGGTCGTGTGTCACACTCTTTCCAGCCTCCAGTGAGTAGATATGGCCGGACGGCAGCGTGCCGCAGAAGAGCTTGCCCCGATAGACAGCCATGGACCACGCGCGGCGATACTTTACGTCCGGGGTTTTGTCCAACTGGCCGGTGCGCGTCCAGGTCTGACCCGCCTCATAGCGGTAGACCTCGGCTAGTGGGAGAGTGCCGCCATACATCTTCCCGTTGTACACCGCCAGGCCCATTACTTCTTTCTCGCCGCCGAGGCGGCCGCAATCGGTCCAGTTATCATCGCCGTCGTAGCGGAAGACGCGCGCGGTGGGCCAGGTGGAGACGTACAGCTTACCTTCAAAGATGGCGAAGCCGTAGGTCTGCGTGGTTTCGGGCAGGCGGCCGATGGTAACCCACTCTTTACCGTCGAAGCGGTAGACCTCGCCGGCGTCGTAGCCAGACCCGTAGAGCGCACCGTTGTAAACGGCCATGGCTTCGACACGCCGTCCGCCGGGCGTACCGCAGGAGACCCACTTGTCCCCGCCTTCATAGCGGAAAGTTCCGGCGGGTGCGTAGAGGGAACTAGCATAGAGGCGTCCCCGGTACTCCGCCATTCCAGAGATCGAGATGGATTCGCCGGGGCGTCCGCAGTCCGTCCACTTGCTGCCTCCCTCGTAGCGGTAAATACGCCCGCCCGGGGCAACGTTGGCGGAAGGCTGCAAAGCGGAGCCGCCGAGGTTATAGCGTGTGGCGCCGGCATAAAGCCTGCCTCGATGTATCGCGAGCGACGAGATGGAGTTGGATGGGTCCGGCGCACCGCAGTCGACCCAACCGGCGCCGCCCGAGTAACGGTAAACGTGGCCCCGTTCATCTTTGCCAGGCTCGCAGGTTCCGGTGTAGAGCGCGCCGTCGAAGACAATGAGACCCATGGCGTAGATCGAGTTGCCGGGGCGTCCGCAATCCTGCCACTCACCGGTATGCCCGTTGTCGATGCCGAACTGAAGTTGGCGTTCGTTGGAGGCGCTGAAGGTGACGGCATTGGTCTTAACGGAGAAAGTGAAGCCGCGGCGGGAGACGGGGTCGTACTTGGCGGCGATATCGCCGGCCACGTCGCTGGAATCAGCATCCGTGTGAATGTTAGCGGAGATGGTGAAGTCGCGCGCGCCGAGGCGCAGAGCGGGGGAGTCCGGAACTTCGATATAGGTGGAGCGGCCGTTGAAGCGGGCTCCGTCCGGGGTGAGAACGGCCCCGTGGTTTCTGAAAGCGGCGGAGTCGCGGTTGAGCGGATAGTGGGCGATGAGCCCGTTCGAAGGGGCAGCCAGCGCGGCAGTGGCGCCGCCTGCGAGGAAGTTGCGCCGGGTAAGTTTAGCCATCATGGTGTGTGTGAGGCAGGGAGGGCCGAAACCCTCCCCAAGCGGAAGTCCGCCGCATGGTTTTCAGAATGTTATACGTCCCGTGAGTTGGATGTAGCGCTTGTTGGTTTGCGATTGCAGCGTGACCTTGCCGAAGTTTGACGACAACGGGTCCGTGCCGGGGGCTGCGAACTGGGTGCGGTTGGTGAAGTTGAGGGCTTCCATGCGAACCTGGAAGCCGACACGCTCGGTGAATTTGAACTCGCGCATGACATTGCCGTTCCAGCAGTTGGTGGGGTCGGCACGCAGACCGTCGATGCGGGTCGGGAAGACGCGCCTGTGGAAGGCGGCGGGGGCGCGGGCGGAAACGCGCTCGAAATTGTCGGTGTTGAACCAGCGATCAAAGGTGCGCTCGCCCGTATTGATCTTGTCGAGGTCGCCGTAGTAGAAGAGATTGCCGAAGTCGAGGAGCGCGCCGGACTGCGCCTCCCAGGCGAGGCCGAGTTGCCAGCCTCCAACGATCCAACTGGCGGGACCGTTGCGGACGAAAGGCCGTCCCTTACCGAACGGCAGTTCCCAAATGCCGGTGAGGACGATGCGATGCGGACGGCTGTTGTTGCTTTCGCGCCACGAGGGCACGGCATCAAACTCGTTCAAATAAACGTCGCGGTCGTCGCCGCGCATGCGAGTGTAGGCGACATAGAAGTTGAAGCCTTTCGAGAAGCGCCGTTCGAAGCTGAGTTCGAGACTGTCCGTTCGGACCTCGCCGTAAGGGCTGTTGCGTGCCACCAATCCGCTCATATGGGGATACTGGCGGAGCAACTGGTTGCGCCGGGTGGTAGCCGCGGTGTAGAAGCCCTGCGTGCTCATGTCCTGATACACGATGGGGTTCGACGTGCTCAAGTCGGCGAAGTTGGAGAACCGGAACGGATTGGGCACGTTCTCATTCATCCGGCTGGCGATATCGTTGTTGCGGACCAATCCGTCGGCCCAGTACTGTTCGGGCAGGGGCGAGAGATTGGTGTTGACGTACACGCGGTCGGAGTAAGCGCCGGCATAGGCGGCTTCGACGAGCATGCTGGCGCTGAGTTGACGCTGCACGCCGACGCGCCACCGCCGCTGGCGGGCGCGCTTGGTGTCCCAGGGGCTGAACGTGAAACCGCGTCCGGCGTATGCCATGCTGCCGAGGGCGTCGCGGACGGGGAGGTCGAAACGCGATCCGTCGGCGCGTACAGGGAACGGGTCGAGCAGCGGTGAGATGCCGTTAGCGGGATCGCCCACGAGCCAGGTCACGCCGAAATCGTTCGTCGGATTGCTAACGGTGTTCCGGCTGAAGCCGAACTGGTTGACGGCTTCCTTGGCGGCAGTAAGCGTGTCGTAGAACATGCCGAAGCCGGCGCGGATTACGGTCCGGTCGTTCCACTGGTAGGCGGCGGCGATGCGCGGCATCCACATCAACTCCCCGTCGCGGATGGCGCGTTGACTATTGTTCGGATAAACCGTTCCGCCACGAATGTCGAAGGTAGAAGCGGGTCTTTCGGCCAGCGGATTCCGTGCGTAAGCCGCTTCGGCGGCGCTGGATATCGGCAGTTCCAGCGAGGGATCGAAGTAGCCAATGATGCGGTTGAAGCGCTCTACCGGTCCGCCTTCGTACTCCATGCGAAGTCCGAGGTTCAGATTTAGTTTGGGATTGACGCGCCACTGGTCCTGGAAGTGCCAGCCGTAGTAGGGGGAGGTTACGGCGAAGTTATCGTTGGTGGCGACGGCGATGCCGCTCGGGAGTCCCATCATAAAAGCGGCCCAGGAGTGTCCGAGATTGCCGGCGGGAGTGAAAGTGTCGTCGTTGCGGCGCGTAAATGCGTTGTTGAAAGTAAAGCTGCCGGACGTCAATCCGGGCGCGCCGCCGGCGTAGTAGTGCGAGCGAGCGTCGAATCCGGCGCGCAGCGTGTGGCGGCCATGAATGTGCGTGCCATCCGCCTTGAAGGCGTACGTGCGCCAGCGGGTCCTGGTGGTGACGCCGTAGTTTCCGACAGGGTTGTAGCCGGCGAAGGCCATATGCGGAAGGGTGTGAAGGTCGCCGGCCTTGGCGTCCATGTAGGCAGGCAGGCCCACGTCGCTCGGTTTGTAGTTCATGGCAACCTTGTTGAAATCGCCCCCTTCGTACTGGTTGCCGGAAACCGCGACGTCGAAATACGTGGTCGCGGTGGGAGTCCATACCCAATCGATTACACCGGACACGTTGGCGCGCCGGTCGAGGCTGGCTTGCAGGCCCTGGTAGGGCGTTCCGTAGGTCCAGTCGAGTGCGTTCAGCAGTTTGTAGTCGTCCGCCGACCAGCGTCCAAAGAAACGGTGGCGATCGGAAAGCTTGTAATCGATGCGGTTGGTGACGGCCCAATAAGGCGAGACCCAGGGGACGCTGACCGCGAGATAGTTGTTGAGCGGCTCGGACCGTAGGTCCAGCGGATCATTATTCGGGACGGGCAGGATGTTTTTGTAGACATCGTAGGCCGGGTTCATGATGCGCGAGCGCGGCAGAATGTTGCCGGGGAAGGGCGTGCGGATGAAATGTCCGGCGCGGCTTTCGTCGGCGCGCACACTCAGCGGGTCGTAGATCTGGTAGCGGGTGGCGTCGGCACTCAAGAGTTGCGAGAAGTCCCCTTCACGGTTCGCCATGGTGGGGAACGTGTGGTTGAAGTTGATAGGATTCGGAGGGATCACCCGGCGGAAGCCTACGTAGCTGAAAAAGAAGAACAGCTTGTCTCTGCCGTCGTAGATTTTCGGGAGAATCACCGGACCGCCGATGAAGCCGCTGTAATGATTTCTCTTTCCGGAAAGCTGTTTGGGCGTGTCGCGTAGCTTATTGGCGAGGGCTTTGTCGCCGGCAGCTTCCGCTTCGGCGATACGGCGGTAGTAGAGTTGGCGAGTGAAGAAGGGTGTGGCGTTCCAGCGCGTCTGTTCGTGGATGTTGCTGGCGCCGCCGTGGAATTGATTGGTTCCGGATTTCGACATCATAGCGACGACAATGCCGGAGGTATGGCCGATGGAGGAATCGAAGCCGCCGGTCTCGATCTTGATTTCCGAGATCTCGTCGGAGTGGACGACGTAGCCGACGAGACGGCCTCCACTGCCATTGTTCGATGCGCCGTCGATGGCCCATTCGTTGCTGCCGACGTTACCGGCTACTTTGTAGTCCGACGTCGAAGCTTGATCGCCCGGGCCGATAACGCGTACTTCGCCGTTGCTCTGAACGCCGGGCGCCATGCGCGCAAAGAGGGTAATGTTCGAAGAAGAGACGGGAACTCCCGCCTGGGTGCGGTTATCGATAACACGGCCGGAAGAAGCGGACGAAGTGTCGAGCAGCGGCGCTTCAGCGGTGACAGTGACGCTATCGGTAACCGCGCCAACCTCGAGTGTGACATTGATCTCGACGCGGCTGGAAACGGTCAGTACGATGCCGCGCCGGATGGTGGTGCGGAACCCGGGCGCCTCCGCGCTGATCTGGTAGTTGCCCGGAAGCAGCAGGTTCGCTTCGTAGTAGCCGGTCTCGTTGGTTGTCAACGGAGTAGTTGTATTGGTATCGGTATTAGTGACGCGGACGCTGGCTCCGGTGATAACAGCCGCCTGGTTATCCAGTACGCGCCCGAAGATCGCGCCGCGGGTCTCCTGTGCGAGAACGGGAGACACGCAACATGAAGCAATAAGCATGATGGCTATTCGTCTCATAAGTGTCCTCAACTTACTTGCGATAAAGTAGACAGCAACAGTATATAGCAGTTGAATTCGGACCGATACGGCTTGAAAGCGAAATCGTAATTTAAAATCGGACAAGCGTATGCATGAATCCTTTTCCATCACGCGCCGGGCGTTTGTCGGGTCGGCCGCGTTCGCCGCGGTGCCGCCGCGGGCGGGAAGCGCCCGGAAACCGGCGCAGGAACGGTATCGAGCCGTCAGTTGGTGGCTGACGGCGGACGACGTAGCGTGGCCGAGCGACGAACTGATGGACAAGATCCGCCGGCGGGCGGACCGTTGCGCGGCGAGCGCAGTCAACTGTTGCCTGGTTTTCGGCGTGCATTTCCGCTGGGATTTCATGCCAATGTGGGGGCGGGTACACGACTTGCTACGGTTCATCGCAGACGAACTTCATGAGCGGGACATCATGCTGTTCGACCATCACTCATCGGTGCTGACGCACCGGGCGCACAACCGCGAGGAGGCACTGAACATATCCCGCCGCAACCGGCACCACGTGCCGTTCTACCCCACGGTAGCGGCGGCCGCGGAATGGAGGTTTGGGGGGCGCCGCCTGAACGACTGGCGGATGCTGGATGTGGAAACCGGAAAACCCGTATATCTGCCGGCTTACAACGCGGAACAATTCTGTATGAATAATGCGGAATTCCGGCAGGCGTACGTGAAGTATGTACGCCAGTTGCTCGCCGAGACCGGGATTGATGGCCTGATGAGCGACGACGGCATCTTCTATGCGGGCTGGCGGGCATGCGCGTGTGAGCATTGCCGGGGACGCTTCCAAAAGGAGTACGGACGGCGGCTGCCGCCGGTAGCCGACACGAGTTTTTGGGGCAACCGCGGGAGCGAGGCGTTCGCGGATTGGATCGAGATGCGGTTTCGAACGGCGGGCGATTACCTCGCGGAAATCAAGACGGCGCTGCCGGAAGGATTTCCTTTCTTAACGTGTTGCTCGAGCAGCGACGGCTACACGATGCCGGCCGTCGGGATGAGCTATCAGGATTTCATCCGCAGTTGCAACCTGGTACTGCTCGAGATGGCTGGTTCAACGCCGTCGATCAAGGGAACGTGGGATACGCGGATTCCGAGCCAACTGCTGCACCTGGGAATCGCGCGCGACCATCGCGTGCCCTGCCTGGGCCTGGGCTATGGGTTCTTTCCCTCCACCGCGTTTTTCGTGTGGGCGCTGAACAAGTTTCTCGGCTCTGATAGTTGGTTCAGCACCTTGAAGGGAAGATTGAACGCCGGGGAAGCGCAACTGGCCGCGCTGGCGGACGATTCCGAGTTAGTGGAAGAGGGCTACCGCTGGGAGAAGGAACATCCACGGTTGTTCACGGGCGATGTGGACACGGACCTTGCGGTTTTCTTCTCACGTGCGACGCGGGACTATTACGGACAATGCGCCGAGGACTATGTGAACGATTACTATGCTTCGTGCCTCGAGTTGCTGCGGCACGGGATTCCATACGAGGTGGTGACCGCGATTCCACATTTCGGCCGAATCCGGCGTCTGCTACTGAGCGGGGTGACGTGCTTGACGGCTGAGGAGCAGCGTTTGCTCGCAGGCTTCCTCGAAGCCGGGGGGACGGTGGTCGCGTCGGGTCCGGCGGGTCATTACGACGGGCGTGCACGTCCGCTGGCAAGAGGCTGGCTTGCCCGGTTCGGAATTCCCGCGGCTTTGGAGGAACCAGTTCGAGGCGGGGCGTTTCCGCCAAATAGTTCGCTGGGGAAAGCGCCGGAAGTTGCGCGGTGCCAGGTACCGGACGAGTTCCGGACGAAGATGGGCGGCGGGTGGTTCCGTACAGCGGTGGGCAGCGGACTCCTGCTGTGGCGCCCGGAACGGATCACGGAAAAAGGGGTGGGCGCGCAGGTGGCAAAAGAGGTGAAGAGTCCGGCGAGCGCGCCGCGGATCAAAGGACTGCCGGCCGCGTGGCGGCTACGGCGGTACCGGGACGGAAAGCGGACACTGATCCACGCCATACCGGGCGAAGTGGAGACCATCCTTCACGCCACTCTGCGGAACCACTTCACGCGCGAACCGGTGATTGAGAAGTTGAGGTTTCCGGCATTGCAAAATGCGCTGGAAGTTGAATCGGGCGACTACGCCTCGGTTCGTTTGTACAGCCCGGATCTTGCCGGATCACGCGCGGCGAAGCGCAGTGGGAATGGCTGGACGGTGGAGGGGGCAGGCGTGAAGCGGTACTTCGTCATCGAGTGCACGAAAATTTGAAACCCTACAACGCCGCCGCAGCGCCATCGGCGCGGCCGGCTCCGGCCTCAGTTGGAACGCTCGGCGACAGACCGTATGATGGGTCCGAATAGCCGCTGAACCAACCTGTTCTGGAGGACTCCCTGCGTCCATCGCCATGTTGCTGAGGATCGAAGAGCGGAAATCTCTTCCTGCAGGGCGTCCGACCTTTGCTCGGCACTCAGCCGCTCGTAGCTGTTAGTTTTGTAATGCGGTGCGGATTCCTCAAGATAGCGCGCTGCGGCGCGTTCAGCTTCGGCTGACGGGATCAGCGGCGTAGAACGGGCCTCATCGATCACCCGTTGATAAAGATCCAGAATTTGATCGACGGCGGTTTGCAGCTCGCAATTGTCCCGTGCGGACTGGGAGACCGCTGCGGCGTCGGCCGGATCGTATTTCCGCAGCTCCGCTACCAGCGCATCTACCTCTATTGGACGGGAAAGCGTCCGGATGCCGAAATTCGCTCGCCGGTATAACGCAAAGTTCTCCGATGACACCATCGTTCCCATCCGTCCGGGAGCGCACAGCACCACCGCCGTTCCAGTCGCCATTGCCTCGATAGCCGACCGCGCCTTCGCAAAGACAACGTCATAACGCGTCAACAAGCGGCCGGGGTCCGGCTCTGTAGCGCCTGACGCTTTGCCAATAGCATGGAGCTCAATCCCACATTGTGCGCACGCTTCCCGCAGTTTAGGAAGATCGTTACTATCCGAAAATTCGTTGCCGAAGGCCAGCGCCAGCCGCGGTGAGCGCGGAAGAGGCGTGCGCGGTGGAAACCGTCTCTTGTCGAAAAAATTCAGGATTAGCTCGATTCGTTCGGCTGGGATGCCTCCCTCAACAATCAGCCGCTCACGGCACAGCTCGTCCACGGCTACGTAGCGCAGAATGCGCGGAAAGCGCAAAGGGGCTTCCTCCCACGGCAGCCAGCCGTGACAATAGGAGATGGCGGGCGTCTCAGGAAACCACATCATTGCTGTCAGCGTTTCGTAGTGATGATGCCCATGAATGATGTCGGGCGCCTCGCCAAGAGACTCCAGGCTGCGGATGACCGGCACGGTTGCCGCTCGCAGTTCGTCGGCAACGCTCCCGAGATGCGTGCTATAGGCGACCGGACAATGGCCGCGTTGCATCAGTTCGATCGCCACATCGCGCACATAGAGCTCGCTACCTGCCCGTAATGCGAAGCCATTGTTGGTGAGAAGCACTCTCATCGGCCAGCCGCCTGTGAGTCCAGTTCAGTAAGAAGCCGCAAGAGCCTGCGATGCGAGACGGCAAAATTACCGCTCACGTGTGACCCAGCCTTGACACTGCGAATCACTGCCGCGCCAAGGCTTACAAATGCCTCGGGACCGATGTCCAGACCGTGTGCAACCACCGCGCCCGGACCGATCCAGGCTTCCCTGCCGATCGACACACCACCATTCACAATGGCTCCATGTCCGACAAACGCCCGCTCACCGACATGGACACCATGCGAAACGAACGACTGCGAGCCGATCCTCGCGTCCGCTGAGATCTCCGTGTTCTGCCGGAACAATCCGGTGGCAATCACTGCGCCGGGAAGCACATGCACGCGTTCGCCCACTCTCAAGCCGCCTGCATGCCGCATCTCCAATAGCCGGGCATTTGTCCGCACGGTCTGAAATCCTACCGCTCCAAGGACGGCGCCGGCGCCAATGATCACCTGTCCGCCAAGTTCACACCGTTCGCCGATTGTTACGTGCGGCCCAATCGAACAGCCGGGGCCGATACGTACATTCCTCTCCGCCACCGACGCCATCGGATGCACTTCCGCTGTAGGATCGATAGCCGTTTCGAATCCTTCCCAATAGAAGCCGCTCTGAGCCAGTGAATTATGGATAAGTGCGAAGGCAACCCGCGGCTCGGGACATACGGCTAGCGCCATGTGTTCGGGAACCAACTCCGCGACCGCGGGTGCGGACAACACCGCTGAGACGCCTTTGTTGCGCCGCAGCGCAGCCGCGAATCGCCCGCTTTCCAGAAACACGAGGCTGCATGGCTGGGTTTCCGTGAGAAACCCAAGGTTTTCGAAAGCACCGTCACGTATCACTCTCACGTCTGCGAAACGAACGATCTCGCTCAGGCGCATGGAAGCTGCCCTCCCGGTTGGTTGTGCATCGCAGTTGCCCGGCAAGCCCCGTGCAACTATGCTGTTGTTTGCTGAGTTAGGGAGTACGTCCACGTTTTTATCCTATGAAAGACGATTGCACAGTTTCCGGTCTACTGGCGAGCGCCGATTCGCTGCAGCTCGCTATCGCGGATGTAAGAGGGTATGGGCTGACGTATGAAAGACTTCGTTTGCAGATTGAGCAAACACACGATGCGCTGAAGAAGAGCGGCCTGGGACCGGATGACACCGTTGGAGTTGTGCTTCGGAACAATCCTGAAACCGCCGCTGCGCTGCTGGCGCTCCTGTCGTTTTGCCGGGTGGCTCCGCTAAACCCGACTTACACAGTGGCAGAATTCGACTTCGCGTTACGCGATTTGAATGCAGCCGCTGTTGTCACGACGGAAGAAATTCCGGCGGCCGCGACTGCCGCGTGCCGGTGCGAAACTGGACTGATACTACTTAAGGCGGCGAAATCACAGGTCCCCGCCGAATACAAGTTGGAAATCCGGCAGCCCCCGGCGAGGACGGAATGCGCATGGTCTGCCCCGGAACCAGACAGCATCGCCCTGCTCTTGCACACTTCCGGAACGACTTCCCGGCCGAAATTAGTTCCACTCACGCAGCATAATTTGTGCCTTTCGTCCAAGGGTGTCGTCCGGGTGCTTCAGTTGGCTCCGGAAGACCGGTCGCTAACGGTCATGCCGCTATTCCATATTCACGGAATAGTCGCAGGTCTACTCGCGCCAATAGCGGCGGGTGGTACCGTCTGTTGCGCCCCCGGTTTTCAGGCGACCAGGTTCTTTTCCTGGCTCGACGCCGCCAGGCCAACCTGGTACACGGCTGTACCCACGATGCACCAGGCCGTGTTGACGCGTGCCCGCCATAACACCGCCACACTGAACTGCCACAGCCTGAGGCTGATCCGCTCGTCGTCCTCTCCGTTGTATGCAAGCTTGTGGGACGAACTCGAAGCGACGTTTGGAGTGCCTGTTCTCAACGCCTATGGGATGACGGAAGCGGCGCATCAAATCGCCAGTGTCAGGCTGCCTGGCGGCGCTTGCTATCGCAACACAGTAGGTTTCTCGACGGGACCGGAGATTGCCATCTTCGACTCGCGGGGCGTTCCGGTCTCAAACGGCGAATCCGGAGAGATTGTGTTACGAGGAGAGCAGATCACCCGAGGTTACCTTCAGCCACCGGAAGCGAGGTCGGCCTTCGATAGCGGTTGGTTTCATACGGGTGACGAAGGACGGATCGGCGGTGATGGGCTGTTGACTCTTACCGGCCGGTTGAAGGAAATCATCAACAGCGGTGGAGAAAAGGTGTCTCCTTACGAGGTAGAAGAGGCGCTGCTGGCTCACCCTGGTGTTGCCGAAGCGGCTGTTTTCGCTACGCCTCATCGGATGCTCGGCGAAGAGGTCGCTTCGGCGGTCGTGGCCCGCGAGGGTTTCCACATCGACGAATGGGACCTGCTGCGAACAGTGGGCCTGCGACTGGCCCGTCACAAGATGCCGCGCCGCGTTCTGTTTGTCGACGCCATCCCTCGCGGCGCCACGGGAAAGATTCAAAGAGCCGGTCTTGCCGCGCAACTGGGCCTTGTTCATTCAGACGCGCATGAGCATGCCCCCGATGAGCACACCGGAGCGTGAAGGCTACGATCCCGCCGCGGCGCTGAGGGCGGAAGCGTCCCATGCCGCGTTCGCGGTGACGTGTACGTTGCCGGCGGCCGCGTACACTTTCCTGACGGTTTCTACATCCAGAGTTTTGCCGGCGGCATCGATCGTTCCGGCGAGCGTAAGGCGGCGCGGCACCAGGGACGCGGCCAGTTCAGGCAGATCTGTCTGTTTCAGCAAGCCGGGGACAAAAGCGCCGAAGAGGTCCTGCTGGTTGCTCACGGCCGGATTATGGTAATTGCCGCCGCGATACTCCTCCATCTCCAGGACATTACGGTAAGAAACCAATCCACTTGAGAGGTACGCCGCGTGAATATTGCTATCGAGCGCCGCGGCGAACAGAGCGGGCGCCGTCAGGTTTCCGCGCGCGGCGAGCACGATTCTATCGGGCGCGCCTGAGCTGGCGCGCAAGGCTCCGGCCGCCGCGAGAATGTCGGTGACGCGCTGACCCAGCAGCGGCTTGCCGAGAATCATGGAAGACCACGAGTAGTGCTGTTCGGAATGATGTGATGCCGTGTGCCGTGCCGCGCCGCGACTGTATTCGGGCGTCAGGTCGCCGATACCGCGCACGTCGAGCGCGCAAACCGAATAGCCGTTCGCTGCCAGGGTTTCATAAAGCCCGCCTTCCTGCCATTGCGCGCGGCCCGCCGGATCGATGAGCAGCAACAGCGCTTTGGCGCGGCCTGTCCTTGGCTGATACAACCACGCCGGCAGAAAAACGTTCGTGGCAGACCGGATCTCAATCGCCTCGATGTCCGCGCGCCGGAACCTTGTTTTCGCCAGCCGGATAGGTGGGGCTGTTTCCACGTCATCGAGCGACAGCAGGAGTGGAAGATTCGCGGGAGTTCTTTCGATGTGACGCTTGCGCAGCATCGTCAGTGGCGTCTCACTGCCGAAAGTAAGAACCGTACTGCCCTTGGCGGCGAACAAGACTTCGTCTTTCTCCGGCGCCACCTCGGGTTCTTCGTTCACCGGCTTTTCGTGCTTGAGCCAGCGCAGAAACCAGTTGTAAATCGCAATGCGCGATCCGTAAGCGAGGTTATGTGGCAGCGGGGAATCTTCCCACGCAATACGGTCCGCGTGACCCAAGGCGGCGTAGACTCTTTGAAGCTTGGCGAATTCCTCCAAGCCACTCGCGATGTAATTGGGCGAGTAAGTGCCCGCGAAATCTTTCGCGCTGGGAACAAACAATAAAGGTTTGGTCGCCATCGGATAAAGCAGGTCCCAGCGATCGAAGCCCAATGGAGCGGAGCCGGCGAAGTTCTGTTCGGCGTCATCGGTGGCGCCTGGAGGGTTGAAGTTCCGGCACGCGATGTTCTCGGTATTTCCGCAGGCAACGGCGGCTGCCGCCAGACGGCCGTCAACGGCTGCGAGCAACATCGTATTGGTACCGCCTCCGGATGTCCCCGTGGAGGCCAGCCGCTTGGGATCCACCATAGGGTGCGACGCAAGATAGTCAAGGCTGCGCACGGCATCCCAGGCTTGAAGCCGCACGCTCGAATCGCCGATCAGCAGCATCTGCTTGCCCGGCACCGTGTGCTCGTCGTCCGCCCCTCCGGGAAGACGGCTGCGCGACGGGTTGGGTCCAGGATAGTAGGTGCGCTCGCCCTGTCCCATCGGATCGAAGGCCAGCACCAGGAAGCCCAGCCGTACAAGCCCCTGGCAGCATCTCTGGTAGGAGTCCCACGCTTTGCCGTTGGAGGCATGGCCCATCTGGAACAACACGCCGGGGAAGGGAGCGCTTGCAGTGGTGGGGATATAGAGGTTCGCTGAAACGTGGAATCCGGGCTGTGTTTCGTACACGATCTTTTCCACCCGGTAACCCTGACGGTCAAACGACCCTGTGACGCGTGCATTCAAAGGTGTGCGTTCCGGTTTGCCTCCCGCCAGTTTCCAGAAGGTTTCCGTCACCCATCGTTGGCGCGCGCGGAGCGCCTCCGGCGTTGTCAGCCGCGCGATCTCCCGGTTGCGCAGGTTGTACGCCCGTGCGGCAAGCGAGCGCAGGTAGTCGGGCAGAATTCGGGAGTAGTCGCGGTAAACCAGCGGTTCGCGGGATGTTTGTGAGGTGGACGGGCGTGCCGCGGCGAGTGTGGCGGCTGTCCAGGATACGAAGAATCGTCGTGTCACTCTCTATCGACGATACAACGTTATGTGCCCGAAAAATCTGGTGCGTCGGGTATCATACTTATAAGGGCTATTTTCCTCTATACCTGCAATGGCGCAAGCTACAGATCCAAAAATAGACATCAACAGTTGGCTCGAAGATGAGCTCTATCAGCAGTATTTGCATGACCGGAAGACCGTCGACGACAGTTGGAAGCATATCTTCGAAGAGGGCAACAGTTCCGGCACTTCTTCCACGGTTCCACAGCGGCAGATAGAAGCCAAATCCCCGGAAACACGCGCGCTGGCGGTCCCTCAGCTCGCCATTGAAACCGGGCCGGCCGAACAGTTGGCGCTCCTGCGCGGGCCCTCCGGCCGCATCGTGGAGAACATGGAGGCGAGCCTCTCCATTCCGGTTGCGACCTCGCAGCGTACCATCCCGGTCAAAGTCATCGACGAAAACCGCCGCATCATCAATGAGCATAGGACGCTGCTCGGTAACAGCAAGATCTCCTACACCCACCTTACCGGTTGGGCGGTTGTACAGGCTCTGAAGTCGTATCCGAACGTCAACAACGCCTTCATCCGGAAGCAGGGCGAGCCATTCCGTTGGGTGCGCAATCAGATCAACATCGGCATTGCCGTGGATGTGACGGGAAAAGACGGCAACCGGTCCCTCATGGTGCCGAATATCAAAGATGCCGATGGGATGAATTTTCAACAGTTCCTTACGGCGTTCGACGACATTGTTCGCCGTGCCCGCTCCTCCAGGCTCAAAGTCGAGGATTTCCAGGGTACAACGATTTCACTGACGAATCCCGGCACGGTGGGCACCGTAAGCTCCGTGCCAAGGCTCATGCCCGGCCAGGGCGCCATTATCGCTACCGGCACGATCGACTATCCGGCCGAGTACGCCGGTGTTACTGATGCCATGCGCGCCACACTCGGTGTCGGCAAGGTGATGACCCTCACCTGCACCTACGACCACCGGATCATTCAAGGGGCGGAATCCGGTTCGTTCCTGGCGAAGATGGAGGAGTTGTTGCAGGGAGGCGACGAGTTCTACGAAAAGATCTTCGCCGACCTGAAGATGCCGTATCATCCCGTCCGGTGGGAAGCGGACAGGGCAGCGGCTCTGCCTGGCAAGGCCGACCCCAGGATTTCGGAAATTGCGAAGCAGGCGGCCGTTCTCCAGCTCATCAATGCTTACCGTGTGCGAGGGCACTTGATCGCCGACCTGGATCCTCTCGGCTCCGAGCCTAGCCATCACGCCGAACTGGACCCGGCCACCTATGGGCTTTCAATCTGGGACCTGGACCGCGAATTTCTGACCGGCACGCTCGGCGAAGCTATGGGCAGCGGTGGTCCGCAGCCCGTGGCAACCTTGCGGCAGATTCTCGAAACATTGCGCCGCACCTACTGCGGAAAGATCAGTTGCGAGTACATGAACATTCAGGTGCCGGAGCAAAAGCGCTGGCTTCAGCACCGCATGGAACCCACCACCAACAACTGGCCGCTGGATGACGAGACCCGCCGGTGGATCCTGGAACGTCTGGTCGAAGCCGAGGAATTCGAACACTTTCTGCACGCCCGTTACATCGGACACAAACGGTTTTCGCTCGAAGGCGGTGAGACCGCCATCGCGGTGCTCGATCATGTACTCGACAAGTGTGCCGACAGCGGCGTTCATGAGGTCGTGATCGGGATGGCTCATCGCGGCCGCATTACCGTACTGGCGAATGTGGTCGGCAAAGACCTGAAGCAGATCTTTTCGCAATTCGAGGAGAACTACGACCCTACCGCGACTCAGGGTTCCGGAGATGTCAAGTATCATCTTGGCGCCACCGGTTTGCACCGCTCGAGGTCCCACCGTGAAATTATCGTCTCCGTTTCGCCGAATCCGAGCCACCTGGAGGCGGTCGATCCGGTGGTGCAAGGCATTGTCCGCCCCAAGCAGGACCGCCTGGGAGACATTGAGCGAAAGCGCGTCATTCCCCTGCTGATTCACGGCGATGCCGCATTTGCGGGGCAGGGCGTTGTGGCCGAGACTCTGAACCTGTCGCAGCTCGATGGCTACTGTACCGGCGGCACCATACACCTGATCATCAACAATCAGATCGGATTCACTACCGGTCCGGAGGAAGCGCGCTCAACGGCATATCCCACCGACGTCGCGCGTATGGTGCAGGCACCGATTTTCCACGTGAACGGAGACGACCCGGAGGCGGCAGTCCGCGCCGCCCAGCTTGCCTTTGACTACCGGCAGGAATTCGGCAAAGACGTTGTCATCGATATGATCTGCTACCGGCGACACGGCCACAATGAAGCGGACGATCCCAGCTACACGCAGCCGATTCTTTATCGCAAGATCCGCCAGCAGCCGTCTGTCTCGGTCCTCTATGCCGAGCGCCTGGCGCGCGAAGGAGCTATCACGCGGGAGGAAGCGGACCAGATGCGAAAGCGTATTGCCGCGCGTTTCTCCGAAGCGTTCGATGAGGCCAGAAAAGCGCAGGAACGCTTTGAAGTATCCGAGCTCAGCGCCGTCGATACCGAACAGATTGGGAGCTACTGCCCGCGAACAGCCGTTTCCCGCGATACGCTGGATCGCGTTGTGAACGGTCTCACCACGTTTCCATCCGATTTCCGTTTGCATCCCAAGCTTCGCGGTTTCATTGAACGGCGTAAGGAAGCGCTGACCAAGGATTCCGTCGACTGGGCCCTGGGGGAATCGCTGGCTTGGGGATCTCTTGTCCTGGAAGGCACGCCCGCCCGGCTGAGCGGACAGGATAGCGGGCGTGGAACGTTCAGCCAGCGCCATTTGGAATACTACGATAGCGAAGACGGCCATCAGTACATTCCCATGAAGCATCTGTCTCCCGATCAGGCCCGTTTTGAGGTCTGGGACAGTTCGCTTAGCGAATACGCCGTGATGGGATTTGAGTTTGGCTATAGTGTCGCGGACCCGCTAACGCTTGTCATGTGGGAAGCTCAGTTCGGCGATTTCGCCAACGGCGCCCAGATCATGATCGATCAGTTCATCGTCGCGGCGGAAGCCAAGTGGGGCCAGCCGAGCGGGCTGGTTCTTCTGCTGCCGCACGGCTACGAAGGCCAGGGGCCGGAGCATTCGAGCGCCCGCATTGAGCGGTTCCTGACACTTGGCGCGGAGGAGAACATTCAGATAGTGAATTGCACTACTCCGGCGCAGTACTTCCATGTTCTTCGGCGGCAGATGTTGTGCGGCGCGGACCGGCGTGGCGTCCGGAAGCCGCTGATCATCTTTACCCCCAAAAGCCTGTTGCGGCATGCCAAGGCCGTCTCGGCTGTTCAGGAATTCACCTCCGGTGGATTCCGCGAGGTGCTGGATGACCAGTCGCTCCCGGCCTATGACCGTGTTACGCGCCTGCTGCTTTGCTCCGGGAAGATTTACTATGAACTGCTGGCGGCAAGGGAGGAGAAAAAGGCGGATCACGTCGCGATCGTTCGTATAGAGCAGCTTTATCCGTTCCCGCAGCAGTTGCTTCGCGATGTGCTGATGCGATATCCGCTCAGCGCCGACGTCTTCTGGGTTCAGGAGGAGCCGCGCAACATGGGTCCCTGGCGTTTCATGGCCGAGAGTATTCAGCCTATGCTGGAGACTCCCAAGCGGAATCTGCGATACGTAGGGCGTCAGGAGATGGCAAGTCCTGCTCCGGGCTCGATGCGCCGCCACACCCAGGAGCAAAAGGAGATCCTCGAAGACGCCTTCGCTCCCGCGCCGGCGGTCCGCACCCGCACCCGGGTGCGCCGGGTTCGTTGACGGCGCATGCTTGATTTCAAGAACAAAGCGGGCGGCTTTTGCGTCCCGAGGAGATAGATGGACACTATTACTCTGCTCGGCACCGCCACGGGGTTGGGTCTTGTGGCTGGCTTCCGGCTATACGCTACTACGCTTGTCCTCGGCCTGGCGGTGCGCCTCGGCTGGATTGACCTGGCGCCGCAGTATTCCCAGTTGTCCGTTCTGGCCAGCGACTGGATGCTGGCTCTAAGCGGACTCGCCTTCCTGCTCGAGTTCGTCGCAGACAAGATCCCCTGGCTGGATACGCTGTGGGATGCCGTGCACGCCTTTATCCGGCCTCTGGGCGCCGCGCTGGTGGCAGTTTCCGCGGCTGGCTCGCTGAATCCGGCGGCGCAGACGGCGTTGTTTCTGCTGGCAGGCGGCGTGGCGTTTACCGGCCACACGGCAAAAGCCGGAACGCGTGTGCTGGCGAACCATTCTCCCGAACCCGTGTCGAATATCGTTCTGAGCGTGACCGAGGACATGCTCGCGGGTGCGGGCATCTGGCTGGCTTTCGCGCATCCCGCCATCATGTTGGGAGTTGTGCTGGTCTTCCTGGCCGCGTTTGCGTGGTTGTCTCCGAATCTCATACGCTTGGTCCGTTTCCAACTGGCGGCCCTCGCCGCCCTATTGCGGAGTTGGACGGCGGACAGTGCAGATGTGCCGGCCCCGGGTCTGTTAAGAGCCGTAGCGGCGAACGGTGCAGCGGGGCTGAAGAATTCGATCGGGTCGATTGTGCTCCATCCCGACGCGCTGGAGTATTCTGCCAGGCGATGGTTCGGCGAGCGGCGTTATCGCATTCCGTTTTCCAGCATCAGCGAGGTCGCGTTCCGGCGGCGAATTCTTGTGGACGAACTCACGCTCCACTGCGGGCGCGGTGAGCAGCACTATTACTTCTTCAAGGATTCGCGCCGCGCGAACGAAGAGTTCTTCCAGGCTATGGTTCGGGCGGGCTGTCCGGTTCGAGACCGGAAGCAGCGCGATTGGGCTCCCACAGGAGCTCAGGTGCGCCCATAACGAAGTTCACCCACCGGCTCCAAACGAAAAAGGCGTCGCTCAGCCGGTTCAGGTAGTGAACACATTCCGGCGGAATCTCCTCCTGCTGCGCCAGGTGAACACACAGGCGTTCCGCGCGGCGGCAAACGGTGCGGCAGGCGTGCAGTTCCGTATTGGCGCGGGTGCCTCCCGGCAGGACGAAGGAACGCAGCGCGGGCAGCGGCATGTTCATCCGGTCGATGTCCTTTTCGAGTTGTTCCACCTCGCGCGAGGTGATGCGCGGTTGTTTCGGATGAACGTTCCCCGGCAGCGTGGAGAGGATGGATCCCAGGTTGAACAACTCGTGCTGAATGCGCACCAGGATGCGGTCGAGTTCCGACAATCGTGGCTCAGCCCGCGCCGCTTCGCTGACGGAGCAGCAAGCCATTCCGACGAAACTGTTCAACTCGTCCACGGTGCCGTAACACTCGATACGCGGCGAAGTTTTCGAAACCCGCTGGCCTCCCGTAAGCGCGGTGTCACCGGAATCACCCTGCCGGGTGTAAATTCGGTTCAGCGCCAGGCGCGGTTCATTGAACATTTTCCCAGGCACTCCTTAAGTGTATTCGGTGAATGAGCGCGATGTCGCCTGGCGCTACTACAATGGAATTGATGTCGGAGTCCCTGGGTGTTGGGCCGGACGTACAATCTTTCTGCACGGCAGGCGGTATCCCGATTGCGCCGGTATACGGTCCCGAAGATTGGAAAGACTTCGACGTTGCTCGCGACCTCGGGCGCCCCGGAGAGTTTCCTTACACGCGCGGCATTCACGAATCGATGTACCGCGGCAAGCTTTGGACCATGCGGCAATTCTCGGGCTTTGCCACGCCCGAGGAGACCAACGCCCGTTACTTGTACCTGTTGGAGCAGGGGCAGAGCGGCCTTTCGGTCGCCTTCGATCTTCCCACGCTGATGGGCCAGGACGCCGACGATTCCGCGTCACTTGGAGAAGTGGGCAAGTGCGGTGTTTCGATCTCGTCGCTCGAAGACATGGAGACGCTGTTTCGCGGCATTCCGCTCGATACCGTTACCGTTTCGATGACCATCAACTCCCCGGCCCCGGTCATCTGGGCGATGTATCTGGCTGTCGCCGAACAGCAGGGAGTTGGCTGGTCCTCGCTTTCCGGCACACTCCAGAACGACATTCTTAAGGAATACATCGCGCAGAAGGAGTTTCTCTACCCGCCCCGTCCATCGATGCGGCTGGTAACCGATGTAATTGAATATGCCGCGAGATATGTGCCCCGGTTTAATCCGATTTCGATCAGCGGCTATCATATCCGGGAGGCCGGTTCCACGGCGGTTCAGGAGCTTGCGTTCACGCTGCGGGACGGCATCGAATATGTCGGGTGGGTTCTCGATCGCGGTTTACGTGTAGATGATTTCGCCCCCCGGCTGAGCTTCTTTTTCAATGCGCACAACGACTTTTTCGAGGAGATCGCGAAGTATCGTGCCGCCCGCAAACTCTGGGCCTATATCATGCGCGATCGTTTTGGAGCCCGCGATGAAAGGGCCATGAAACTCCGGTTTCACGCCCAAACGGCCGGATGCTCCCTCACCTGGCAACAGCCGTACAATAATGTCGTCCGTACCACCATTCAGGCTCTTGCCGCCGTACTCGGTGGGGCACAATCGTTACATACGAATTCTCTCGACGAGGCCTATGCGCTGCCGAGCGAGCAGGCTGTCACGACCGCGCTACGCACGCAGCAGGTGCTGGCGTATGAAAGCGGCATCACTTCGGCGCCCGATCCCCTCGGCGGCAGTTACTATCTGGAGGCGCTTACATTGGAAGTTGAAAAAGCAGCCCGCCGTTACATCGAGCAGATCGACGCGATGGGCGGCATGATCCCGGCTATCGAACACGGTTTTCCCCAGAGAGAAATTGCGGACGCAAGCTATCGATACCAATGCTCCATCGAAAAGAAGGAGCGTATCATCGTCGGTGTAAATGCTTTTACGGGCGGTGGCGAAGAAATCGAACTGCTTCAGGTGGACGAAAGCGCCCAATCCCGGCAGAGTGAGAAACTCGCCCGCTTGCGCGCCCGGCGTGATGCGGGCGCCGTTCAATCTGCTCTCGACAGGCTGAAGCGGACCGCCGATGACGGCGGCAACACCATGCCGTTCATCCTCGATGCGGTGAGGGCTTACGCGACGGTTGGGGAAATCTGCAGCGCCTTCCGGGACGTATTCGGTTCCTATCGGGAGCGCAGCGTTTTATAATTCGAGAGGTCGACACAAAGAATGGATGCCCCTATCCGGGTTCTGGTGGCGAAGCCGGGACTAGACGGTCATGACCGCGGAGCAAAAGTGATCGCACGAGCGCTGCGCGACGCGGGGATGGAAGTGATTTATACTGGACTTCGCCAGACACCGGAGATGATCGTGAACGCGGCGTCGCAGGAAGACGTCCGGGTGATCGGCCTTTCCATCCTGTCCGGAGCGCATAATGCCATCGTCCCGCGGATCATGGAGCTGCTTCGCGAACACGAGATGACGGACGTTCTTGTCATTGTCGGTGGCATTATACCGGATGAGGATGTTCAGGAACTAAAGAAGCACGGAGTCGCCGCGGTATTTCAACCGGGTGCGTCGCTGGGGGAGATCGTCGAATTCATTCGCTCCTCGGTGAGCCAGAACGTTTGAGGTCTTGCAGCCTTCAAGAGAACAGTCAATGGCAGAAAAAATGAACATTGCGGTGTTTGTCGACTACGACAACATCGAGATCGGCGTAAAATCCACGCTAAGGCGAGGGTTTGACGTTTCCTTACCGCTGGAAGCGTTGAAGGAGCGGGGCGATATCATCGCCAAGTTCGCTTATGCGAACTGGGCCCGGCAGGAGGGCGCCACCAGACAGATGGCGGAGAACGCCGTCCAAATGGTCCAGCGCATCCCGTCGCCTCGTGGAGACAAGAATGCGGCGGATATCAACCTCGCTCTCGACGCGCTGGAGATGGCGTACACGCATAGTCATGTAAATGCGTTCGCCATCGTCAGCGGAGACAGCGATTTTATTCCTCTCGTCAATAAGCTGAAAGAGTTTGGAAAGACCGTCTACGTGGTTGGGGGAAGGGCTTTCACCAGCACTATCCTCCAGCAGAACTGTCACGAGTTCATCAGCTACGAATCCCTGCTGGACGATAACAAGAGCCCTGGAGCCGGTGTGAAAAACGAGGAGCGTCAACAGCATCATCCGCGCTCGCCGCGCCAAAGGCCCACTCCGCTCGATATCGCTCAAGCCATGCCACTGCTGGAGCGCGCGCTCCAGGTGCTCGACCGCCGGGGCGTACAGCCGCAGTTGGGACTGCTGAAATCCACGATGCTTCAATTGGATTCGACATTCAGTGAAAAGGCCTATGGAGGCAGCAGTTTCTCCGACTTTGTCGATAAGCTCAAAAAAGCGGATTTCGTCGAAGTCAGTGGGCCGGAAGGGCGTTACACCATCCGCAAGAAATCGAGCGCCGAGGTTCCGGAGAACGCTCTGCTGCATCCGGAAGAGGCTCTTCCCTCCTTACGCGATGTGCTCGAGACGCATCGGATGGAGATTGAAAATGGAGCCATCGCCGACGATCTCGCTGCGTGGATGCATGCGGAGCATCCTTCTTTCGACCCGAAGGCATACGGTTTCCAGGAGTTTGCGGAATTTCTGAATTACGCGCAGGACAAGACCGTGGTGCGAGTGGAGCCGGACGAGGAAAAGGGTTTGATGGTGTATCTTGGCGCCGAATTCTATCCGCCGGCGCTACCAAAATTGGAAGTGGAGCCTGCCGAATCTATCGAAGAGCAGGAAGAACCCCAACCTATTGTCGAGGGGCAGCCATCGTTTCTCGAACCGATACCCAAGCCGAAGAAAACTACGGCAACACGGCGGAAGCAGACCAAATCGACCGCAAAGAAGCACACAACCGGTACGACGTCCAGGACCCGGGCAAGGAAGAATCCGCATCCTACGCAAGAACATCCCGCATTTTGAGTGGCGTTAGAAATGATTGTGTTTCCGCTTCCTCGCGGTCGTGGCTTAGCGTTCGTTTTAGGGCCACGGCCGTGTGGGAAAAGGGCCGAGGGAATCCGGCGGGGAAAGCACGCTCTTCAATGTGAGCGGGAGAGTATGTGTGCGGTAGGGTTTTGGGACTGCCTGGAAGCTGTTTAGGCTGGACCGGATTCCCTCAAGTCACAAGAATATCGGCTCGGGCCAACACGTCCGGCCTCTATTGGCGAAAAATCATCTTGTTTTCAGTCGGATAGTTGTCCGGCGCGATCTGTGAACGGTTGCGTGAGCTAAAAGATAAAGCTCAATCCGCCGCGGATCGACCGTGGGGAGGGGACCAGCAAAAGCCGCTTGCCCTGTGCATTCACGGGGACATAGCCCTGTGCCAGCAGGTTACGCAATTCGGCTGTAGCTTCCAGGCGCCCACGCATCCCTGGAATCGAAGGGATCGGTTGTCGAAGCCTTACATTCCAACCCGGCTCCGAACTCAAATACTGCAAGAGGTCACGGCGCATCGGAGCCAGCATGGAATAATCGGTCCACTCATAACTGGTAACAAATCGCGTCCCGGTCCATGGCGAGGTGCCCGCCAAGGTCGCGCTCACCCAACCGCGTCTCCTCCGGTCGAAACCCGAACGCAACTGGTCTGCACCGGGAAAATCCGTGATGGGCGGCGCCAGCACCTCACGATTGCCATACGCCGCCGAGGCGCTTAGATTGTCACCGAGATTCTGGGTGAGGGACGCCACGTAGCCGAACCGCTCAAAGTCGCCGATATTGAAAATTGAGTTGCGGGAAGAGAACAGGTCGGGCAACAGATCCGCGCTGTAGATGCCCGCTGGCGCCAAGGCATTCAATGCCACGTTGGAAGCGCGTTCACGATAGACTCCGATGGCATACGTGCGGCTGCCAGACTTTCTTCGATAGCCGATCTCAACATTTTCAGAGCGCTGCACGCTTGCTGTGCCGCCCCGCAGGGAAACCCGGGGAAAGGCAGACAGCGCGGCAAGGTCGCCCTGGAAGTCGTCTGTGGGCCACTCCATGCCGGTCATGGGCGGCACACCCGAGCTGAATCCGATGAGGAACGTGGAAGCATCGGAATGCGCATACGACATGCGCGCGTAAGGGCTGAAATAGTTCAGGTGCTCTATGAACGATACGGCTTCGAGAGATGCACCGTATTCCAGTTCCAGAGAATCGCCAAGTTTCTGCCGGTCGGATGCGCTTACGGTCATTGTCCTCAGCGCCGGCGCTGCGCCAGATCTACCGGTAAAGAACGCGAGCCCTGCGCGTGCCGGCAGGAACATCTGCCGCATCGTCAGCGCGACCTCGGGTCCCATGCCAGTGGCATCGTTCCGGCTGAAGCTGGTCCGGAAACCGGCGGACGGAGTGCCCCCCCCCCGCTGAATATCCAACGCCTCCACTGAACTGGAGCTCACTTTTTCCCATCAGCGACGTCGCTAGCGCGAACGCAGTGCCCAGATCGGGTTCCGACGCGCCGGTGGAAACGGTACCCATATCGCTCGCTGACAGCCGAACCATGCCCCGTGTGCGCGAAAGCACAGCGGTTGTGCCGGATTTGCTTCTGGGATCGGAAATGTCGATCTGGGGCACAATACGGAGGACCGGACGCGTCGGCATCGAGCTTCGGAGCACCCACTTCCAATCGTCGTTCATAATCGCGCCCTGTCCCGGAGCAGTATAAACAAGTTCGATGGAACTCAATACGCTCGCCAAATTGATCGACAGGAAACTCCTGGCGCCAGGCTGTATAGCAATGCCCGCTTTCATTGCAGGAACGAAACTGGCCAGAGTAACGCGGATGCTGTAAAGATCGGGCACCAGAGAATCGAAGCCGAATGCGCCCTTATCGTTGGTCAGCGTTTTATTTACAAGACGCTCGGAGCGATTGAAGAGAAGAACGGTAGCACCCATCTGCGGAATGCCGGCAGTATCGCTGACAAAACCGACAATGCTACCGGATAGCTTGTCGGGCGTGGCGGCCAAAATAGTTCCGCCCGGCCAGAAGAGCGATCCAGCCAGAACCGCTGCGACGATGTGCTTTCTGGAACGCATCAGAAAGCTCGAACCACCCCTCCAACGTGGGGATAAATTCACTATCTCCTATGTTACCGTAAACGTGGCTTCGGGAGTCAGCACCTGGTTCGTGTTCTTATCCGTCACCTTGAGCTTGATGGTGTACTTCCCCGGTTCCATCGTTTGGAGTGGAAGCAACTTCTCGATTGTCACCTGGGTCGCGGAGGCGCCTTCCATGCTTTTCACTTCCTCCGAATAACCAAACACCTTTTTGTTCGTCCCTTCCTGAATGACTTCGTACTCCACGGTCGCATTCGGCTTCTGGGTCTGTTCATCGGGCTGGAAATTGTAAAGCTGGAGATAAATCCCCATCTTTTCATCGCGCCGGAACGTTTCACTCAGCCGGGGGCGAACCTTGGAAGTTCCAATCACGAATTGTCCTGTCCCGATACTGCGCGTCGGCACCTTCTCGATGGTATCGGCGAGAATCAGCGTGCTCGCTCCGAGCTTCTCGTCTTCGTAGCGGGGTACATGGATAGCGGTCTCATAGTTGGTCATATTACCGCCAACCACGTCCTTCGCTACCACGTTTAAACGAAAGGTGCCGGGGGGAAGAAAAATCGATTTCTGGTATACCGACGAACCCTTGCTGGCCTGCTGTAAAAGTTCGCTAGGGACTTCCACCGTCACCACGTCCTCGAACACATTGATCGGACGCCGGGTCATGGAAGTGATGCGAGCGTAGATATTGACAATCGCCTTCGCCACACCGTCCTTCTGCTGGAACTGCAAATCCTTTTTGTCAAATTGCAGCGTAATGTTGGTCTGAACGGTGGAGTTCGTCATCCGGAGGAAATCCAACCGGGCATCCATAGGAAGTGTGTTGTAGCGGATAGTGGAACTGACCGCCGCTTCCAGGTCCTTGAACTTGATCGACGGTGGTTTCTGCAACTTCGCGTACTGCTCCAGGCGTTCGAACTGATTCATGCGCGATGGCAGGGGTGTATCGCCTACACCCAACCGTGTGCCGTCCGTGCGGCTGAACCGGTCCGCCTTTGAAGCCAACCCCATCTGCTCCATCAGAGTCAACCCTGCGCCGGGAACCATCAATAGGGCGTCTTTTTCCGAGGGGTCCATTGTCATGCGGTACTCCCCCGTCATCGTCGGATCGACAAATTCGATGATGACGTCCGTACCGATGCCCTCGATCCAGCGATAGCGCCACTTTTCGAATGGATACGTAGACGTGGTGCCGCCACCTTCTTCCATGGGGCGTTCATAGGAACCACCGGACGGATGAGATTCATTCTCGTCGGGTGGGCCGAAGGTGATATAGATACGGCCGCGGTCCGACTTCCAGCCAGGGATACCGGACGCAAACCGTTCGTTCGCATACGCTATGCGCCGGTAGTGCTCTTCCTTATACTCGTTTTCGATCGAGTCAGGTGTGGGATCGCGCCGCAGCCAGAACTGTTCGATGAACTGTTCAATCTCATCGTCGGTGGAGAGGCGTTTGAATGCCGCACGCTCCTCGTCGGTGATGATATAGGCGACGTCTTCGTTCAGCCACTTCCGGTAAGGTCCCTCGAGTTCTTTCCGGAGCCGCTCCTGCTGTTTGCGCCGCTCCTTCTCGCTCATTGGTTTGGCGAGTGTTTCGCGTTCCGCGCCGGCTGCTTTCTTTTCGGCGCCTACCGCAAGCGGGGTCACCGCCAGGAAAGCCGTGATACTCAAAAACGCCAAGAATCGCCTTGTGTTCATACCACTCTCCAGCACACAATGGGACTACTCTCGATTCTAGGTCTCTTGCCCGTCAAGGTCAAGTAAACTGACGCGGCGCGACGCGGCGTGAGGCGCCTCCAGGCCACCCTTGCCGCGACCGGCAAGCGCCTTCTTCTCAAACTTTTTGCAGGCCCACGATGTCGAAAGCCCTGGGCGCTTCCACAGTCGACATGATCGTGTTCCAGACAGAGCCCGTGCGGGCGTTCTCAATCATCAGGAGTGTGATGCCCACGTTGATTCCTATGATGTCGGGGCTGTACCAGCCCCTTCCCGGATGAAATGCATCCACGAACCCGTACCGGGTCCAGACCTTATTCCCATATCGCGCCAGCATGGTTTCGAGCACAGTGGCGCACTGATCCGGGAGGAAGGGCATGGAGCCGGCAGCGGCGCACGGCACCAGAGTGCCATCGGGCGGAACCGGCGCGGCAGGGGTGCCCCAAGCCACGTAGCCTGTCTCGGATTCGGAAGCTGTAATTCCCCACATGTCCATGCTGTACCAGGGGAACTGGGCGGATAGGCCGGCGCAATACTCCTGGTGCGCTTCCGTGGCTAGTCGCGAGTTTGTGAAATAGTCTGCATAGCGGTCCCGCCTCGCCCGGAAATCAAACCAGGCGTGAGAGAACTGGTGCACAAAAAGCGGTGCCGGAGAGTCGATATATTCCACACCCCTCCAGTTCCGGAACGGGCGTGCCCACGCATGCCAGCTTTCTCCGGGCAGCGTGGTTGTTCCTGTACTCACCGCCAGGAGGTTCATGGCCATGAGTTCGGAATAAACGTCCCATCGATGGGGCAGAAACCCGTGCTCCGGCGTCCAACCATGAGATAGAGTCGGTCCGCCATTCAACATCCAGCGCCAGTCGACCCGGCCGATGATTTCATCGGCCAGCGCCTGGATAGCGGAATCCGCGAAAGTCGCCCGGCAATGCAGCACACCACACAGCAGCCATGCTGTGTCCACAGAGGAGTACTCGCAGCCCCAGATACGCTGGCCGGTCCGGATATTCAGAAAGTGCGGGAAGAAGCCATGTTCGTGGGGTGCCTCCGACGCCAGGTATTCCAGCGTCGCCTGGACCCTCCGGCGAATACTACCGGCGGCAAAATACCGCTGCCGGTCGGCTATACAGAGGGCGCTGAGCCCGAAGCCGGTGGCCGCGATGCTGGACACTGCCCGCTGCTCGCGTCCGGTGTGAATAGCCCTGTCGTGAATGAGTCCGAGTTCCGGGTTAGCCTGGTCGTAGAAAAAATGGCAGGAACGCCTGTGGATTTCATCGAGCAGGGCTTGTCTCGACCTCTGGGCACGGGGTGTCAGGTCCGTGCGGGTCTGAGCCCCCAAGGGTGTGCCAACTGCGAGCGAACTTATACCGCTACCGGTGGCGGCTTTCAACAGAGCGCGCCGAGAGGGCTGGAACTCCCTATGTGCCGGTCTGGAGACACCGGGACCCCGATCCTGCACCGCGGAATTTCTATCTTCGCACAAGCGCTACGGAGATGTGCGATCTACTATCTTTCAATCTCAATATTAAGTGACTTGCGCAGCCGCTGCAGCCCATTTGAAACTTCTTCGCTGTTTCGGCGTCAAAAGTAGTACTTCAAGTTCTGCTGCAGTCTGCAAAGCACACCGTTCAACTGGTTCAGTCGCGCTGTACGAGACAGATTTTCGTTTATGCCTCCTGACTCGCCACAAACGTTCTGGGGTGGATGGAAAAAGAGACTGGACGCGCTTTACACCATACCGCCGGTGCTGCGCATTGTTTGGGAGTCCGGACCAGCCGTCGTCTCGGCGGGACTGGCCGCCCGTTTGATTGCCGCGCTCATTCCCGTCTCGATGCTGTCCATCTCGCGGCTGATCATCGACTCGGTGGTTGCCTCCACCCGGGAAGAGCCGCTCCTTCCGTTGTTCTGGTGGCTGGTAGCCGCCGAATTCGGGCTTGCGGCGCTGGGCGGTATTCTGGGCCGCTCCATCGGTTATTTCGATAGCCTGCTCGCCGACCAGTTCACCAGGCATGTCAGCGTCCGGGTGATGGAGCACGCCTCACGGCTCGATCTGGCCTCTTACGAAGATCCGGTTTTTTACGACAAGCTGGAGCGGGCGAGGGTGCAGGCTACCGATCGCATCGCGATGATCCAGGCCTTCGGCGTTATGCTGCAACAGGCTGTAGTGGTGGTCACTCTGGCCGGCAGCATCCTCGCCTTCTCGCCCTGGCTGTTGCTGATTCTCATCGCCTGCGTGGTTCCCGCCTTTCTGGGCGAAAGCCACTTCGCTTTCCTGGGGTATTCGCTGAACTTCAGCCAGACACCGGTGCGTAGGCAGATGGATTATCTCCGTGTCCTCGGAGCGAGCAAGGAGTCGGCCAAAGAGTTGAAGCTCTTCGGCTTAAGCTCCTTCTTTACGGGTCGCTATGCCGAATTGTCCGACGTCATTTACAGACAAAATGTCGCACTCGCGAAAAGAAGACTGTGGGCGGGTTCCCTTCTCTCTCTTCTGGCATCGGCCGGTTACTACGGAGCCTACGCTTACGTGATTTACCGCACCGTCACCGGCGATCTCAGCGTGGGCACCATGACTTTCCTGGCGGGCGCGATTGCCGGAGCCAGTACCAACATCCAGAGTATTTTCGCCACCTTCTCGAGCATCGCGGACCAGGCGCTGTTCCTCACGGACCTGCTCCAGTTCTTTGCCGTGCGGCCGAAGGTTAGCTCAAAGCCCGGAGCGTTGCCCGCTCCCCGTCCGATTCGCGACGGCTTTGAGTTCCGGAACGTGTCTTTCGCCTACCCGGGGAACTCGCGGCTGGTACTGGATAGCCTCAATTTCCGCATCGAACCCGGACAGCGGATTGCTCTCATCGGCGAGAACGGCCAGGGTAAGACAACGATTGTGAAGCTGCTGACGAGGCTCTATGACCCGGTCTCCGGCCAGATTCTGCTGGATGGGATCGACTTGCGGGAATACGACATCGAGGGGCTTTCCCGCGAAATCGGCGTGATCTTCCAGGATTTCATGCGGTACGAAGTAAGCGCGGCGGAGAACATTGCCATGGGCCGCGTGGAGGAGCGGAACCACCTGGAAAAGCTCGAATCGGCGGCGCGCAAGAGTCTCGCCGACGCGGTGATTCGAAGGCTACCGCGGGGCTATGAGCAGATTCTGGGCCGCCGCTTCGAAGGAGGCGTGGACCTTTCCGGTGGTGAGTGGCAGAAGGTGGCGCTGGCACGTGCTTATCTGCGCGACGCGCAACTCCTGGTTCTGGATGAGCCTACCGCCTCGCTCGATGCGCGCTCCGAGCACGAGGTCTTCCAGAGATTCGCCGAACTGACCCACGGAAAGATGGCGCTCTTAATTTCGCACCGGTTCTCCACGGTGCGGATGGCTGACAGGATTGTTGTGCTCGAGAACGGGCGCATTACCGAAGAGGGTAGTCATAGCCGGTTGATGGCGCTCGGCGGGCGCTATTCGGAAATGTTCGAACTACAAGCTGCGAACTATCGATAGGAAACATGCATTCCAGTATTCCTGTTCGTGGTGAAGTGCTTCACGCCAGTTCCCCGGCGCTGCGGGGAGAGTTCGACTTTCAGGACGACATCGGGTCCGTCAATCTCGATTCACAGCGTATTGCCGCCCTGCGGCGTCACGCGCAAGACACTGCCTCTTCCTGGGTGGATGCCGGCAGGCAAGGCGGCAAGGTCCTAAAACCGGAACATAAGCGTTTGCATGCTCTGCTTGCCTCGCACGCATTGACGGGCGGACTCTTCGACGCCGAAACGCGAGCCTGGCTGCTCGAGAACTATCGCCTGATCCGCACCGCCCTCCGCGATGCCGGGCGTCCGGACCGCGACATGGCGGAACACCCTCACGTTTCTTCTGCTGGCGGAACGCCCGTACCGCGGGTCTACGCGCTGGTGCGTAGTTTCCTGACCAGCGTGGATTTCGTCTATCGTCCCGATGCGCTGGCTGTTTACGTTGGTGCGGTTCAGGATGAACGCCCGCTCGAGATGGGTGAGATCTGGGCATTAAAGCCGATGCTTCAACTCGTCCTGCTGCGGGAACTGGCCGCTACGCTTGAGCGCGGCATCAATGCGGATTCCGCGTCTGGGGAAGCCGGCATTCCAGCGGCCGGGCGGCTGATCTCTTCGCTCCGGGCGGTTGCCCAGACAGATTGGAAATCGCTATTTGAGCAGGTCAGCCTGGTGGAGCGCATCTTGCGCTCGGACCCCTCTCTCACCTACCCGCGCATGGACTACGAATCACGCGATATGTACCGGAACGCCATCGCGGAGATGGCTACACACTCGCGCGCGCCAGAAACGGAGATCGCTGCCACTGCTGTCCGCCTGGCAAAGAGCGCCGCCGAAGAAGATGCTCCTACAAGTCGCATTCACGAGCGCCATTCGCACGTAGGCTTCTATCTGGTGGATCTTGGGCTGCCTGCTTTGCAGCGTGAAATCGGGTACGTTCCGCCATTTGCCCGCCGGATTCGCAATGCCATTCTGAACTCTCCCAATGGCTTCTATCTGATCGGTGTCGAGCTCTCGACGATGCTGATCGCTTTTCTTCTGTTGAGCCAGCTCGAAACGTTTACCCCCATCGTTGCCGGATTCTTGCTGCTGATCACACCGGCTACGCAGGCTGCCGTCGATTTCATGAACAGCCTGACCACTTTCCTTCTCAAACCGCGGGCGCTGCCGAAGCTTGATTTCTCCGAGGGCATACCGGACGAGTTCCGCACCATGGTTGCAGTGCCGACGTTGTTGCTGAATGAACAGCAAGTGGAAGAAACTGTCAGCGAGCTGGAAATCCGCTATCTGGGAAATTCCGACCGGAACCTCTATTATGCGCTACTGACGGACGCGCCGGATTCGGACCAGCCGTTTGATGAGAAGGAAGAACTGGCTGACTTCTGCTCGGAACTGATTCGCGGGCTGAACCGCAAATACGGGGATGGCGGCGCCGGACGTTTCTATCTCTTTCACCGCCACCGGGTTTTCAATCCCAGTGAAGGTGCCTGGATGGGCTGGGAGCGCAAGCGCGGCAAACTCCTCGATCTGAATAAGCTGCTCCGGAATGACTTCGACAGTTTTCCGGTGAAAGTCGGCGCTATGCAGATTCTGCCGAGCATCGAGTTCGTCATTACACTCGATTCCGATACGCAGCTTCCACGGGACTCGGCGCACAAAATGGTGGGAACGCTCGCACACCCGCTGAATCGCGCCATCATCGACCCGGTGACGAATACCGTGGTGGCCGGATACGGAATTCTGCAACCCCGGATGGGGATTAGCGTACAATCGGCCGGGCGTTCGCGGCTCGCGGCGCTCTATTCGGGACAAACCGGCTTCGACATCTACACCCGGGCGGTTTCCGACGTTTATCAGGACCTCTACGGAGAGGGTATCTTCACGGGAAAAGGTATTTACGATGTAGATACGCTACGCGCGGTTCTGGACCACCGTTTTCCCTGCAACGCCCTGTTGAGCCACGATCTGATCGAGGGCGCCTATGCGCGTTCGGCACTGGTATCCGACATCGAGCTGATCGACGACTACCCATCCCACTTCAGCGCCTATAGCCGCAGAAAACACCGGTGGGTCCGCGGCGACTGGCAGATTGCGCAGTGGCTGTTTCCCCGTGTGCCGGATTATGACAGAAACTCCGTGTCGAATCCGGTCACTCTGGCCTCCCGTTGGAAAATTCTGGACAATCTGCGCCGCAGTGTCATTGACCCAGCTACATTCATTTTGTTCCTCACCGGGTGGTTCTATCTCCCCGGCAAACCCTGGTACTGGACCGCCGCCACGCTGGCGCTCATGTTGATGCCGGTATACACGCAGTTGTTGTTTTCGCTGCTTCGTTTCGGTGATTTGCGGCGCATTGTGCCCTTTGTCAAGGAGACAGGCCTGGCGTTTCTCAAAGGACATTTTCACGTTCTGTTGAACCTGGTCTTTCTTGCCCACCAAACGCTGGTGATGCTGGATGCTATCATCCGGACCATTGTCCGGAATCGCTTCACCCATCGCAGGCTCCTTCAATGGGAAACCGCCGCGCAGGCGGAAGCGGGAATGAAGCGCCGCACGCCGGTGGACCGTTATCTTTCCTGGATCCCCTACGTGTCGCTTCTTATCGCCGGACTGATGGCGCTGTTCAAGCCGGAGTCGCTGCCCTTCGCCGGACCGATTCTCGCGCTCTGGTTTGCCTCGCCGTTCATTTCCTACTGGCTGAACCGGGCGCCGCGTGTCAGGCAACCCAAACTGTCGCAGGATGACGAGAAGTTCCTGCGTCTTACAGCGCTGCGCACCTGGCGGTATTTCCGGCAGTTCAGCGGGCCGGAATCGAACTGGCTTGTACCCGATAACGTACAGGAGAACCCGCAGGTTATCGCACACAGAATTTCGCCCACGAACCTTGGTCTGTTACTGAATGCACGGCAGGCCGCCGTCGAAATGGGATTTCTCACCGTTCCCGAATTGGTTCGGGATTCCGAGCGAACGTTGGCCTCCATGCGGCGCATGTCGCGGCTGAGAGGGCATTTCCTGAACTGGTACGATACCCGCACGCTGGAGCCGCTGAAGCCTCTCTTCCTTTCGACCGTGGATAGCGGCAACCTTGCGGCCTGCCTCTGGACTCTGAAGCAGGGCTGCCTTTCGCTGAAGAACAGGCCTTTGCTTCCGGCCTCGCTATGGCAGGGTCTGCGGGAGCATATTCAGATTCTCGACGAGGTTGCTCCGTCAGGTGTTCCTGGATTGCGGGCGCACGTGAGCAGTCTCGGCTCCGGCGCGCTCGAATGGATTCGGGAACTGGATGAGCTGGAACGTGGCGCCTGTGTTCTCGAGCGGGAACTCGAGGAGTCTCCCGAAGCCGCCTGGTGGGCTCATGAGTTGTGCGAGCGTGTACGCTCCATCCGGAGTGTTGTGGAGCGATTCGCGCCATGGCTGCTCGCGCCTGCCGGTGAACTGGTCGAAGTGCTCGATGCCGGCCCGGTGGATAATCTCACTCTCGACAACCTCGCCGGTAGAGTGCGGGCCATCCGCTGCCACCTGGAGGAACGTGAGCGCTTCCAGTCGCTATCAGGAGCCGGCGAGCGCTTCCTTGCGGCGCTGCGGTCAAGCGTCCCTCGCACGGTGCAGGAAGCGGACGCCCTGCTCAAGGCGCTGTCCGAAATTGCGGAACAAGCCGAGTCGCTGGTCCGCGGCATGGATTTCCGCTTTTTCTATCATCCCCGGAAGAAGCTGCTTTCGGTGGGGTTCAAGGCCGACGAGGGCCGCCTCATGAACTCCTACTACGACCTTATGGCTTCGGAAGCCCGCATCGCGGCGTTCGTCGCAATCGCTAAAGGCGATATCCCGCAGGAATCCTGGTTCCACCTTGGCCGGGCGCAGACACTCTATGGCGGAGAGCGCATCCTGCTGTCCTGGACGGGCACGATGTTCGAATATCTTATGCCGGCCCTCTGGATGCGAGCCTATCCCGCGACGCTCATGTGGAAGAGCATGGTTTCCGCCGTCGAGGCGCAGCAGAAGTATGTGCGGGGAAAAGGCATACCTTGGGGTATTTCCGAATCCGCTTATTCCCGCACCGATGCCGGCGGCAATTATCAGTACCATGCGTTTGGGTTGAGCGGCCTTGCGCTGAAGTTCAGCTCACAGGAAGCGTTGGTTGTCTCGCCGTATTCGACGTTCCTGGCGCTGTTGACCCATGCTTCCAGCGCGGTGCGGAACCTGCGGGACATGGCGGCGCGGTCCTGGTGCGGCCCTCTGGGTTTTTATGAGGCCATCGATTTCACCAGCGTCTCCTCCGGACAGGCCGTTCCCTGTTGGATGGCTCACCATCAGGGTATGAGCCTGTTGGCGGTTTGCAACCTGGTCTCGAAGTACCCGTTTCGCCAGTTCTTTCACGCGGAGCCTCGGGTAATGGCAACGGAGCTTCTGCTCCAGGAAATGGCGCCCGCCGTCCCGATTGTGCACGACGATCTTGAAACGGAAATCGTAGCCGCCGCGGGAGTGCCGGCACCGGCAGCCGAGCCCGCTGGTTGAAAGCGCATAGGGTAGCTGCCGGCTCCGCTACACTGATGGCAAGTGGCTTCTCGAAAACTTACTGCCCACGTAAAAGCTGCGGGTTGAGCGTCCAAGCTGGGTCCAAAGGTATTGGACCGCGTGCTGGCGCTGCTTCCACGTGTGGCAGATGAGAACGTACTGGTCGGCTTCGACACCGCCGACGATGCGGGGGTGTATAAGTTGACGCCGGAGTGTGCCCTGGTCCAGACCATCGATTTCTTTACCCCGATTGTCGATGACCCTTACACGTTCGGAGCCATTTCCGCGGCGAATTCTTTAAGCGACGTTTACGCCATGGGTGGCCGGCCAGTCTCCGCCTTGTCGGTTGTCGCGTATCCCGCCAAAGGCGATATCGAGGATCTGGAACAGATACTGCGCGGGGGCGCCGAGAAGATGCGAGAAGCCGGATGCGTCGTTCTCGGCGGACACAGTGTAGCCGACGATGAGATCAAGTTCGGCTATGCCGTCACCGGCATCGTACATCCCGAACGCGTGAAGACTAACGCTGGCGCCCGCGCCGGCGATGTGATTCTGTTTACCAAGAGCATCGGCACCGGGGCGGTCTCCACGGCTCTCAAGCGCGGTATAGCCGCTCCTGCGGATGTGGAAGCGTCCATCGCATCGATGTTGACTCTCAATCGAACCGCCTGCGAGGCCATGCTCGAATACGACGTACACGCTTGTACAGACGTCACGGGCTTCGGCCTGATGGGGCACGCCCGGGAGATGGCTGTGGCAAGTGGGCTGACGCTGGAAATTACCGCCGATTGCGTGCGATTTCTTCCCGGTGCACTCGACTATGCACGGCAGGGAGCGATTCCCGGGGGGCTCAGAAACAACAAGGACTTTGCCTCCTGCGCGGTCGAAATCACACGCGAGCTGCCGCAGGAGGTCGAGAGCCTGCTCTATGATCCACAGACTTCAGGCGGCCTGCTCATCGCTTTGCCGGAGGAGGACGCGGTGAAACTGGCTGACAAATTTCCGCAAGCCTATCGCATCGGCCAGGTCATCCCGCGTGCCGCAAAACCTATTCGTATCGTATGAACAATAACCCCCTCATCATTGCGCTCGACTTCGATGCTCCGGAACAGGCGCTCTTGCTCGTGGACCGGCTGGGCAACGACATTGATTTTTACAAGGTCGGCATGGAACTGTATGCCGCCGCCGGAATGGATTTCGTTCGTAACCTGCTCGACGCCGGCAAGCAGGTGTTCCTGGACCTGAAACTTTACGATATCGGCGAGACGGTGAAAAGAGCCGTCAAACAAATCGCCACTACCGGTGTGCGCTTTGTCACTGTGCACGGCA
>CAADGY010000386.1 GCA_900696665.1 uncultured Acidobacteriota bacterium
AAGGGCCACAAACCGCAACTGACGAGGATTTGTTCCCGGATTTCCGCGGCCCGCTCCTCCCATTCGGCCCTTGTCTTGATCTCTGGAAACGTGCGCGGTGTGTTGAGGTCCCGAGCGATGGATTGAGCCTGGGCCGATGCTGCCGGCGAAAGGATCCCCAAGCCAGCCAGTCCTGTAAGAGCCGCAACGAAAAGCAGAACTCGCGAGATGCGTTTCATGCCGCGATTGAAACCACATTTCCCCGGCTGAGGAAAGCGTGAAGTTCAGTCGTCAGGCGGCACGAGGTGGCGTGTCCAGGGCTGTGCGGCAGGCGCGGGTGGCCGACCTTCTATCGAGCCGGCCTGAGGCGAGCCAGATTCCTTACACCTTTTGGCGGGACACCGGCGGTCAGCGTTGTCGGAGTTTCGTTGCGAACTTTCTGAACCACTCGGCTGCTTCGTCGTTGCGACTTCCAATCTCCCGCAGCTTTGCGTCAACGAAGGCTTTCGCTTCTGTGTGCTTGCGGAGAAGATCGGCAGCCGCAGCGATGCGATAATCAAGTTGGTCGGGCGGCGTGCCGCGTTTGGAGTTCAGCAGTGCGTTGTGGAGCGTTGCCAGCGTCGCGTTCTGTTCCATGAATGGCCGACCAAACCTCCCGATGGCCGCTACCATTTCAGCAACCGGAGCATCACAGTTCGCGTCCTCTTGAAACGACCAAGCCACATATTTTTGTTCGGGCATCAAGTAGCCGACATTGGTGCTGATTGAAGCAGGGATGTATTGATGCGGTTTCTGGCCGAGCAATTCAGCTACGCGAGATTCGAGTTTCTGGTGACGGACTCCAACGACCGGATTTATCTGCAAGACGCCTCCCCGATAGAGCGCCTTGTTCAGTCCAAGCCAGCCGATAACTTCCTCGTTCACGGTGCTGGTGTAGATGTCCGCCTTTCGCTTCTGAAAACCAGCGCGAGCAAGCTGTTCAGCAGCGAGCGCGAAAACGTGGGAGACAAAATCTTTCGAGACGGTCATACGCTTACGGGTAAGTGATGACTCGCACCGGAGTTGGCGGAATGGGAACGCCTGGCGTCAGACCTGCGGCTGCTGCATTGCCACCCACCGGCACGCCTCCCGATTGTTGAATGATAGGAATGAGTCTTTGCTGGTTCGGATTCAGCGCAGCACCAGGGCCGTTCTTGACTTCGATGAACTCACGAATGCCTTGTGCATTCTGACCGTAGAAGTCGGGTATGGTGCGACCGCCGCCAGCCCTGATGCTGATTTGTTCTCCGAAAACCTTGCCACCCGCCGCTTCATACTCCGCCATCGCACGCGCAACTCCCTCTTGTCCCTTGAGCACCGGGCCGATTCCCCCCTTTGCGGCGAATGTGGAATGCCAAATTTCGACATTCCCCTCCAATGCCGGGCCGCTCAGTGAAACGAACAGCACCAGTATGCCGAACAGAATGTGAGCGACGCTACGCAATCGCGAAGTAGCTGAGACCCGCAGGATGAAGAATGGTGAACTCGTCCTTGCCAATCTCACGGTAGGCAACTTTCAAGTCGGGCATGAAGTCCTCTGTCCCGAGAACCTGCTTTACGCGCTCGAAAGCGAACTTCGGATGGTCGGTGAGTATAAAAATGTTCATCTCGCCTGAACCAGCGTCATGCCCATCCACCTTCCCGAGATTGCCGAGACTCCGCATGATTGTTTCCTCAAGTTCGATCATCGCGTCGTAATCCTTAATGGATGACGCGGGCAGTTGTAGCACAAGCTGGTATTTCATCGTAGTCGTAGTCCGGTCAGTAGGGAGGTGGTTTCAAGCCCTTCTCGACCTGCTTCTGAATGTAGAACAACTGCTGCTCCTCCGGCCCGATTGGCAACGTTTCGTGCAACTGCCTTTCGAGGCGCAGCATTTCTGAGCGTTCACCCTGCCCGATGATTCTCAGTTGTCCGCCATTTAGTTCAGCCGCCGTGTATCGCGTCGCTGGATTGCCGGTGATTCCAAATTTGAGGTGTTCGCCGGCTGCTCCGACTTTCTGGTACAGATACGTTGTTTCCTTTGCGGCGACTGTGGAATGGCCGTCGTAGGCAAAGGTCGCCTGCGAAACTAAGCCGAGGGCGGCAAACAGAAGCCAGAGAGGCAAGCCAAACAGCGGTCGTAGGCAAAGCGACGGACGGAGCGAGTCAGAGGACATGAATGTCATCGAGCTCGATATCGAACGTTCTATGGCCACGCATGAGCGTAAGCTCCAGTGAAAGGTCCGAACGCCCTTCCGCTTGCGTCCAAAGTGGCATTGTGACTGACCAACGAGGCGGCTGGGCGTTCCGAATTTCCACGACATCCATGAGCTGAAACGCCTCCTCTGGCGGCATGACCAACTGACGGCCGTAATCGCTAATCGCCTTGGCCATCTCCTGTGCGCTAAGGCGAACTCCCTTCGTCAGAGTCTCGAGTTCTGCGTATCTGCCAGTGACGAGCAGTTCGATGATTTCACGCACCGGTTGTCGTAGTTGTTCATTCATGGCAGCGTCAATTTCGGTTGCCTGGGATGCGGGTGGGCGTTGTCGGAGTCGCGCCGATGCTCCGGAAGTATGCGTCAGTCTCAGCGATGATCTGGCGAGCTTGGGCCTCCGAGTATCCAGCCTGTCGGAGAGCTTTGTATCCGATTCGCATCTCCGCCGCCAGAGTTCCTCCGCCCGCCTGACGCTGGACTTGGGTTGCGATGTAGTGCGGTGTCCCCACCGCTGTTGAAGGACCTGGAAGCTGAACACCCGGAGCGAGCTGCGTGTTGTAGCCGGGAAGGTTTCTTACGGCAGCATCCTGGACGACGTGGTGCGCGTCCTTAAGTCCTGCCGCTCGCAACTCGCCGATGGGAGTTGTCACCTTTGCGGCAAGAGGGGAATGACAAATTTCGGCATTTCCCTTCATCGCCGAGCCGCTCAGAAAAAAGAGCAGCGCCAGCAGGCTTGAAAGAATTTTTGCCATTCAGTTCATATCACATCTATCTCGAAGCCTTGAAAACGAAAGGCATCGCGAATGTTCTTAAGAATCCGGTCACGATCCGAGTCCGTTACCGGCACATTTTCATGCGGTGAGTCCCACTTCTCGATTGTGTCTTTGTAAACGGCCATTCCAGATGGGCCGGTTAAGACTTCGGAATCCACAAACATCTGCCGGTCTGCTTCGCGGTAGCGAAGTCCAGTGCGACCGAGCACTTCCACCGAAAAGCCGTCCGAGCTTTCGTATAAATTTGGGCGTGGTGAGGTGAACATAAATTTAGGGCACAGGAACGACAGAGCCGTTTGGCATTACGACATTGAAGTTGATTCTCGTGACGTTCGGATTCTGCATGAGAATCTGGTATTCGTTTCGCCAGATGCTATCCACAGCTACACCTCGCGCATTCTGGAAAACATTGACTTGACCGGATGCGTTGCGGGCAAAGTCTTCGGACAGTGACAACCATTGAGGTCGAGCTTGTGACCAAGGCACGCCAGCGGTTGATTGAGCCAAAGCGCGCCCTGCCGCAGTATCGCCTATGACAATTCCGTTGTTCGCATTTGCGAACGTCCTAGCTGCATCTTCGGCGGCTCGACCACCCGACCAAAAGACTGGTGTTCTGTTTGCGGCCTCATCCGCGAACCCCAAGCCTTTCGTAGCCTCACCGATGAGCCGTGGGTTCACCGTCTTCCTCCCAACCTTGCAGGCCGCACCCAGCAGTGGCCCCGCCAGTTTGCCTGCCGCTCCACCCGCCAGCGCGTCGGTCGCTTGGTCACCCAGCAGCCCAGCCCCTTCCTCCATCATTTGCCGCAATGTATCCGCCCCCTCGTTCCCCAGCATCGCCGTGCGTTGCGCCAGGTTGCTGTCCGGATCATAGCGCCCCTCGCGGTCTCCCATCATCTTGTTGTAAAGCCAGTCTCCAAGCCCTTTGAACCACTCCTTGAACAGCAACCCGTGCGGATCCACAAAGCCAACCGGATCGTTGCCCACAAACCCATACAGGTTGATCCCGCCCGCTTCTCCCAGCGGGTCGCGGGTTGGCCAGCGTTGCAACTGCGGCTCATACCAGCGATAGCCGTAATAATACAGCCCGCTGGCGGCATGTTGTTCCTTGCTCGAATACCGATACCCGTTGGCTCCAGCCAGACCGCCGCTCCAGGCAATCAAGTTCCCATACGGATCATACCGGTAGCTCGCGCCCAACCCCTGGCTGCTGTTCACCAGGTAGGTGATGTTCCCGCCACCGTCCGCGTGGTAATAGTGGTGCGCGTTCCAACCAAAGGCATACCCGCTCGAACGGCCCAACATCCCGCCAATGCCACCCGCGCCTTCCAATGTCCCGCTCAAGTCGTTGCCCCGCGTGTAGCTCACCAACGGCGTGTTGTTCCCGTCCCGCTCCTGAACCACCCGCCTCGCGTCATACACGTAGCGCACGCTCCCCAGTTCCTCCCACTGCCCGAATTCGCAGTTCCACTGATACTCCCGCCGCACCCGCAACCGCCCCAGACCGTCATAACTGAACAGGCTCATCCAGACCGGATAAAAATCCTCCCCGCCCCCATCCAGCGCCAGCCCCGCTTCCCCCGCCCGCGACACGCGGGTCCGCGACGAGCGCGCGGCCAAACTCTCCCCGCCGCCGCAGCCCGCATTCGGCCCCTCGTAATAAACCTCGGTCAACTGGTTCGCATCGTCGTAACTGTAGAGCACAAAGCCGCCCGCGCCGTAGTTGGCAATCCGCAGGTTGCCGTTGTCGTCGTAGGTGGCGCTGAAGGCGGGCGTGCCGGTCAACTGGTTGCGGCTGTCCACGGTGAACGCTTCCACGGTTCCCCCGTTGGTCCGGTAGTTCAGATTCCACGCCGCGTCGTAGGCGTAGCCGCGGTCGTAGGCGTTGACCGAACTGTCGGCAAGCTTCAACTGCCCGAGGCCGTCGTAAGTGTAATCATACGTGCTGTTGTCGGTGAAGGTCTGCCGTGTGCGTTGATGGCCGGGGTTGTAGGTGTATTCGTGTTTGTTCAGCGTG
>CAADGY010000387.1 GCA_900696665.1 uncultured Acidobacteriota bacterium
CAATTCCGAAGCCGTCGCCGCCTGGAAGCTCGCCGCAGACGAGCCGGAATCAAAGGACGCAAAGATCGGGGAAGCGCGGAAGCAGGCGAAGGAAGCTCTGGAAAAAGTGAACCAGTAAGGGAGAAACAACCAACATGAAGAGCAATGGGATTGGTCAGGGAGTTGGGACAACGCACTGTCACACAGATCTTCAAAAGCGGTTTTGGGCAACTGACGTCGCGAAGCGTTTGGACTGCGGCGTCTTGAACACCGCTGTTAGCAAATCTGCGGCATGCAACTCAATCGCGAGTTTGCCCGCGCGCCAAGGCGGCGATCAATCGCCGCAGTCCAAACGCTTCGCGCCAATGTCGGTCAGCGCAAAAAACCTGTGGCCACAAGCTGGAGCCGGCGCGTTCTCCCTCACCCTGCCCTCTCCCGCTGGGAGAGGGAACACCGGTCGCTCATTTCAGATTTTCCGAATGGCCTTTCCATCCATCCCGCTGCGGAATTTGCGATTGAGACGGCGATTTATGCTCCCTCTCCCAGCGGGAGAGGGCCGGGGTGAGGGAGAGGGTTCCGCGCTCACAACGGGACTACGCTTCAACCTAGGCCGCTCCAGAAGCACGTTTTTTCTATTCGTGATTGTTCTGCTCGCCGGCCTCCAATTGGCAAGCGCAGGAGACCTCGCCGACCTCGCCAAACCGCAGGACGGCCGCTCCATGCGCTCCACTTCCACCATGCGCATCGGCGAGGTTCGGCGCGGCGACGCGGAGCGCAATTACAACCCAAAGGCCGACCCGCGCGGTGATCTGGAGGAGGCCAGCAACTGGGACAACTTCCGTGTGCCACCCGGCGAGACGCACGTGCTGATGGACGAAACAGGGCCGGGCGTCATCACGCACATCTGGCTCACGTTCCTCGGACCAGAACCGCAGGACTGGGCCAGGCAAGGTTCGGCCAATCATCAGGAAATGTTGCTGCGCATTTATTGGGATGGCCGTGAACGTCCGGCCGTCGAAGCGCCGGTCGGGGATTTCTTCGCCAACTGTTTCGGCAGACGCAGCGAAGTCATCAGTCTGCCGGTGGCGGTGGAAGACGCGGATTCCTACAACTGCTTCTGGCCGATGCCGTTTCGGAAGTCGGCGCGCATCGAGATTGAGAACCAGAGCGACAAGCCCATCAGCCTGCTCTATTACAACATTGACTGGATCAAGAAACGCCGCCTGCCGCGCAACACGCCTTATTTCCATGCCCAATATCGGCAGGAGTATCCGGCACGGAAGGGGGAGGATTACCTGGTGTTGGAGACCAAAGGGAAGGGTCATTACGTCGGCACGGTGCTGGCCGTGCGCACCCGCAGTCCTTCGTGGTTCGGCGAAGGGGACGAGAAGATTTACATTGATGGCGAAGCCAAACCGTCCATCTGGGGCACGGGCACGGAGGATTATTTCCTTTCCGCCTGGGGCTTGAAGACCACGAGCACGCCGTTCTTCGGCGTTCCCCACTTTGATCAGTGGGGCATCCTGGGCGGCCACACCAGCGCCTATCGCTGGCACATCGCCGACCCGATTGTTTTCAACAAGGGCATCAAGGTGACCTTCGAGCATTTCGGCTGGATTTCTCCCGATGAAAATCCTGAGTACCGATCCATGAGCTGGAACGAGCGCGAGGACGATTATGCCAGTGTGGCCTTCTGGTACCAGACCGGCACGCCCACTTTCACCACGCGCGCTCCACACGCGCGCGAACGCCGTCTGCCCGACCTGGAGCGAGTGATCGTTTATGCCCGCGATTTTGCCGACGCGCAGCACCACGGCGCCGGCACGGTTGCCCGCCAGCAACTCGATCTTCATCCCGGGCCGCAACTGCTCTACCGCGCACCGTCCGCGGACAATGCCTGGCTGGAGATCCCGTTCGAGGTGAAGCGGAAAGAACCGCTGCGGTTGCTGCTCAAGGCCACGCGCTCTTATGACTTTGGCCAATACCAGGCCACGCTCAACGGCGTGAAGCTGGGCGGGCCGCTCGACTTCTTCAGCGAGAAGATCGTGGACCACGAATTTCACCTGCTCGATTTCTGGCCGGCCCCGGGCACTTACACGCTGCGGTTGGAGTGTGTCGGCAAGAATCCGCGCTCCGGGGGTTACTATTGCGGTCTGGAGTCCGTGCGCCTGCGCGAGCGCCGTCCGCGCGTCGCCGACTACGGGCACGACCGCGACAAGGATTGGCGGGCGCAGCCTGAGCTCTATCGTTGACACCCCGGAAACCGAATGGCGTGCCATCTTCCACGCCGGAGGGTGAATTGCTCACCGGCTCGGTTGAAAAACTGCGACTGGGTTGGCTCAACCAGATCTCCGACGAGCAAGTCACGCGAATGATCCTCCGTCTCCTCTCTGGCCGCACATGGATTTTTCGACATCGGTTGGAACAGTTCTGCGTTGAAGCGGCATAAATGCCGCGCCCCGGGGCGCGGGCTTCAGCCCGCTTCAACGCGCGAACTCGAATCATGTCGAAAAACTCTTGCGCGCCGGAATAGGGCGGGAGATTTGCCCCAGAAGGAATTTCGCGCTTTTTATGCCTGAACCGCGCGCTGCCATCGGAGCGCGGGGCTATGGCCTGCAACGCTTCCACTATGTTCGGGCGGCTGCGGGTCACAGACGCGCGCTCCACTGGCTGTTCATGGAAAGGGTCCGGGTGAGGGCGAACTTCACGTCCTTTCTTTGCCCTGGGATTCACCGCAAAACGTCAAGCGTCCATTTTCTGCTGTCCTCCATTGGCGGCTTGCGGAACAATGCCGCCCGTCAAAGTGAATTGAACTCCGACTCAAGCTCGATGAAAGCCCCCAAGACCAAGGACACCGCCACCAGCCGATGGCTCTCTTACCGCCCCGAGATCAAGGTGCTTGATTGCACCATTCGCGACGGCGGATTGATGAACAATCACCACTTCGAGGATTCGATTGTCAAGACCGTGTATGACACCTGCGTCGCCGCGGGGATTGATTACATGGAACTGGGCTACAAGGCCTCGCGCAAGGGCATCAAACAAGGGGAGCACGGTTGTTGGAAATACTGCCTGGAAGACGATCTGCGCCGCATTGTCGGGGACAATCCCACGGACCTCAAGCTCACCGTCATGGCCGATGCCGAGCGCTGCGATTATCATGAGGATATTCCGCCCAAGAAGGAGTCGGTGGTGGACATGATCCGGGTGGCCACTTACATCAACCAGATTCCGACCGCGTTGGACATGGTCAAGGACGCGCATGACAAGGGCTACGAAACAACGGTCAACCTCATGGCCGTCTCCACCGTGCCGGATCGCGAACTGGACGAGGGCCTGGAGATGCTGGCGACCTCCGAAGCGAAGGCGATCTACGTGGTGGACAGCTTCGGCGCGCTTTACAGCGAGCAGGTGCATTTCCTGGTGGAGAAGTATCTGGGCTATTGCCGGCCGAAGGGCAAGGAGGTGGGCGTCCACATGCACAACAACATGCAGCTTGCCTACGCCAACACCATCGAGGGCATTGTCAAAGGCGCGAACTTTCTCGACGCCACGATGGCGGGCCTGGGCCGCGGGGCCGGCAATTGTCCCATGGAGTTGCTGCTCGCCTTCCTGCACAATCCCAAATATGAGCTCCGGCCGGTGCTCGACTGTGTGCAGAATCACATCGAGCCGCTGCGCGCCAAACTGCTCTGGGGCTACGACCTGCCCTATCTGCTGACCGGCATGCTCAATCAACACCCGCGGACCGCCATCCGGTTCAAGGAGGCCGAGCTCAAGGGTGTGAAAGGCGACGTCCTGGAGTTCTACGACACCGTGACGGCGGAAGCCTGAGCCGGCACCGCGGTTCACCCCCGGCAAGCATCCCCGCCTTGCGCCAG
>CAADGY010000388.1 GCA_900696665.1 uncultured Acidobacteriota bacterium
AAACAGGAGGGTGGAACGCGCCGCGAACGCCTCGAGGCATCGTTCGACACCCGGGCCACGCCATTCGGCGCCTACGACCGCGCGTTCATTGATGCGGTCCAGTCCCGCTGGTACGATCTGCTCGACAACATGAGTTACGACGGTTACCGGCGCGGCATGGTGGTGCTCCGATTTCACCTGAACTACGACGGCCGCATCACGGACATGCAAGTGCTCGAAAACACCGTCACGGGAACGCTGTCCCTGTTGTGTGAGAAGGCGGTGAGCGATCCGTCGCCCTTCGAGAAATGGCCGCGGGAGATGCGGCTCATGGTGGGCAAGGACTATCGCGAAATCAAATTCACCTTTTATTACAACTGACGACAGACTCCGCATGGCCGCCAGCCGCGGCGCAACCCCAAATCCAACATGGAATTCTTTGTTTACATCCTGCTGATCGTGACCTCGGTGGTCGGACTGACCTTCATCGTGGAACGCGGCCTGGCGCTGCGCTGGGAAAAAGTCGTGCCGCCGGAGATCGAAACCGCCGTTGAGTCCTGCCAGACGCCCGAGGACGTGCCCATGCTGCGGCGCGTCACCGAGCAACATGACGCACCCTTGAGCCGGCTGCTGCTCTTCGCCGCAAACCATCTCGACTGGCCGAAGCAGGACGTCGTGGACGCGCTGCAAACCCGCGCGCGTCATGAGATCGTGAAGCTGGAGCGCGGCCTGGTGGTGCTCGAAATCATCGTCGGCATTGCGCCGCTGCTCGGGCTGGTAGGCACCATTCTGGGCATGATGACCGCGTTTGGCGACGTCGGGCAGGCCGGTCTGGCCGACGCCTCCAAGCTGGCCCAAGGCATCGCGCTCATTCTTCGCGCCACGCTCATCGGACTGCTGATCGCCATTCCCGCCCTGGTGGCATGGTGTTACTACACCAAGAAGGTCGAAACCCTGACGGTCGAAATGGAGACCCTTTGTGACGAATTCATCCGCCGCCAATACCGGGAGCTGGAAACGAAGTAACCATGCACTTCTTCATTCGCAAACGTCGCGGCACGCCCACGGTCATCATTGTGGCGCTAATTGATATTCTCATCGTGATGCTGATCTTCCTGATGGTCACGACCACGTTCAAGCAACAGCCCGCCCTGCGTCTGGCGCTGCCGGAATCCAGCCAGGCCCGGAGGTCGGGCGCCAGCGAAAGCGTGCCGCTCATTGTGAGCATTGATGCCGAGGGGAATCTCCGGCTCGGTCCGAATGCCCTGCCGTTGACTGCCGATCAATTGCGCGCGGAACTGACCGCCCGGGCGGAAAAGGACCCCGACCTCAACCTCGCCATCAACGCCGACAAAGCCGCCCCCATCGGCCAGTTGGTAAAGGTGATGGACGCGGTGAAGGAGGCGAATATCAAGCCGCCCAGCATGTTTACGAGAGAAGCGGGGAATCCTTGAAACCTGGGTCTGAGCTTGCCTTTCCACTGCCCGGGAGTAGCTTCAAAGCGAAGTTATGATCAGCGCAAGTCATGTTCGTGAATGGCTGGCCGAAACTCCGTTTCAACCCTTTCGGATCTATCTCTCGGACGGCTCGTATCACGATGTTCCACACCCCGAATTTGCCTGGATTTTCGGTTCGAGAATTTTTGTCGGAAAGGTCTCCGGCTCAAATAGCCATGTGGAAGACCAAGTGAAACAATTGTCCTTGCTTCACGTCTCTCGGATCGAACCGTTGCCGGCGAAGCGGCAACCGCGAAAACGGAAGATTAACCGGAAATAGGCCTGCAAGCGCTCGATTCGGCAGACCAGCGCGGCCTCTCTCAGCGAATGGATTATTTCATCAGCTCCTCCGCAATCTGCACCGCGTTGAGCGCCGCGCCCTTGAGCAACTGATCGCCGCTGACCCAGAAGCAAAGCCCGTTGTCCAGCGCGCAATCCAGTCGGAGGCGGCCCACTTCGCAGTTGTATTTCTCCGAGGTGAACAGCGGCATTGGATACTTCTTGTTCTCCGGCTCATCCACCAAGTCCAAGCCCGGCGCTTGTTTCAGCACGGCGCGCGCGGCTTCCACGCTCACGGGCTTTTCAAACTCGGCGCTCACGGCCACCGAGTGGGAGCGATAGACCGGCACGCGCACGCAGGTCACGCTCGCCCGGAACGTCGGATGATGCATGATCTTGCGCCCCTCGTTCTCCATCTTCATCTCCTCCTTGGTGTAACCGCTGGGCAGGAATGAATCCACGTGCGGCAACACGTTGAAGGCGATCTGGTGCGGGTAAACCTCCTTCGTCACGGGCTGGCCTTTGACGATCTGATCCACCTGCCGCTCCAGTTCGGCGATGGCTTTGGCGCCGGTGCCGGAAACGGCCTGGTAGCTGGAGGCGAAGATGCGTTTGCAGCCGAACGCCGCGTGCAACGGGTAAAGCGCCATGAGGGTGATGGCGGTGGTGCAATTCGGATTCGCAATGATGCCCCGGTGTTGCTTCACATCGGCCGCGTTGATTTCCGGCACCACGAGCGGCACTTCCGGGTCCATGCGAAACGCACTGGAGTTGTCCACCACCACGCAGCCCGCCTTGGCAGCCAGGGGTGCGAACTCCTTCGAGA
>CAADGY010000389.1 GCA_900696665.1 uncultured Acidobacteriota bacterium
GATCTGGACCATGCAATCGGCGTATCACAACCTGCCGACCATTGCGGAGCTGATGCAATCGCCGGGGCGCAACTTCACCGCGCGCGGCGTTCGCTACCGGGCCGGTAGTGAGTCGGCCGAGTTCAGCCTCGACATCGCACGCGCCTATCCGGCGGAGGCTGGCGTGGAGACCTGGGTCCGGACGTTGCGTTTGAACCGCGCGCGCGGCGAGGTCGAGATCGAAGAGCGGTACGCGTTGCGGAAACCCGTGAACGATATCACGCTCACCCTAATGACGCCGTGCACCGTTTCGCAGAGAGCACCGGGCGAGCTGACGTTTACAGGCCAGGCACTTCGCTCCCCGGTCGCAATCCAGTACGACGCGAGTGTCCTGACGCCGAAAACCGAAGAGATCGCCATCGAAGACGGCCGGCTCCGATCCGCCTGGGGCGCACGTCTCTTCCGCGTACTGCTGGTGTCCAACAAGCCGCCCAGAAAAGCGGAGTGGCGCCTGCGCGTATCTCAACGATAACAACCATGAATATTTCAATTTTCACTTCTGTGTGGCGCCTTGCGCTGTCATTGCTATTGTTTATCCCCTTTACCAAAGCGGGAGAGATCATCCTCCCGGCTCCCGCCATGGAGCGGGACGGCATCGTTTCTGTCGTGTATCGAATGAACTCCCAGGCTACCGGCAAAGGAGAACTGACGATACGCTGGACCGACGTGCACGGGCGCGCGGTGGAGGACCGAAAGCTGCCCGTGGTGCTGGCCGATGAAATGGAGATCCGGTTCGAGCTCGATATGCGCCGGGCAGCGGCGATGCGAAATGAACTCGAGGTCCGCTTCGTTTTCGATGGCACGGACAAGAAAGGCCGCCCCGATCACCGCGAAGACATGCAGAAGGTCTCCTTCGTCGCAAAACCGCCGTACCGGCAATGGTGGGATTACATCATCCTGATGTGGCAGAACTACAGCCGGAAGGATTTCGAGCTTCTGAAAACGATGGGGATCGATTCGGGCCAGTATAACGGAAAAAACGTCAAACCGCCGGATTTCCTGCTGAGCAATGATCTGCGCTGGTACGCAGAAAATATTGCAACGGACTTTTACTCCGAGTACCATCGCTGGCGGCCGGATCGCATTCAGAACTGGTCTTACCTGCAGGCCAAAGAGCTCTACAAAAAAGACCGGACGAGCAAGGAAGCTTTCAAACGGCATCCCAGTCTCTCTGACCCGGTGTGGGTCAAGCGCATTCATGACCGCCTGGTCGAATCCGCTCGCAACCACTCGCCTTACCGCCCCGTGTTCTACAGCCTAGGCGACGAATCCGGGGTGGCCGATCTTGCCTCTTACTGGGATTTCGATTTCTCCGATCATTCACTTGCCGAAATGCGCCGCTGGCTCAAGGAGCGCTACGGCACGCTCCCCGCATTGAACAAACAATGGGGAACCGATTTTGCGTCGTGGGATCGTGTCGTGCCGGATACCACGGACGAAGCGATGAAACGTACGGATGGCAACTATTCCGCCTGGTCCGATCACAAGGAGTGGATGGATGTCTCGTTTTCCCGCGCTCTGAAAATGGGCGCCGATGCGGTGAGGTCCGTCGACCCGGATGCTTATGTCGGCATCGGTGGCGCACAGATGCCGGGATGGGGAGGCTACGACTACTCGAAAATTGTACAGGCGGTGAGTGCGCTCGAGCCGTATGACATCGGCAATAACATCGAAATCATACGGTCATTGAATCCGGAACTGGCGGTGGTCACCGTCGCTTTCGCGCGTGGTCCGTGGGAAAAGCACCGCGTGTGGTACGAACTGCTGCACGGCAATCGCGGCCTGTTGATCTGGGACGACAAGAACGAGTTCGTGACCAAGGAAGGAACGCCCGGAGAGCGCGGCCTCGAAGTGAAGCCTTACTACCTTGAACTGAAGCGTGGAATCGCCTCGCTGCTGATGAACAGCGAACGCCGGGCAGACCCGATCGCGATTCACTATTCACAGCCCAGCATGCGAACGGAGTGGATGCTGGCACAGCGGCCCAAAGGCGAGGCATGGGTGAATCGCGGGTCCGCGACCGAGAGGCTGGACAGCGAATTCATGCGCTTGCGCGAAACCTGGTGCAGGCTGATTGAGGATCTCGCCCTTCAGTACAACTTCGTTTCTTACGCGCAAGTGGAAGAGGGTGAGCTGATACGAAAAGGTTATCGCGTGCTAGTGTTGCCTCGCTCCACATCACTGTCGGAAAGCGAAGCCCGCGAAATTCGCTCGTTCGTCGAGCAGGGAGGCGTGGTGATCGCCGACGGGGAACCGGGCTCCTACGATGCGCACAGCCGCAAGCTGGCACAATCGAGCCTGGCGGATCTGCTGCCGCCCAAGGGCGGCGGCATCCATTCGGAGAAAGGTTCCGGCAAAGGCAAGCTGGTTCTCCTCAACCATACTGCGATTAATTATCATCAGCAGCGCCTGGTGGGCAAGGAGGGCGCCATCCATCAGTGGGCAAACAGGATGATTTCGGACGCAGGAGTCCAGGCTCCATTCAAAGTAACTGGCGGCTCGGGTCAACCGGTTGTTGGCGTGGAAACGCACCGCTTCGTCAATGGTGGCGTGACGATTGTGGGCGTGCATTCGAACCCACAGCTTCGCGTCAACGAACTTGGCCCGCCGGAGTTCAAGTCAAACGAGCGTTTTGAGAAACCCCAAAACGTAAAGCTGGCGCTCCCATCCGAAATGCAGGTTTACGAGTTGCGCACCGGCAAACATCTCGGGCGGCTGCAAAGCGTCGACATAGCGCTCGATCCTTATGAGCCGGTATTGTACGCCCTGTCCGCGTTGCCCCTGCCCGAATTGCGGGTCGTGGGGCCGGCAACGGTAAAGCGCGGCGCAAATGCGCGCATCGGCATCAGCGTGGCGAACCCGAGCCTGGCTTCGATGCACGTGATGCATGTAGAGGTCGTTAATCCATGGGGTGACGTTGTGCCGCACTATTCGGGGAATCTACTTGCGCCGCATGGCAGCGCCGGCAAACTGATTCCCATCGCCACGAACGATCCCGCGGGCAAATGGCAGGTCCGCGTCCGCGATGTCATCAGCGGACAAACCAAAACCGTCGCGTTCGATGTAAAGTAGGCTGCTTCGGCTTACAATCGGCTTCATGCCGATCCAGTTGCACGTGGACCTTCAAGTCGATCTGAGCCGCACAGCGGAGATCGCTGCGGTGTTCCGGGATACGTTCGTCCCTGCCATTCGGAGACAGCCCGGATTCCTTGGCGTAGAGCTGCTGAAGTTTCGGGAGGCGCGCTCCGGGAGCGAACCCGGCGACTTTACACACCGGCTCCTGATCCGCTTCGAAACCGAAGAGCAGAGGCGGCAATGGGTAGCAAGCGAAGATCACCAGCAGGCGTGGCCCGCGATAAAGGCGGTCCTGACCGGCGCGCAATATCAAGTGAATCTGTACGACGTCGTGGGCTCACACGGGAATTCTCAGTAGCTCCAGCGCCAGAGGTTGGCGCCCACTGTGTAACCGGCGCCCACGGCGGCAAATAGCACCAGGTCGCCTTTCTTCAGCTTGCCTGCCTGGATTGCGTCCTGCGTAGCCAGCGGCAAGGTTGCCGAGGTTGTGTTCCCATAGCGGTCTATGTTGATGATCACTTTGTTGCAATCGATTCCGAGGCGCTCGGCACAGGCGATGATAATCCGCCGATTGGCCTGGTGCGGAATCATCAAAGCGATGTCATTCGGTCCGAGATTATTTTTCTCGAGCAGATCGCGGCAGATCTCGTACATCTTGCGTACCGCGTATTTGAATACCTGCTGGCCTTCCTGATGAACGTAATGCAGCCTTTTTTCCACGGTTTCCGCCGAAGCCGGCATGCGGCTTCCACCCGCCGGCATATTCAGATACCGTCCGCCGGAGCCATCCACTTCATTCAAAAAGTCGACAAAGCCGGCGTCTTCGCCGTCCCCCGCCGCTTCCAGCAACATCGCTCCAGCCCCGTCCCCGAACAGCACGCAGGTAGCCCGATCTTTATAGTCAATAATGCGGGACATCGTGTCGGCGCCGATCACCAGCACTTTCTTGTGTCCGCCCCCCGCAATCAAGTGGGCGCCCGTCGTCAGTCCGTAAACAAAACTGGAGCACGCCGCAATCAGGTCGAACCCCCACGCCCCTTTCGCTCCCAGACGGTCCTGCACCAGGCAGGCCGTCGACGGGAACAACATGTCCGGCGTCACTGTACAAACCAGGATCGCATTGATTTCGGACGCGTCAATTCCGCGCTGTTTTAAAGCGAGTCTGGCGGCTTCCACGGCCATGTCGGACGTGGCGACATCCGGACTGGCGATATGCCGTTCGACGATCCCGGTTCGCTCCAGGATCCACTCGTTCGTGGTTTCAACCATCTTCGTCAGGTCGTGGTTTGTCAGCAGACCCGGCGGGGTATAACAGCCGAGGGCGCTGATTTTAGCTCTGGTCAATAGACCTCCGTCGCGTTGCCCCGAGGTGTGGGCTGTAGGATTCGACAAAAAGGCTGCAAGCTTTCTTGATATGTTAAATCCGATGCAAAAGCAAGTTCACGACGCTGCGTACGAGACGCCGGAGCAGATATTTACCCGTGTTTTCAGAGATCTACACCCCCGGACCAAACTCGGAGAAGTGAAGATCGAATTCCGGCGGTATGCGAACGCGAACTCGTTTATTGTCATGACGGGCGATCGCCTGGAAATCCGTATCGCCGATATCCTCGAAGGCGCCCCCATCGCGGTATTGGAAGCACTGGCGCATATCCTCATTTCCAAGCTCTACCGCCGTCCAATCCCCGCCATGTACTCGCATCGCTACCGGCTACATTTGAACCGGAAGGATGTTCGAAGGGATTTGCATCTTCTGCGTCAGATTCGCGGGAGGAAGTTCCTGTCGAACCCCACAGGGCAGCATTACGACCTGGCTGCTATCTTCGAGGACTTGAACCAGCGTTTTTTCCATGGCCTGATGGCACGCCCGTTACTTGGCTGGAGCCGGCGGAAATCACGCACTATGCTGGGACACTTCGATCCCGCGCATAACGCCATCGTGATCAGCAAGCTGTTGGATTCCCGGTATGTGCCGAAACTGGCGGTGGAATATGTTGTTTTCCACGAGATGCTGCATCTGCTTCATCCGGTCCAACATAATGGATCGCGCAGACGGGTGCATACGAGAGAATTCCGGGAGGCGGAGAAGGCTTTCCCGGAATTGAGTAAGGCAAAGGCGCTGTTAAGGAGCCTATAGTACCGAAGCGATCAAGGCGTGGAGAGCGGTCCCGGAAAGAACACCCACCCCAGGGGTGAATTCGACAACTCGGTGCGGCCTCTTTCTGGCCACAGGTTGGCGCACCTAAGCAACGGAGGGCACTGGTAGATTTGCGGGCTGAATTTGCAGGCGCAACGATTCGAGCGCATCCACCAGCGGGCGCAGATCCGGCCGGAGAGGAAGGACAGGAGCCACGGCCAGGCTCAGTTCAATGCGCGTCATCATCGCCACGAATACAATTCGCTGTTTGAGCAGTTCGCGGGCCAACTCCGGCCGGTCGCTCTCTGAATAGACGAGAATCAGTTTCGCTGCGGCATAAAGCCTGTCAAAATCCCGCCGCAGCATGCGCAGGTATTTGCGCAGGATTGTTCTGCGCTCGGCCCGAAGCCTGCGAGCAATCTTGGGGTGGAAACCCGGTTGAGATTCCAGGAATACGTAATCGCCTTCGTTCAGGAGCCGTTCCATCGGCCGATAGCGTCTTACACTGAATGCCTTGAACCAGTCCGGATTCGGGTCCTGTTTCCGGCCAGCCAGCGAAACCCGCCTCACAACCCAGATCAGCGCGAGCACGGAGACTGCGAAAACCACCAGCACGGCAACCAAAGCCAAACTCATCTTATCCTCCACCTGACTGGAAAGAATACCCGAATTTCAGGCTTAACGCAACACTGCAAGTCCCAGGATTTGATCAAAAATTGCAATCTTCACGATTTAGTGTGCAAATTTACTTGCTCCCTGTCCGGCGAAGTGTGGTATTGATCGCCTCCAATTGGGCAAGCAGACGTCGCTCATCTTCCTTATCGGTTCTGGGATGGAAAACGTCGATCTTCATTTCACCCTGGCGGTCGAGAAGCGCAATCCAAAATGCGAGACACAGCAGCGTAATAGCAATAATGATGATGCTGATGGTGTCGGTCCAATCCGGTCCGAAAACGTTGCGCACGAAGAGCGCCAGACTGGTTGCCAGGAAATAGACGGAATAAATGAAGGCGTGCCGGATGACGTTGCGGCGCAGCGGTACCGGGTACCAGGCCAGAAACAGCATCATGATGATGACAAATAGCGCGAGCGACAGAAACACGCCCCGGCGGCCGATCCGGAAATACATTAGTACCGGATATTGCTCCGCCCCAGCGGCAAAATCAGCTATCAGGCTGAGACCTGCTATCAGCAGTGCCAGGGCGATACTGCCTCCCATGGCCCAACGCCCCGCCGTCCAGATGCCGGGGTATTCCCGCAAAACCAATGAATAGAGCTCAAATACAACCAGGGCATCGAGCGCAAGTATGAGGGGGATCGTACCCATCCATACCCAGGCATAGATCTCTGTCTGAGGATTTAGCGGCAACAGCACCACGTCCCGGACCAACTGCGCCAGCATGGAGAAAAAGAAAAACCGGTATACGTGAAACAGCTTCGTCCACGCCAGCTTCAGGACGAGAATGGTGTAGCCCGCGATCGAAAGAAAAAAAACGACGCGCTCAAGTATGGGGACCGGCGCCATCGGCCAACTCGACGGCTATTCTAGCATGGCTATGGTCTGGCGCCGGCTATAGTACCGTACTAACGCCCCTCATCCTGGCACGGAAAGCATCGCGGTTCCGGCGGCGTTGCGAAGCCCTGTCCAACGACAGCGGCAAACTGGATGGCAATGATAAGCATCAAAACAGTCTTTTTAATCACGATTTAAGCTCCCTTTCTGGATTCGAACTGGTTACAAAACACTAGCGTACCCGCGCTTTCGGCCAATGTCGTATTCCGGCATTACAATTTCGGAAATCGGAACAGTTCTGAACATCCGCGCCACGGCCAGGGTTCGGTGGGATATTTTTACTTTGGAGTTGGTGTAAAATCTTGGTGGGCGAGTTCCCTAGCGGCTGGGTATGAAGGATCTGAAGGTAAAGGGCCCGTTGGAACGAGGCGTCGCGGCAGACCTGTGGCGGAACACTCTCTCCAGGATTCCATCCGTATTCGGAAGGCTTGTATATCTGTCCTCTCTGCGCGATCCCAATACCGGGCGTTATGAACACCATGGGCTCGGACTCGTTTTTGGAGATCGCCAGGCCGATATTGCGTTGCAATCCAGCCACACCGACACCTTTCTGGAGTGGCTCTGCTACGATCTGGAGCAGCAGAAAGCCGATCTAAACCTGTACCTGTCAGACCTTCCCGAGCTGAAAAAGACGGTTCTCGATACCTGGCTGCGCTTGGCTCCGTATCGTAACCTTCTTCCGGGCTCAGCCAGCGATGTGGAGAAACGCGTCTATCTTTCTGATCTCGAGGCTTTGCTGGCCGTGCTCAGGAACGAATACGGCGTCGCCGACCTTGATCCAGACGCATAGCGACGCCGGTAACCTGGCCGATCACATCGATCTCGTCAGGATAGGAAAAAAATTCCGGCGGCTGCAAGGAGGAGGGATGTGGTTGCACGATGAGTTGACCATCGTTCAGGCTGCACCACCCGCACAAATAACCCGCGCGGTGTTCCAGAAAGTAGATCGGCCGGTCCCATTCACTGGTCCATCCGGAAGGGGCCACCTTACGCCGGGTCTCATCAATCAGCAACAGCGATCCCGGCTGCAGGATAGGGTACATGGACCAATCTTCCGTACCGATAAAGGCGTAACGATGGTTCTGCAACTGAAGCGATTCCAGCATTACCATAGGCAATTTACCCCACCGCTGAATCAGGCGGCTAATATAGGTGGTGCGGCGCAAGTCGATACCCGGGTCGAGCGATAGAGGAAAGGCAACCTCGCCATGCCCATTGTTGACGAAGCCTATCGGATGGGTTTTTTCCAGTTCAATTTCGGCAGCATCGATCGGGAGTTCGGGGATTTTCAGGCCATACCATGCCAGCGCTTCAACAAAGTCCAGCCGGTAGATAGCACAAAGAGAGTACAGGCGGTAAATCGAGGGGACAGTGCCCTTGTTTTCAATATCCGCGAGGCGGCTGAGGGCGATGATATATTCGTCGCTTTGATGGCGGGCAGCGATTTTCTGGCTCGCATCCTCAACGTCGCGGTATCGAAGGTTCAGGCGCTCCCGAACCCTCTTGAGTTTCTGTCCAGCATCCTCCATGTTATGATTTCTTCCCGATGGCCAGTTGTTAACCGCAGCCAGCACAAGCGCGTGGAAAGAACCGTCTGTCCTGGATTTGCATTATAGCGGCGACGGATGGGCGGGGGCAACACCGCCATGTCTAATTTGTTCTGAATTCAGAACAGACTTTTTCACAGGAGGGGGATTTGCGAATCATCGTCGGCGTGTCCGGGGCAAGTGGATCGATTTACGGACTACGTTTGCTGGAAAAAATGAACAATTCCGGTTCCGTCGAAATCCATTTAATTCTTACCCACTCCGGTGAGCGCACGGCTTATCTCGAAACAGGAAAAAAAGCCGCCGATTTTAGAGCTCTCGCTCATTTTTCCTACTCCGTCAACGATATCGGGTGCAGACTGGCAAGTGGCTCTTTCCAGACGGACGGCATGGTGATAGCCCCCTGCTCCATCCATACCATGTCCGCCATTGCCTGCGGAATCAGTTCCAACCTGCTGATCCGTGCGGCCGACGTGGCGCTGAAAGAGCGGCGCAAACTCATTCTGATGGTTCGCGAGAGCCCTTTGCACCTCGGCCATCTCCGGACCATGGCCGCACTGGCTGAAACCGGAGCCATTATCGCCCCGCCGGTACCTGGCTTTTACCACCAGCCTGAAACCGTTCTGGACCTCGTGGACCACAGCGTCGACCGAATTCTGGACCTGCTGGGAATTCCTTCGCCGGAGGCCAAACGCTGGGGCGGCGCCTGATCCGCTAAAATCCTTATGTGAAAAAACGCACGGAAAAGGTGGGATTCCAAGGGGAGAAGGGCGCTTTCAGCCAACAGGCGATCCGCCAGCTTTTGGGCGATCGCCCGCAGGCGATACCGTTCACCCGTTTTGACGAGGTATTCCGGAGCCTCGCCGAGAAAACGGTGGATGCAGCCGTCATTCCCATCGAGAACACGCTGCATGGCTCGGTGCACGAGAACTACGATCACCTGCTCGAATTCGAACTGCCGATCGTGGGCGAGACCAGCGTCCGCATTATCCATAACCTGATCGCTCCTCCCGGCACTTCTTTCCGGCAGGTACGCCGTGTGTTCTCACACCCGGTGGCGCTGAACCAGTGCCTGGATTTTTTTTCGCGCAACCCACAGGTGGAGAGGGTGCCGTTTTACGACACGGCGGGCAGTGTAAAGATGATCGTCGAGGAGGGACTCACCGATAGCGCGGCCATCGCCTCCAGCCTTTCCGCCGAGATCTACGGAGCCCGCATCCTGCGCCGCTCCATTGAGGATGACCGGCAGAACTTTACCCGTTTCTTCCTCCTCCGCTCACCTGAAGCACGTGGCCGGAAAGCACCGGAAGGTGTCAAGGAATGGAAAACCTCCCTGGTGTTTACGACAAGAAACGTGGCGGGCGCCTTGTTCCGGGCGCTGGCAGTATTCGCATTGCGGGATGTCAGTCTCACTAAAATCGAATCGCGCCCCCTCAGGGGAAAACCGTGGGAATATCTGTTCTACGTCGATTTGTTGGGACACCTGGAGGAGCCGCGGATACAGAACTCTCTGGGTCACCTGCGTGAGGTGGCCGACTTTCTACGCGTCCTCGGCTCCTATCCTCGCGGCGACCGCCAGATACATTAACATGGGGAGTAGATGAGAGGTTTTCGCCCTCCGGCCCTGCTCTTTTGCCTGGCATTCGTTGTGGTATTGTGTGCGGCAGCCGGTATCGGTGAAAAGGCCGAAATCATCGAAGTGCGGAAGCTATGGACCGCCGCTCCCCATAGCGCTTTTACGGATCTTGCACGGTACCAGCAGCGTTGGTATCTGGTCTTTCGCGAGGGAACGTCGCGCGTCTCCGGTGATGGCATTGTCCGTATTTTGAGTTCCGGCGACGGCGAACGTTGGCGTTCAGCAGGAACGCTCTTTTACAACGGAGGCGACCTACGCGACCCCACACTCGCGGTTTCTCCGAGCAACACGCTGATGCTGAGTGCCACGGCGGCCATCCGGAACGATACCGGTGTCAGATACCAGACGCTGATCTGGTACTCAGCCGACGGGCGCGACTGGAGCGACCCTGTGCAGGTGGGAGACCCGAATCTGCAGTTGTGGCGGGTTTCCTGGCATGAGCGGCGCGCCTTTGCCGTCGGCTATAGCACCACGGCCGAAAAATACCTGCGCCTGTACACCAGTAAGGACGGCGTTTTTTTCAAGGCGCTAGCGGATCAGATGTATACCGGCGATGCGGGTAAATCGGCCCTGTTCACCGGTGAAGAAGACACCCTGCACTGTGTATCCCAACACGAAGGTTCTTCCTTATTCGGCGTAAGCCGGCCGCCGTACCGTGGGTGGACGTGGCGGAAATTGGATACTCGCATCGCATCGCCGAACGTCCTTCAATTGCCGGATGGCCGCCTTGTGATTGCGGGCCGCTTCCATGCCGAAGAGTCCCGGACTGCGCTTGGATGGCTCGATCCGAAGGCAGGCACCGTAACCCGGTTTTTAACTCTGCCCTCCGGAGGAGACACCAGTTCTCCCGGGTTAGTGTGGTACGACGGAATACTTTGGGTAAGCTACCACTCATCACATGAAGGGAAGGCCAGCATTTATCTCGCAAAGGTGAAGGTGCCAACACTCGAAACGCGCAAGCGCACCTTCGATCCGAACAAGCCTTTTGAACCGTGATGCGAATTCTCTGCCTCGGATTGTTGATCCTTTGCGCCGGGTGTTCCCGGCCGCCGCAACCAGCGGCAGCAAGAAAAGAAGAAAAAGTTTCCGCTGAAACGAAAATCCTTCACTTCTACGCCAGCCCGGGTTTGCTGGCGCCCGGAGAAACCGCAACCATTTGCTACGGTGTGGAGAACGCGACGGCCGTGGAAATCAACCCGCTGGTGGACGAGTTAAGGCCCGCCTTCAACCGCTGCTTCCAGGTCTCACCCCGGCAAACGACGACTTACACGCTAACGGCCACTGGGGCGGGAACTTCCACGGCATCGCTGGTCATCAACGTGAGCGGCACTGCTGCAGCGAAAGGCGGGGCCTCCGCCCAAAAATCGCAGATGATCTTGTTCTTTCTCACCAGTACACCGAGCGTACCGGCGGGTCTTCCAGCCACTTTGTGCTACGGTGTGACCGGCGCGGCGAAAGTGAGCATTACACCGCCCGGTCCCGTGCTGGAACCGTCCGAACGGCACTGTTTCACTGTGAAGCCCGCCACCACCACTACTTATACGCTCACCGCTTTCAAGAAAGACGGCGCGAGCGAGTTACAACGACTTACGGTGGCAGTCCGGTGAGATTCCAGGCTTTCCAACTTCCCCGCCCGTTCCTGTTCGACAGCGGTCAATTGTGGCACATTGGCAAGTAGAAGAAAACAATCAGCGTTATCATTATCTGATTGGGCTCGTTGCAGTTCATCGGCCAGTTGGAACCATTCAACACAAGTATCAAACAATCCGGTTCTCCACTTGAACCTAACGGGCAACTCGTTCGTCTAATACTGCGTATGCCGGTATTGAGTGGAGTGCCTGTAGGAGCAGAGCTTTGGGCAACCTACGAGAGCGCTTTCCGGAATTTTGTGGCAAAAGCTCGAATCGTCCAGCGCTACGCCGCTGATCCGCTGGCTGCCCGGACCGATGTCGAAGCCGCCATGCTTGACATGGCGAAGGCTCGTGCTGCCTACACGAATGCGCGCGATGCCGTGGCTCGGCGGTTAATGGATCAGACACCGGAGAGTGTGCTCGCGACAAGGCTTGAGCCTTCGCCGGAACACACCGCCGAATTGGCTGAACTGTTTTGGAAATTAGAAGGAAGGCCCGAAGGCACCGCCGAGGCGGACTGGTATCGCGCTGAAGAGATTCTCCGATCTGCCCGGAAAGAATGGGCCCATGCGGCAAGCTGACCCTTTCACTCATCCCGGCTATCTGTGAGCGGATCTCCCGGTAACTTCACTGCGCCGGCGGTGTGTTGGGTGTGATGATGATCCGCATACCTCGCGCGTCAAGCCGGGTGCGCGACAAATTTGTAAACCGTCAGGCGGCTGAGGAGCGGTCAGCCCAATAGTCTTCGAACCGGCGGCTGAGGCGGCAGCAGCGCAGGGCGATAATGGCGTTCGCGCCGTGGACGGTCCAGAACATGCCGGACTGTTTGAGACGATGGCCAATGATCGTCTTGCAGCCGGCCTCGATTACGCCGGAGCCGACGAATAGGCCTTGGGTGCGAAAAGCCGGATAGCGCATCCGCTCGGCATTTCGTTCAAAGTACTCGGCTTCGTTTCCAACGGATTTGGCGAGTTCCTCCGAAGCGGGCTGGAGCGTGCCGATGATTTTCACCAACGCTTCGATCTTGCCCTGATCCAGGCGATCCAGACACCGGGCAAGCCAGCGTTTGCTGGCTTTGTCGTCGCCCGGAAACAGTCTGGCGAAGAGTTCCCAGAGGTGCTGGCGGGCGTGGTAGAGGTCAACAATCTGAATCGCGCCGGGGAAGTGCTGGCCGGCTAAATTCCAAATCCACGCGGCGCCATCGCCGAGCACCACTTTCTTCTGGGCCCGGCTCCAACCGCGCCGCCAGGCTTCGGTGTAAAGACGCAAGCCGAATAGCTCAGCCGATTCTATGGCGCCGACGTAGGAGGTGGAATCCTCATCGCGCACCGGGCGGCCCTCGGCGCCGGCCGTGGTCTGGGTGAAGACGCAGCCGAGTTTGACCTCGCGGGTGTGCGCCGGCCGGCCTTCGAGCTTGCCGGCGCGGCCTTCGGTTTCGGCTCTTACTACAGGGACGCCCGTGCCGTCCATCTCGATGTAGAGCAGCGGCACCTCAGGCGCGCAAACCTCCGGCAACTCCAGTTGTTTGGCCTGCTGAATCGCCACCTGTTCCCGAGCGTCGATGTCGGCGCCGATCGCTTCGGCCTGGCGCTCCACCGCCTTGGCGGGAACCTCAATTCCGGCCAGCAACTCGAGTTGCTGGCGGCTCTGCTCGAAACTCGCTTCACTGCCCACCACCGCCATCATGCGCCGCACGCCGGGCGAACACGCTACGGCTTCCACATCCAGTTCGCGATCCCGCGGACTGCGGCCTGCCTGGCAGTGCGCACACACGTAGTAGGGCCGCTCGATTGTGATCGGGCCGAGCACCGTCAGCAGATGCTTGGCACGCATCTGATGGAAGCGTGCCTGGTGGCCGCAGTCACACGCCACTGTGAGTTCCAAGGCGGCGGGCGCCGACAGCAGACGCTCCAGCACTTTCGCACCGAGCCGATGGCTGGCATTGCGGGCCGCCATTTCGACCGCTTCCAAATCGCAGTGGCCGCTCTTGCGCAGACCGGTAAAGATGACCTCCAACAGTGCGGCTATTTCCCGCGCCGCCTCGTGCTGGACTGCTTCGGCTGTTTTTTTTCCACCTCGGTCAAGGACTCCTCGGGCGGCCGGGCGCGGCAGATCTTCTCGTTGACTTCCAGCAGTTGCCGGCTCAGCGCGCGGAACTGGTGAAACGCTTCGACCTCGCGCTGCGCCTTGCGCAACGCGACCGGGGAGGAAAAGGTTTCGCTGACCGTCTTTCCCCGAATCTTACGGGTCAGGCGATAGTTAGGGCCATGGCCGGGCTGGCCGGGCTTGTGACACCGGCAATCCGGCTTGCCGCAGCGGCCGGTAATGCTGGTAATCGAACCGCTCCGGAAGTCGCCCAGGCTGAGGATGCGCCCGAGAATTGCCGAGCGCTGCTGTTCGAGTACGGTCAAAGATTCGGACAAGAGTGTAGCCTCCTGTCCTAACGTATCAATACGCAAGGCATATTGCTATAAAAAAAGAATGTGACCAATCCCTACAGTTTTGTCGCGCACCCCGTCAAGCCGGCGGCCAAGCAGGTACCCGGCTATTTATGGTATGAACAACCGCGCTGGGACCGGCCGGCTCAGGCGCGTGTCAACTCCTCCAGAAGCTGGCGGGCCTTGCGCGCTTCGGCGGTGATCTTGGCGGCGGAATCGCTGCGGTCCAGGCATTCTACAATCAGCGGGCCACGCGTGAAGCCTCCCTGCCTGGCGCGCCTGAGGACCTCCCGGAAATTCACCAGGCCCGTGCCGGGTGTGACCATGACTTCTTTGGGGGCTTTGTAGTCTTTGATACTCATGCCCATTATCAGTCCGTGCGCGTCGGGCACATCTTCCACCGGATCGATTTTACCCTCGGAGTAGAAAAAGATATTGCCCGGGTCGTACCACATCCCGAAATTCTTCTTGCCTACCGTCTCGACGATCTTCCGGCACTGCGCGGCGGTGGCGTTGCTGCCTCCGTGCGGCTTGACGCTAATACTGATATTGTTGGCCGCGGCGTAGTCGCAGCATTCGGCCACAACCTTATAGTAAGCTTCGACGAGCGCGTCCTTGCCCGTGCCGCTGATCAGTATGCGCGGGCTTCGCGCGGCGGCGCAGTTGTCGATCAGGCGCTTCAAGCCTGCGATGCCGGCTTCAATCGATTTTTCAACCGCGAAGTTGCCCACATAAATGGAAGACAGTTCCATGCCGCGCCGGCGCACCTCCTCGCCCATGGAGGCAGCCTCCTCGGGCGTGGTTTCAGTCGTCACGATGACCCACGACTTACCTTTGTGAGTCATGAGGCCGGCATACTTGTAGCCGGCTTCAGCCATGCCGTCCAGCGCAACTTTATAATCGAACTGGTCCCAGGGACGGGTGTAACAGCCGATCTGAAAGCCTGCCGGATTTTCTGGAGCTCCTCTCAAAACCGGAATACGCGCGAGTGCCAGCGTGCCGGCCGCGGCAGCCGGGCCGCCGAGGAAGCGCCGCCGGCTCAAACCGGATGACACCTCTTTGCTGATTCGTGTGGACATACGATTAACGACTATACAACGTTCGGAGGTGCGGTGAGGGAGTTACCTGTTGACAGCCCGGATCTGGAGTCAATATGCTGATCCGGCATGGAAAGGGGAACCGCAATGCAGCCGGGCATAGAGTGCAGCTTAAGAGTACGGGAGATGACGGACCCGGACCGCGCGGAGGTGTCGGAGCTGATTTACATCTCCATCAACCACTGGTACCAGATGCATGGGCGGCCTCCCATTTTTCACGGTGGTCCACAAGCGACGGAGATTTTCTATGATGTGTATGCGACGCTCGATCCGGGTTGCGCCGTTGTGGTTGAAAATGCGCGCACGGGAAGACTGATGGCAAGCTGCTTTTACCATCCCCGGGAGCGTCACGTATCGCTGGGCATCATGAATGTTCACCCGAATTATTTCGGACAGGGGGCCGGAAAAGCGCTCCTTCGATTCATCATCGATTACACGGAAGAGCACGGCTTTCGCGCGCTGCGCCTGACCCAGAGCGCGCTTAATCTCGATTCGTTCTCGCTCTACAACACCGCGGGCTTTATCCCACGGTGCATCTTTCAGGACATGTTCCTCACCGTGCCAAAAGCAGGAATGAAGTACCGCATAGCGGGGCTCGATCGAGTGAGAGAAGCCACTCTGGCGGATGTGCCCGCCATGGTATCGCTCGAATTGGAGGTCAGCGGCATCACGCGCGAGCGCGACTACCGCTACTGCATCGAAAACCAGCAGGGCATCTGGCATGTTTCGGTTTACGAGAGCGATGATGGCGGAATCGGTGGATTCATGATCTCCTGCGGGCACCCTGCGATGAATATGCTCGGGCCTTGCGTGGCGCGTGGCGAGCAGGAAGCGGCTTCCTTGATTCTGCGGGAACTCGACCATTACAAGGGCCGGACACCAGTATTTCTACTACCGGTGGAAAAGGCTGCGCTCGTGCGGCAAGCCTACGATTGGGGCGCGCGCAATTGCGAACTGCATCTCTGTCAGGTTCGCGGCGAGTTTCAGCCGTTCCGTGGCATCAGTATGCCGGCGTTTCTACCGGAGTCGGCGTGATACCGCTGCCGGCGGCCGTAGTCGCGGGTTCCCGGCGCTAGAATGTTCCCAGGAGCGGGCTACGGGAAATATCTTCATCAGCTACCGGCGTGCGGGCTCGGCGGCGTACGCCGGACGAATCTGCGATCACCTTTCTGCGGTCTTCGGCGCTGAACGCGTCTTCATGGATGTCGACGACGTTGCGCCAGGACAGGAGTTCGTCGGGGTGATCGGTAATACCATCGCGGCCTGCGATGTCGTGCTGGTGGTCATTGGTCCGGGATGGCTGGAAACGTTACGGGAACGCTCAGACGCGCAGCAGCAGGATTATGTGCGCTACGAAATCGAAGTGGCCCTCGCCAGAGGTATAGCCATCGTTCCCGTCCTGGTTGGCGGCGCAAGAATGCCGCAAGCGGACGCCTTGCCGGACCGGTTGGCGCCGCTCGCGCTTCACCAGGCCGCGGAACTTCGGGACAGCACATTCCGGGAAGACTGCATGCGCCTGTCGAATTCGCTTGGCGTGCAGGCGGCGCGGGACACATCGCTCGGCGGACACAAAACCGGACGTAGGAAGACGTTCGTTCTTGCGGGCGCGGCCGCGCTATTCGCTCTGATCGTCTTAGCCGGTTGGATGGGTATCGGCTCGCGAAGCGAAGGCCGGGCTCGCAGCGCGGAAATCAATGCGCTTTTGGCCACCGCGCGGGTGCAGGCTGACCGGACGGAATATGAATCTGCCTTCTATACCTGCCGGAATCTCCTGAAAATCGATCCGTCGAATCCGGCTGCGCTCGATCTCCAGGCTGACGCGGCCATGCGCTGGCTCCAGGATTTCAGCGTGGTGGTGAGTGAAGGTTCCAAGGCGGAAGACGTTGCCGGGCCGCGTCTGGCGGATATTCTGCGGGTACTCGATGCCGCCCTTGCGCGAACGAAAATGCGGGGGGAGAGGGCAGCGGATATCCTGGCTCATCTCGGGTGGGCGCATTGGCTGAACCAGCACTTGGCCTACAAGGAGTTCGGAACCGCCGCGGAGCGGGACTTGCGGCATGCTCTGAAGATCGATCCATCGAACGTTTTCGCGCATGCGATGCTTGCCAACTGGATCATTCAGACGAACGGTGATGTGAGCGAGGCGCTCCGTCATTTCGATCTGGCCATTCAGACCAACAAAGAAAGACCGCTGATCCGCCGGCTGCAACTTGGCGCCATGATCTACAATCCTCACGTCGAGATCCGACCGGCGCTGATAAGAGTGGCGGATGACATGAGAAGGAACGGCGAATCCCTGAGCGATCGCTACAGACGCCGCATCCTCACAGCCTACAGCCCGGCAGTAAACACGGTTGAAGAACTGAATCAGTCTCTCGCGGCTGTTCCGCCGGAAGATGCCTGGGAGACCTATCTCTGGCTGGATAATGGGCAGGATCAAGGGACCGAGCAGCAGACCCGCCGCGAATTCATCCACGCCAGTATCCTGGAAATCGGCGGTCAGCGTGCAGAGGCGCTGGCAGCGTTTGAGAAACTGCGGAGGGACTTGAAAGAGCATGGCTATGACGGACGCGTTGTGCGCCACGTTTCCGAAGCGCTGAAACGCCTTTCACAATAAATCCGGCGAGCGGAACGCGTGCGCCTCTGCCTTCAAAGGGACAGCAATGCCCCAAAACGGACATCACGCGTTCGTTTACGCATACGGAATCCCGGTTTTGAGCTGGCACGTAGTGGCAAAAGAATTGCATTACCGCAGATTGAGCAAGCAGCGGAGGCGCGTAGAAACCAGTTTGATACCTCAACGGCCCACTGGACGCACACCTCTGTTCAAACCACTTCTGCACACGCCTGACTGCCTACCTTACGGTTCTTTTTCGCGAACCTCCGCCGCTCGCGCAATCCGCGGTTGGCCAAACAAAATCACGAGGAGACAAGAGTGCACAGGGTTGATTTCGATAACAGAATCGTCGTAACGGGGTTTGGCGCCGTCGCCCAATCCGTCTTGCCGATTCTGCTGAAGCACCTTCGGGTCTCCCCTCCAAACATTACAGTTGTCGATTTCAACTACCGCGGTCAGGCATTTCAACCGTGGCTGGCGCGTGGGGTGCGATTCATTCAAGAGCGGGTCACGCCGGACAATCTCCACCGTATTCTTTCGTCGAACGTGGGCCGGGGCGGCCTGATTATCGACCTCGCGTGGAGCATCGACTTCTTCGATATCGCCCAATGGTCGCACGACAACGAAGTACTGTATGTGAATGCTTCCCTTGAATCCTGGGATGCGACACCGGATTTGCGCGCTACTTCTTTGATCGACAGGTCGCTGTACCGGCGCTATGTCGGCGTTCTTGACATGGCCGGGCGCTGGAGAAATGACACAACCGCCGTAATCGACCAGGGGGCGAATCCCGGCTTGATCTCTGCGTTCGTAAAGAAGGGATTGCTTGACATCGCCGGCCGGGCTGCCGGCGAGACTACCCTCTCCGCGGCTCAGCGGCACGAACTCGAATGGTTGCTGGAGCGAAAGGACTTTGCGCGCCTTGCCAAAGAGCTCGGCGTGAAAGTGATTCACTGTAGCGAGCGGGATACCCAAAGATCCGCTCATCCGAAATCCGCCGGCGAGTTTGTGGGTACGTGGAGCGTTGAAGGGATGTGGGAAGAGTGTGTCGCGCCCTGTGAGCTGGGATGGGGAACACATGAAAAATCGCTACCGGCAAACGTGCTGGTTCCCGGCATCGGACCCGCCAACATGGTGATTCTGCCACGATTCGGCATGGACACGTTCATTCGATCGTGGGTTCCGGAGCGTGAGATACTCGGCATGGCGATCGCTCATGGCGAATGTTTTAGTCTTTCCCACGCGCTGACCGTCAAGTCTGCCACGAGCCAACTCTACCGCCCGACCGTTGCGTATGCTTATGTGCCATGCCCGGCTTCGCTGCAATCCCTTGAAGAACTGCGAAGCCGCAATTACAAGCTACACCCTGTCCGGAGGATCCTGACCGAAGACATCGTGGAAGGCGCGGACACCATGGGCGCATTGATCATGGGACACCGTTATCAATCCTGGTGGACGGGCAGCAGCCTTTCCATCGAAGGGGCGAGGCAGTCGGTTCCCGGGGGAAACGCCACTACTTTACAGGTGGCGGCGGGAGTTGTCGCCGCGGTCTTGTGGGCCGTTCAAAATCCTCACAAAGGCATCCGCTTCTCCGAAGACCTGCCGCATGAGGAAATGCTTCGTACCGCCGCGCCGTACATCGGCAGCATCCAGTCGGATGCTGTTGCATGGAGCCCTGCCGCGGAATCGAGCGACCCCTGGCAATTCGACAACTTCGTCCGCTTTTCGCGGGAAGATGCGCTTCCACAACCAGCCGCAGTGTTTTCTGCGGCGGGAGGGCGATATAGCGTGCTCACGCGCGGATGACTTCCGGAAATTGTTGGTACCCAAATTGCACCCCTAAAAGCGCAGCGAATCCAAAGAGGAGAATAGTATGTCAACCAACCTTCTGGATAAACGGCAAGTAGAATCCCCGGTGGAGCAAGCTATGCCACCACCGGCAGTGAAGACGGCCGGAACACAGGAATCTGGCAGCCCGCTGTTTAGGGGCTTATCCGACTTGCGCGCCGACTATTCAGCCAAGAACAGGCGTGAACGGATCCTGCAAATTGGCGGCGCGCTGATTGGTACGGCGATCCTCTTCGCCGTCCTCTATGTGTCCATGATGTGGATGGAGTAAGCTGAATGCCGGCAGGAAGTACAGCTCTGCTTCTCGTTGTTCTAGACTCGCAGGCGGCCGGGCGCAATCATCCGGCTGCCTGCGTTATAGACTCCTGACGGGATCGCGGACGCTCCCCGCCGGGCCGGAGTGCGAGTACACTGGAACACGGCGGACTGCATATGACAGAGTTCAAGCACATCCTTTTTCCAGTGGACTTCTCTGCCGCCTGTATCGAGGCGGCTCCTCAGGTACTCGAAATGGCGCGTCTTTTCAACTCCCGCCTGACCGCGCTGCATGTTCTGAACATCGTCCGAAGCGGGTATATCGATCTGGACGCCTCCCTGGTGTGGCTGCCCGAGGAGATAGCGGAGATGAAGTCAGCAGGACAGGAGCACTTGAATCGTTTCATAAGGGAGCATCTCAACTACGAAACGATCAGATCTGTCGTGGAAGATGGCGAGCCGGCCTCGGTCATCACCTCTTTCGTGGAGCGCGAGAAGGTGGAGTTGGTGATGTTGCCCACAAGAGGAACAGGGCGGTTCCGCCGTTACATGCTAGGTTCGGTAACCGCCAAAGTCTTGTATGATTGTCCATGCCCCGTCTGGACGAGCGCGCACACGGAACAAGCCGGTGTACAGGAAACACCGGCATCTCCGCTGCTCTTATGTGCCACGAACCTGGAGCCGGCAGGCGCAACGCTCCTGCGATGGGCTTCCGAGTTGGCGGTGAAGCTCTCCGCTGCTTTACGGGTTATTCATGTTGTGCCGGCCGTGGAAGAAGAATCCAAGAACCCCGGCGCCGTTGCGGTCCGCGACTACCTTTTTGAGAAAGCTCGTGAGAAGTGGAATCGTGTACGCGAAGAGGCAGGCGTCGACGTAGATTTGTGTCTTGCGGGTGGCGACATTGCGCGGCGAGTGGCTGCGGAGGCTGCTCGCAACAAGGCTAGTACCGTAGCGATTGCACGCGGGCGTTTGAATAAGCCTTTCGGAGGATTGAGGACGCAAGCGTACTCCATTGTCCGGGAGTCGCCGTGTCCCGTGATAGCGATGTAGTGGTAAGGGTGATTCCAGTCGTTCGAGGAAGGATGATAGGCGATGGACCTGAAACATATTCTGATTCCTGTTGACTTTTCACTCCCAGTACTCGCGGCGGCCGCTGATGCGCGAAAACTCGCGAGTCAGACCGGTACCCGAATTACGCTACTCCATGTACGGCCGGGCCTTGGTGGGGACGACCCGGCAACAGCCTCCCCGGCATCGAGGGGGGACTGGATCGCCTGCGCCACTGGCGGCGACGCGGTACGTGTTGTGCAAGGCCTCGAGTCCATTCTGGCGGGACTGAGCGTTCAACAATACGTGCTTCAGGGCGATCCCTCCGAAGAGATCGCTGAGTATGCCCGGGATACGGGTGTGGATCTTATCATCATGCCTACCCGCGGTGTCAGCGCCGTGCGCCGGTTCCTCCTGGGCAGCGTCACGGCGAAAGTGCTTCACGACGTTGATTGTCCGGTGTGGACCGTTGTTCATGACACAAGAATAGATGGCGCCGCAACCTTGCCAGCCCTGCGCCGGGTGGCCTGCGCAATCGATCTCGGTCCGGAGAGCGAACGAATTCTCCGCTGGGCGAGCAATTTCGCCGGCCGGTTTGAAGCAGCCCTGACGGTCATCCACGCCAGTCCGCAGCTAGAGCCGGTCCTCGGCGTGGTCCACGATCCTGAATGGCGCGCCAGCGTGGGCGCCGTCCTGCGCCAGCGAATCGGGAAGCTGAATGCCGATACCGGTGTGGGCGCGGAAGTGAAACTGGTAGGCGGAGAGCCGGGAAAGGCTGTCAGCGCCGCGGCCGGTGAACTCAAGGCCGATGTCTTAGTGATCGGCCGGCCGGCCGCTGACCGTTTTCTCGGCCGTTTGCGCACCAACGCCTACGCTATTATTCAGCATTCTCCGTGCTCCGTCGTGAGCGTATAGAACTACTGGAGGGCGGATTGAACGAGCCACGCCACTCCGCCCGTGGCAAATATCCCGGCGAATGCGACCAGCAAGCCGCGTGCAAACCGCCGCGTGCCGGCTATGACCGCGATGATGCTCTTGGTGATTGCATTGGCAACCAGAGCGAGCAACACGGTGCCGGAAGCAACTCCGATCGAAATACCGGCTTGTTCGTAAAGTTCTGCAACCGCTAATAAAACGGCGTCCGCATCAGCCAGTCCGCTCAGCAGTCCGACCCACTGGATCGATCCGGTACCGAACGCTTCGAGCGCCGCCCTGCTGAAAAAGAGTACCGCTGTCAGGAGAGCTCCAAAAGTCAAAGCCGGCCCCAGGCTGAACGGATTGCTGATAAAAGCGGGAGGCGTGACGCGGCCGTTCCGTCCATGTGCCCGTACCAGTGAAAATGTGACGCCGGCCCCGGTCATCGCGAGCAGCGGCCACAAGCAGGCCTGCGCCACCTGGTAGTTGATGATGTATAGCAGTGCCAGAATTCTTGGAAATTGCAATGTGTTCGCAATAATCGCCGCACCTTCCTCGTGTCCGGATTCATCGGGGCTGTCGCTGCTCATCCGCGCAAACGCAGCCGTGGCGGCGGTGGAGGACGCGATTCCCCCCAGCACCCCGGCAACATTGGCGCCGGCCCGCTCACCCGCGAACTTCCGAAGGAAGTACCCGAAATACGAAATGGAACAGACCAGAATTACAAACAGCCAGACCTTCCGCGGATGGAAGAAGCCGTAAGGCCCCATGGGTTCTTCCGGAAGCACCGGGTAAATGATGAACACGAGCGCGAGAAAGCGGATCGTATCCCGGAACTCTGTCTCGGTGATCGTTCTCCGGACGAAATTGTGCAAAGTTACTTTCGCGTCCAACAGGAAGAGTACGGCGATGGTCAGGGAAACGGCGACCAGCGTTCCGTGCTGCAACCGCGGCGTGGTGGTCAGGTAACCGAGAAAGAACGTCGTTACAGCCGCCATTTCAGTGGTGACGCCCGACCGCTCCTTCACCTGGTAGTGATAGACCGCTAACAGTACGGCCAGTGCAGCCAGCGCGCAGAAAGCAAGTGCTTCGCTTCCCAGTAAGGCGGAGAGCGCGCCGACAAGAGCAATGAGCGTGAAGTCCCGTATGCCGGGCTGTTTTTCTGATTCTCCTCGCGACGCTTCCCGCTGCGCACCAATCAGGAAGCCGATCAGCAGCGCCTCACCAGCGCCGAGCAAAGCCTCGTGCAGTTCCATTTTGAGTCTCGAAGAACCCGCTTCAATTCCAGAGTACTGTCAGAGTGGATTTATCGCAGGCAGTCCGCCAGAGACGCGCAGCCGGGTGAAGAGTGCAACGCCAGCGGAGTTTCCCCGTAGATGCGGAGGCTTCCGGCC
>CAADGY010000390.1 GCA_900696665.1 uncultured Acidobacteriota bacterium
CCATCCTTCTCGTGGTGTTGTTCGCCAGCCTGGGCCAAGGCGCGGGGAAGTGGGAACTGCAGTATTTCTACGACAAGCTGGATTCGCAACTTGTCTTCCAGGATCTCGCTTTTCCTTCGGAGCAGAGGGGTATCGCGATTGGGACGCTGACCGAGAAGGGGCGTGAGCGCCCAGTCGTTGTCCTGACCGGGGATGGCGGCCGCACCTGGGAGATGCAGCGTCTCAGAGAGACCCCCATTTCTCTCTTCTTTCTGAATGACTCCCTGGGCTGGATGGTGACCGAGAAGGGAATCTGGCAAACCCAGGAGGCGGGGCGGGACTGGAAAAAAGTCAAAGGGATCCGGGACATGATCCGGGTGTATTTCATCACTCCCGAGCATGGGTGGGCGATAGGCGGAAAAAAACAGGTGCTTGAAACCCACGACGGTGGCAGCGAATGGACGAGAGTGGCGGCTGCGGACGCCCCCAAGGGGAATCCGAAGGACAGCGCCTACCGATGCATCGATTTTGCCACGCCGCAGGTGGGCATTATCGTCGGGTCCAGTAAGCCCTCCCGGAGGAATGAGCCCCGATTGCCGGCATGGATCGATCCGGAGGGAGGCAAGCGCCCGGAATGGCCCACCCTGACACTTCTGTTGCAGACTGCGGACTCGGGTAAAAACTGGCAAGCTTCCAACTCCTCTCTTTTCGGGACAGTCACTTCCATCGATTTCCGTCGAGACGGCTCCGGGCTGGCGCTGTTTCAGTTCCACGGGTCCTTTCAATATCCGGCGGAAGTATACCGGGTCGACCTTCGCACCGGAAGAAGCGACCGCGTATTCCGCCAAAAGGATCGGGCTGTAACAGATCTCGTCTGGATTCCGGATGGGCCGGCCTATCTGGGGGCAATTGAGCCGCCCGGAACTCTTATGCATCTGCCCGTGCCGGGGAGAGTCCGGATTCTGTCGAGTGACGATTTGTCTAAGTGGTCCGAAATGGAAGTCGACTACCGGGCGACAGCAACAGGGGTCATCATGGCCGCCGCGGGTCCGGATAATATCTGGGCTGCCACTGATACCGGAATGATCCTGAAACTCAACCGGAAACCGGCGACACAGTAAACATATTGATCCACTCCTGTTTTATACACAGCGAATCCACCGCGAAGCCTGTGTAAGTAGCTGACAATAAGTGATATAAATTCTTTTGAAATCCGGCCAACATGCAAAGATTTCATTTGACTAAAAACGGATTTGGGGCCATCATAGGGATGGTTCCAAGAGGTTTGAGGAACAGCGAGCTGGGTAGGAAACAGCGAGCCTGGAACGATGATCTGCTGGTGGCCGACTTTATAGTTTAGCGGCCAGCGGGGAGCAAAAGGCAATCGGGTAACCTGCTACGGCAAGCTTTCTGACTCGCTCGAGCTTGTGGCTGTGATCCGGAAGGGGGAACCCTGAAGGGGAGTTCAAGTTTGTAGATGGGTTCAGGACCGTTGAAATTTAGCTTGTACTGCAACGGGTTTGGAATGTAGATTCTCCCCGATGCCAAAAGCATTGAGGAGCGGAGTTTCAGACCGAACGGGTAGAACAGGATTTCAGCGGGACTTTGAAGAAATAGGCCGGGAGCATCGACCCCATATCGGCTGTTTTGGAAACGAAATAGTCGGAATGGGCGAGTGAAAGGCCGTTTCGAGAAGTCGGCTTCTATCGGGAAATGATTGAGGCTGTCCCGGAAGCATTGACGCGGGAGGTGCGAAAGTATCTTTCGTCGAGTGACCGGGGAAAGCGCGATGTTCCCGAGTGCCACGTTCAGGCCTAGCATGCAGGCTGGAGAACAAGCTGCTACTTGGGTCACTTGGAACCATTTTCTTTTTGTCCATCCCCTCGTAGCTGTGCTAACGAGTCTTTGTGTCCGCGCCACGATGAGCGGAGACATACCGGTCCACGTACTCCGAGAAGGCCGCCTGCAGCTTTTCGCGGGCGTGCCCCTTGGCGCGGATCGCAAGACCTTGGATAGAGAGCACCGGCAGCAGTTGGCGAGTAGTAGAAGTGATAAAGACTTCGTCGGCGGCTTCAAGATCTGTCGGCGTTAGCACACGTTCCTCAATGGAAATGCCTGCCACACGGACGTCGGTCAGCAGCACTTCCCGGGTGACACCCGGCAGGCATCCTGAAACCAGTGGTGGCGTCAAGACACGATTTCCGTTGGAACAGAAAATGTTTGCGGACGTGCATTCGCTCACTTCACCGCGTTCGTTCAGCAAGACAACCTCATCATAACCCTGGCTATACGCGTCTTCGTATAACACCAGGTTCTCGGCCCACGACAGGATCTTCACCCCGGCAAACCTCGACTGAGCATGGCGGGCTTGTGCCGCGATGCCGAGTTTGACGCCCTGGCCCCAATTCCTCACATTTGTTGTCAACGCCACGACGTCGAAGTCCCGCTTGATACCTGGTCCTTCCCAAATGCCTCCGCGATTCCTCACAACCGCGATGCGAAGAGCCGCATTCGATGCCTGATTTGCATCCACCAATTCCAATAGCGAATCCTCGACTTGGCGAGGATCGGTTGGGAACGGAACCCGCATGATTTCGGCATCCTTCTTCATGCGCGCCCAATGCCGCTCAAACGCGAATAACACGCCGTCGAATATCCGGATCGTGCTGAACACTCCCCATCCGGAAAGCACCCCAACCTGACCCGGCGCCAGAAGTCTCGAAGATGCCTCATGGATTTGTCCGTTGTGGAGAATGAACTTGTGCATCTGGAGACAATTGTATCGGATCGATGGTGTGAAAGACCGGATGATACGATGAAATCAAGTTCACATGCCGGATGTTGTCGTTGTGGGGGCGGGGGTGATCGGGCTTTCGATCGCCTGGCGGCTGGCCCAGGAGAAAATCACCGTTGCCGTTCTGGACTCGGGAGCAGTCGGGGGACAGGCGAGCACCGCCGCCGCTGGAATGCTGGCGCCGGGGGGTGAGATTAAACGAAGGACCGAGTGGTCACAGTTTGCGCTCGACAGTTTCCGGTTGTATCCCAGCTTCGTAAACGAATTGCAGGTAGAGAGCGATACTTCCATCGAGTTCAGGCGCTGCGGTGGGGTGGAACTGGCCTATTCGGAGAACGAATGGGCGCAGTTGGTGGAGCGGGCGGCTACCCAGAAACTGTTGGGGGTGCCCACAGATCCGGTAACCGGTGCGCCGCTGTTATCCCTGGTACCTGGATTGGAGTTGAAAGGTCTCGTAGGGGCGATGCTCTATCCGGAGGACGCCTTGGTAGACCCTCACCACCTTGTCCGGGCGCTCCACGCTGCCTGCATCTCACGCGACGTTTCCGTGCGCCAGAAAATGCCGGTGCTTGCTCTCCGGTTTAATTCCGGAGTTGAGGTGCAGACAGGTGAAGGTGTCTTGCACGCTGCGGCCGCTATTCTTTCGGCGGGCGCCTGGAGCAGCAGCATTCCAATTGAGGGTCCAGAGATTCCCCGGTGTGGACCGGCAAAGGGCCACCTGCTGGCTTATTACCTCAACCCGGGCTCGCTCGTGCCCATTCTCCGGCACGGTGAGACGTACATCCTGCAGCGTGCCGGAGGCTTCACCATCGCCGGGAGTTCCGTCGAAGATGTGGGCTTCGACTCGACAGTTGACACGGCTGTAGCCACACAGATCGCCATCCGAGCGCGGCGTATATTGCCACTTCCGGCTGTTCCTTCAAAGATTTGGACTGGGTTCCGCCCTCGCACCGAGGTGGGCGGTCCGCAAATAGGCCGGTATCTTGACACTCCCCTTTGGTTGGCATACGGCCATTACCGGAACGGCATTCTCATGGCTCCGGGAACCGCTGCGCGAGTAGCCAGTGACGTCATCGCCTATTTGCGCTCACCGGGCGCGGCTTAGCGCCGGCTTAGCGCCAATCGGGAAAGGGATGTGTGCGCGCTTTGGCGGAATCCCGGAGGTAAGCCGGCAGATTCTTTCTCCGTCTCAGCAGTTTTGTCAATAAGAGTTCCAGCTCATCCTCGTCTCCGTCGAGCCACTCTTTTGGAATCTGCCTCCACGCTTCGTCCATAACTTCTTCGGGAAACGTGCTGACGCGGCTGAGCCAGGGTTCAAAGGATTCTTCCGACCGTACTCCACGGTAGACTAGCGGCCGGAAGTATAAGCCTTGCAGGGGAGAGTCGGAGAAGGTCCATTGCGGGCCGTCGAAAACATAGCCATGGTCGATCATGATGGCAACAAACCCTTTCCTGGCGGGATGTGTTTTGTTGAGGTTCCATTCTTTCAGTTGCGCCCGCAGAAAAATGGATTGCCGCGCATCCGCGTTGCCCATCCACTTGTCGAGAACGAGTGTCCCCGCAAAGTGATCCAGATTTTCCACTTTTTGCAGAAGAGCGTCGGGAAGGAAATCGTAGACTGCGATACGGTCCGGATGTCCGGGGTAACGCGACCCGAAATGCCAGCCGGGAGGAATTGAAACGGTCTTGGTCCCGAACTGCAAACTGACCTCGGGGTTATCCCGCAGGAACTCGGAAGAGAGAGAAACGATTTGGGTCTCTGGAGTCAAGATTCCCAAGTAGCGAAGGAATACCGACGCAATCCATTCATTCACCAGGATGCGCCGGTGCTGGGGGTTATTCCGGAACTTGACGACATAAAAGCCACCGTCGTCGGCCTCGATGAGGTGCGCCTGTGCGCCGCCACGCATTTTTCGTACAAACCGTACCGCGTTAACAGGCATTTACGGTTGAGCTGCGATTGGGCAATCGATTGAAATGCTAAACTACGGGTTTCACTTACGAACAGGAGGAGCCTGAATCGATGCCCGGCGACAAATCCGAATCTCCGATGCGCAGCAAAGAGGAAATCGCGCTCGAGTTGATGAAGTTCATCTCGGAAACAACCGGATACGGAAAAGGAACTGCCGGAGCGGGATTCGCAACCAAGCCGGCGGGCAACGCGGAAGAGTATGCCGAATCCCTGCTTCAACTCTATGACCGTTGCTTGTCTGCCGTGTCGAAATGAGTTGTCATGGGGCGAATGCGGCACGCCCCACAATTCATCTCGAGTCAGGCAAACCTGCTAGCGGCGGCGGCCAGCCTTCTTCGCTCCGCCTTTCTTCCTGGCTGCTCCAGCTTTCGCCGCGGTCTTCCGGGCTGGTGCTTTCTTCACAGCTCCTTTCTTCGCCGCAGTCGTCTTGCCGGGAGCTCTTTTTGCCGCCCCTTTCTTTATAAGGGCTTTTCTGGCGGGAGCTTTCTTAACAGCCGCTTTTCTCGCCGCCGTCTTCTTTACAGGTGCTTTCTTTGCAGGTGCTTTCTTTACAGGCGCTTTTCTGGCTGAAGCTTTGCCGGCAGCTTTCTTCTTGGCGGTAGAAGCGGTCTTTGAGCTCTTCTTGGCCGCTGCTTTCGCGCCAGCTTTCGCTGCCGCCTTCTTGGGGGTGGCAGCTTTCCTCGCTGCCCTTCTTGACGCTGCCTTCTTGACGCCCCGGCGTCTCTCGCGCACGTCTTGCTTGCCAGCAAGGGGAGGCGCTGGAGGTTCAACGACGGGAACCGGCACCTCGACCGCTACCTTCTCCCCTTCATCACTCTCACTATCGGCTCGCGCTAAGCTTTCCTCTTCTTCCTCATCCTCATCTTCTTCATTGCGGCCGACTAGGACCACATCGTCCTCTTCTTCCTCGTACTCGTAGTCGTCCTCATCGTCCGAACCGTACTCTTCGAGTTCGGCATCGAGCCCGATTTGCTCACCGTCTTCGTAGTCGTCCGCTTTATCGTCGTCGGGCGAGAATAACAGGCGATCAAACATTTCCGTTGCCTCCTGTACCGGCGGGTTACCACCTAGAATAACTCGTTTTGAAATGAAGGCAAGAGCAGTTGAAAGAAAAAATGAACATCGCTGAACGCTGACTGGCCGTCATAAGCAGTTGGTAGCGTCGCGGAGCTACCGGCTTACGCCCGCGCTGGATTTCCGCAGGGCGCTGATCTTCGTGAGGCTGGACGTTGGACGTGTCGCTTGCGCAACCTTTCTCTTAGGCGTGGCGGAGGCCTTTCGCGCCGGGGCAGACCGGCCTACCGCACGATTCGATTTCGCCGAAACAGGGATCACCAGCAAGTCCCCCGCCTCAAGGTTCTGGCAGAAATCGCCATTCACCTCAAAGATAGCGGCGGCGTTCGTGCTGTACCGCCGTGCGACCAGCTCCACGGTCTCGCCTTCGTTGACCCGGTGCATCTTCCAGGTGTTCCGGCGCTCTTGCGGGACCACTTCCAGGCTCGCCAGAACAGTTCCAGCCGTACCTTTCGGTACACGCAACTGGTATCCTGCCGGAGCCACGCTTTTCAGCAAGGCGGGATTGAGATCCCGAATCTCGGACAGGCTGCTGCCTGCCACAACGGCGATCATATCCAGGCTGGTTTGCGCGCTCATCTCAATCGTGTCATAGCGCAACGGCGGATCGGGATCGATATCCTCCAGCCCGTAATCGGCCGCATTCTTCGCCATGATCGTCGTCGCGAGAATAATCGGGACGTAGTTAGCCGTCTCTTTCGGCAGAACGTTCCGTTTTCTCAGTTCCCAAAAATCGGCGTAGCCGGTTCGCTGAACCGCCCGATCGACACATCCGGGACCACAATTGTAGCTAGCCAACGCGAGATACCAATCGCCGAACGATGTGTACAGATCGCGTAGGTGCCGGGCCGCCGCCCTGGTTGCCTTCTCAGGATCAAGCCGGTCGTCGAAGTACGGGGTTTGCGTCAAACCATACTCTTTTCCCCGCGCCTTGATGAATTGCCACATTCCCGTTGCCGCTTTTCGCGATACGGCCCGAGGCAAAAAGCCGGATTCCGCCTGCGCAAGATAAATCAGTTCCTGCGGCAAGCCCTCCTCATCCAGTATTCTACTAATCAGGTCCCGGTAGCGGCCGGCCCGCCGCAGCCCGCTGATGAGCGTAGCGCGGCCGCGTGGGCTCGAAAAATAGCTGATATAACTCGCGACGGCATCGTTAACTTCCAGTGGAAGTTGCGAAACGGTCGCTCGCATCTCCTCTCTCAATTTGTCCTTGAGATTCGGATCGACAGGGAATGTCATCTCGATGATGTCGTCCATCGGAGATTTATCGAACGCCTGGGCATCCGCTTGCTCCGCCCCCTCGACATCGTAGCGGTAGATCTGATCGACCAGATCCTCCAATTCGCGGACGAATCGTGGCGTGTCGGACATCCCTTCGGGAGCCGAGAGCAATATGTCTACTGCACGATCAAACTCCCGCCTGGCTCCCTCGACATCCCCCGCATCATGCAGCTTCCTGCCGGCAGTGAAGCGATCTTCGGCGCGCCGCAGCCTCAGATCCGCCGCAGGCAGACCCCGGGGCACGTCCGTCGCTGGTGTGATCACCAATGGAAGCTCCCGCATATAATACGGATTCGCAGCCACTCGCGGCGGCTCTACAATGGCCGCGGTTTGATGTGCGGGAGAGGGGGAGAGGAACGAATTTTTGAAGTTGTTGGGTTGTGAAACAGCGCAGCCCGTAAGAGACAGTAACGTAAGCGAACAAAGGGCCCCGCCAGATAAGATGTGACGCTTAACTCTCATCCGTATCCTTGGGTTTGGAGTTTACATGTTCTTTTAGCGCAAAAAGTTGACTGTACAACAAATAGGAGCGCCTGGTCAAGGTCAATAGGTTGCAATAGGTTCAGTGGGTGCACCACTGAAAAGTGATTGAAACTTCGAGTGCTGCCGCGAGAGAGTTGGCGGCTGGCGTCTGGCAGCGTATACTGCCGTCAGGTAACGCCATGACCTCCCATCCCGATCTGAATGCTCTCCTGCTTCAAAGGGACCAGCTGAAAGCGGAACTGGCCGCCGTCGGCGAGATGCGACCTGGTTCGCTGGCGCCCCGCTTCCGAAAATGTGGAAAGCCAACGTGTCATTGTGCAAAGAAGGGAGCCAAGGGCCATGGTCCTTCCTA
>CAADGY010000391.1 GCA_900696665.1 uncultured Acidobacteriota bacterium
ACGGCGCCCTTCGTGCAGCGGTTTGTGACCTTCGACTTCGTGCATTACATGAACCCGGTGGCTTTTTTAAGCAGTGGGAACCTGGAAAAGAGGAGCCGCATGCAGCAGTTGTTCGCAGACTACAAGGCCGCATTCGTGGACCAGGACTTTGCGCCGTGGGGCTCTCCGTTGATTTCAGCAAATGTGTCCGCCGGCAATCTCACTCTCCGCTGGCCGGGCGCCTCGGGTGATTTGTTCGAGGTTCAATGGAAAACCAACCTCGCCGACGCTGCTTGGGAACCGCTGGCCGCGAACGTTGCAACCCAAGGAACGATGTTTTCTGTGGTCGAGGAAGTGACCCCGCAGCCGCACGCCCGTTTCTTCAGAGTGCAGAGGCTGCCCAGACTTCAGCCTCTCGCAGAAATGGTCTGGATACCTCCGGGGACTTTCCAGATGGGCACCCCAGCCAGCGACCCAGGCAAGACGCCCGACGAACTTCCTCGACTCACGGTCACGTTGACGCGCGGCTTTTGGATCAGCCGGCACGAAGTCACGCAATCGGAATATCAAAACCTGATGTGTACCAACCTAAGCAGCTTCGCCGGCGACCTTAATTGCCCGGCGGAACGGGTTTCCTGGAACGATGCCATGGAATACTTCTCGCGACTTGCTCAACAGGAGCGTCGAGCGGGCCGGCTTCCTGATACTCACACCTATAGGCTGCCTTCAGAAGCCGAATGGGAGTATGCCGCGAGAGCGGGCACGACGAACTGGTTCAGCTTTGGAGATGATCCTTCCCTGTTGGGGAGCTATGCCTGGTATAACGCCAACAGCAGCGCCACCACACACCCTGTTGGCGGGCGACTGCCCAATCCCTGGGGCTTGGCCGACATCCACGGAAACGTCTTCGAGTGGTGCTGGGATTGGATATCGAGCGCTCCGAACGAGCCGGCGACAGATCTCCTTGGTTCGACGAACGGTGCTTACCGGGCCATCCGCGGCGGGGCTTGGTCTTTCCCGGCGACGTATTGCCGGTCAAGTTGGCGAATGGGCTATCCCCCGGGTGCGCGCACTTCCAACGTCGGGTTTAGAATCGTGCTCGCCCCGGTTGCCCATTGATCTATAGCCGTCCGCCGAAACAGAACGGGCCGGGATGAACCCCGGCCCGTGAATGTGCCCCTGCACCAGCTCCATCACTGCACTTTGACGCGATAGAACTTCGGCGTCGCGCCCATTAGGATCGTGTGCGGCGAAGTTGCCGAGGGCAGGTCGGTGTATGTGCCCGCCACATTGTCCGCCTGCTGAAGAGTGCCGAACGGCCAGGTGAGCGTGATGCTGTCGCCGGACCGGGAAATCCCCAGCCGTACGGTGGCGGCATAGTGGGCCTGGACTTGTTCAAGCGTCAGCGCCTTGTTGTAGAAGGCGACGTCGTCCAGCGTGCCATCGAATGGATTCCAGCCGTTGTCGCTGCGCCAGCCCAGGTTGATCGCGCCATCCAGATTCGGGATGAACGAATCGTAGGCCTGCGTGGCGGTGAGTTGGCCGTTGACGTAGATGCGGAAGAGCGATCCATCGTAGGTCAGTGCCATGTGATACCAGGTGTTTGCCTCGATGACGGAGACGGGATCGCCCATAAACGAACTCAGCCAACCCTGGCTAAAGAGCACCCAAGCGAACCGGTTGTTCGGTTGCTGATAAAGCAACCACCCGTGCGGGCCAGTGCCGCCGGGGCCGAATCCCATGGAGGAAAAGACCGTGCGGTAGTCCAGGTCATCCGCCCGCAGTGAGGCGGGCATGAACCAAGCCTCGGCCGTGAACGGACCGCGCGGGCTGAGTTCCAGCGCCCAAGGCACGGCAACCCGGGCTCCGCCGGTCACGGCAAACGCCTTGTTGCCTTCATTGGGAATACCCGTCGGGACCTGGTAGGTGATGGTGCCGCTGCCCGGCGTGTAGGTTCCATCAAAACTGCCAATCGCATCCACAGCCGTGATGCTGCCCTCGGGTTCATCCAAGCGCCAAAAAGCGACCGGATCGTCCGCCTTGATGACTCTGGCATAACCCGTCACTGGCACGTCCACCGCCCTTGGAACCACTGTGAGCATGGCCGCTTCGCTGTTGGTATTCGACCAGGGATTCGAGATCCTCGCGTAATACGTCGTGCCGTCGTCAGCAAGTTGAACGTCCGAGAGCCACAACATCTGATTTGTGCCCGCCGGGATCGGCGTCGTCCCTTTGTACCATTGATAGGTCACTGGCAGCGCTCCGCCAGCTTGGGCGATGAAGGCCGCCTTGCTGCCGACACTGCGGGTAATGGAGGCCGGATTGGAAATTAATGTCAGGTCCGTCATCACGGTGAGCGCCGCTGGCGCGCTCGTCGCAGAGCCGTAAAGGTTGGTCACGACCACCTTGTAAGTCGCCCCGTTGTCAGCGTAAGCGCACGTGAACCGCAGGGTGTCGCTGGTGGCGCCATCAATGGGAACATTTCCCTTGTACCATTGATAGGACAATGGTGTGCTGCCGTCCGCGCCGACGACGAATATGGCGGTGCGCCCAGCGTAAGCCGACACCGGCAGCGGATCCTGAGTCACGTAGGCGGGAATCGGACCGCTGTAGAAATTGGTGAGTCCCACCTGGTAATGCATCTGGATCTGCGCCTCCGTCAGAGCGGTGGCATAGATTGCAACTTCATCCACGCTTCCGTCGAAGACCCATCCGCCGGCGGGACTCCACCCAATGCATAGAGGTTGACTGGTGTTGGGCGCCGGGGCGGTGTCCACCGCCGAGCCACTAAGCACGCCGTTTACGTAGAATCGGACGGTCGTGCCATCGTAAGTGGCGACCAGGTGATCCCACTTGTTCTTGGTCACGGGATTGCCTCCCAGCCAGATGTTGCCTCCCTTCTGCACCCAGATCCAGGTGGAGGTCGCGCCCTCTCCCGGGGTTTGGTAGAAGTGCCAGCCCGGTGTGGGAGACGCACCCCAACCGCCGAAGTTGCCCAGCGGACAACGATAGTCACTGCCCCAACTGGTCGGACGCACCCAGCATTCCGCCGTGAACGGTCCTGCCTGGTTGATCTCCGGTGTGAACGGCAGTTCAATCCTCGACCTCTGCGGAGTTCCACCATCGGGAGTGTAGAGATGAAAGCTGACGGAATTGCTCCCAATGCCGGGTTGCTCGAACTTTGGCCACTCGAAGTACTCATCCGGGATGACAAACGCGTAGAAGGTGTCCGGGTTGACGGCGTTGGTAACCATCATTGAACCAGCCGGATCCTCCAGCCGGTAATACACCACTGGCTGATCCG
>CAADGY010000392.1 GCA_900696665.1 uncultured Acidobacteriota bacterium
CGCTTCGGCGGCGAGCCCTTGCAGGCGCTTCACTACTTCGGACTGGCGTGCGGCGAGGTCCGTGGTTTCGCCAATATCGGCGCGCAGGTTGTACAGCTGGGGAGGGCTTTGCGCTCGCCAATCAGGCTTATGCACATGGATCTTCCAATCACCACTGCGTACGGCCTCAAGGCGGTCGTCGCGGTAGTAATAGAAGCGGTCGTGCGGGGTGTGCGCGCCGGTCTCTCCCGTCAACAGAGGCACGATGGAGCGGCCGTCGATAATGCGATCGCGGGGCGGTTGTGCGCCAATCAACTGCGCGACAGTGGGGAGAATGTCCATGGTGGTGGCAAGCTCGTCGCAAACCTGCCCTGGGCGGATGCGCCCCGGCCAGCGCGCGAGACAGGGAACGCGCATCCCGCCCTCCCACGTCGAGTTCTTGGCGCCGCGCAAAGGACCGGCTGACCCGCTTCGGTAGCCCCGGCGCAATCCCTCCCACACGACTGGTCCGTTGTCGGAGGTGAACAACACCATCGTGTTGTCATCGATGCCCTGGGACTGCAAGGCCGCGAGGATCTCTCCCATGCTCCAATCCAGTTCGCAAATCACATCGCCGTAGAGGCCATGCGCGCTTTTGCCTTTAAAGGCACCCGAGGCGTCGAGCGGCGTGTGCGGCATGCAGTGGGGCACGTATAGAAAGAATGGCTCGTTGGCATGCTGCCGGATGAAGCGCACCGCTTCCTCCGTGAAGCGCCCGGTGAGCGAAGCCTGCGCCGGCGCCCGTTCGATGATCTCCTTATTCCGCATCACCGGCAGCGGCGGCGACTTGAACGAAAGCTGCTGATAATTCGCCTCGCCCATATCGTTGCTGTACGGAACCCCATAGTAGTAATCAAAGCCCTGCTCAGTGGGCAGGAATTTCGGCAAGTGGCCGAGATGCCATTTACCGATGCAGCCAGTGGCGTAGCCGTGCGGCTTCAACATATCGGCGATGGTGACCTCATCCGGATCCAGGCCAGTCACTGAGTACGGGAAAAGCACACGGTGGCCAAGCCCGACACGGATCGGATAACAACCGGTCAGCAAGGCCGCGCGCGAAGGCGTGCATACCGGCGCAGCCGAATAGAAGCTGGTGAACTTGACGCCCTCGCGCGCCATGCGGTCGAAGTGAGGCGTTTCGTATCCGGTGGCGCCATAAGAGCCGAGGTCGCCGTAGCCTTGGTCGTCAGTGAAGACGATTATGATGTTGGGCCGGCGGCGGGCAGACTCCAGGAAGGCGGCGGCGGAGGTGAGAAATTGGCGGCGGTTGAGCACGGGTGGGGGAGTCTCCGTTGCAGCAGGCTGCCTGGAGGGGCAGCCTGCTTCCGGATGAAGATCAGAACAGGACACGCAGCATTACGAAAATGCGCCGCTGTTCCTGGCCGCCTCCCAGAGTCTGGGTGACCTGCCCGAACAGCGTGTTGGCCGGGGCCGTATTCGGCGGGGCGAAGATCGGGGTGTTAGTCGCGGCTTCCGCCTCGCCGCGAAGTTGCAGGCGCAGGCCTTCCCGGATCTGGAAGTTCTTGTGGATGGACATGTCCCAGACGTAGATAGTATCTGCCCGTACGGCGGACACGCGCGTGGGGAAGCTGCGTACGTTCAGTTCCAACTGCTGCTGGGCATTTCGTTCGAACTGGGCGGTATTAAACCAATTGTCGATTGACTGCTGGCCCGCAGGCATCCGCAGGCTGTCCCAGGTGCCGTTGTAGATCACGTTGCCGAAGGTCAGTCCTGGGCCGCTCTGCCATTGGAATATCGCGTTGGCCTGCCAGCCGCCGACCACATAATCGAGCACCCGCGGCAGGGTGGAGCCGAAGCGCTGCCCGCGTCCGAACGGCAGCTCATAGATCCCGCTGAACGTGACACGGTGCGGCCGGTCCAGATCCGAGATCCGGTATTCGGGTGCGAAGTCCACTTCGTTCAGGTAGCTGATCGCCTCCATGGTTTTTGACCACGTGTAGTTGAACTGGGCCTGGAAGCCACTCGCGAAGCGACGTTCGACGCGCAGGGTGGCGGCGTTGTACCAGCTCATTCCTGCGGGGAGGTCGGCGGCCAATCCGGCGAAGTGAGGGAGAGGGCGCAGTAGTTGCTGTCGCGCCACGTTCAGATTCGTAAAGAAGCCTGTACCCGCGAAGCCCGCGATGCCCTGGAAGGGATTGCGGACCTGTCCGGTGAGGTAATTGACGGTGGGGTTGTCGCGTACCGGCAGGGTGCTGAGCAGTTCGCGTGGAACTGGGTTCATGGGAGTACTCACGCGCAGTCTGGTGGCGCGGGAGCCGATGTAGCCGACTTCAATGACGGTGCGGCTGAGGGGTTCGAACTGCATCGAGTAGCTCCAGCGCTGGTTGTAGGGCCGACGGCCGTCTGCGGCGAAGAATCCGGGGGCACGGCCGAGGAACGTCTCCAGGCCCTGCGAATTCCCAATGGGCCGTTGCAGGCCATCCGGGAAGGGGTTGGCGATGGAGGCGGTGTAGGTGAGCCCGTTGTCGTTGGTGGGCACAATGTTTGTGCGTTGGTTGTACCCGGGCTGGGAAGCGTCATCAAACAAGGCCCCGATCAATCCGAAGAAGATTCCATACCCTCCGCGGAGCACCATTCGCTGGGTCGGTTGATAAGCAAAGCCAACGCGCGGCATGAAGGTCTGATAGTCGGGATTCCTAACCTGCCGGGGGACACCGACGCCGGCGAACGTCAGGCCGCCCACGGTCCGAAATTGATCAACGGGAATCTCCGGGATAGGATTTTGGGCGTATTGGGTCCGGGCAACCGCCTGAATCGGGTTGACGGTGTTGAAGTCAAAATCGCGGGCGGTCCGGTTATAGCGCTCGACCAGGGGGCCTTCATATTCCCAGCGCAAGCCAAGATTGATGGTCAGCTTGCGCGTCGCGCGCCAATCGTCCTGCACGAACAGGCCGGCGAAGGTGGAACGCTCGGCACGGGAGTCGTTTAAGTCGATGCCTCCGGCGGTCGGGATGCCGAACAGCAGGCTGGCCGTGCCCTGGCCGACGCCCGCGGGACTGGTTGGGGAATTATCGAGCGGGCCCCGGGTGAAGTTTGGCTGGAACTGCATAGCGGGCGAGACGTTGCCGTAGTTCACGCTATTGTCGAACTGCAAACGCCCGTCATAGCCGAACTTAATCGAATGGCTTCCTTTCGTCCAGTTCGTGGTGGCCAGCAGGTTGTGGCTGTAGTATTTTTGGCTAAATCCGCCGTTGTTGCCTAGCGGCAGCATGCCTTGCACGGTGATAGCCGGGAACGAAATGGCGCGTTGATCCAGTTGGCTGATGAGGCTTTGGGGGAATCCGAATTCAGTGAGGTCCCAACCGATGTTCCGGAATGACTCATACTCCTGGAACCAGGTGAAGCCGTAGCGTACGTCAACGACGAGCTGGGGCGAAGCGACCCACACTTTGTCCAGCGCGACCCCGCGGTGCGGACGCTGCCGGAGGCGGCCTCGGACATCGCTGCCGGAAATCAGTTCGTCAAATCGCCCGTTGAAATCGCTGTGAGTGTAGCGCGCGAACATCCGGTGGCGTTCGCTAAAGTTGTGGTCGATACGCGCGATGGGCTGGTAAAGATCCTGACCCTCCTGACGGGTGCGGGAATAGTTATTTTGGAGATCGACGGTGCCTGCCGTATTTGGGTCGGGGAAGTAGCCCAGAATGCGGCGCGCAGCTGGGTCGA
>CAADGY010000393.1 GCA_900696665.1 uncultured Acidobacteriota bacterium
AGAACTCATGGGCGCGCGGCCTTCAGGCCGCTTCAACGCAGAGTTTGCAGGCCGACACGGAAGCGGCGTGAACGCCGCGCGCCAAAGTCGCCAAGGATTCAGGCGTCTCCCTTCCGATGCTCCCCAAAGTTGCCATTAACCCCGGCGTCCCGCACAATGAACCCGGATGAGCAAACGGTTTTACATCACCACTGCCATTGATTACGTCAACGGCCAGCCGCATCTCGGTCATGCCTATGAGAAGGTGATCACGGACGTGATCGCGCGGTCGCGGCGAAGTTTGGGCCAGGCGGTCTTTTACCTGACGGGACTCGATGAGCATGGCCAGAAAGTGCAACAGGCGGCGGTGGCCGAGGGCAAGAGCCCGCAAGCCTACTGTGATGAACTGGCTCAAAGCTTTCAATCGCTCTGGCGAAGCCTGGGCATCACGAATGACGATTTCGTGCGCACCACCGAGCCGCGCCACAAGGAGTTTGTGCAGGCGATTCTGGCTCGCCTGCACGCTCAAGGACAGTTCTACACCGCCACCTACAAAGGCTTTTATTCAACGAAAGAGGAGACGTTCCTGACGGACAAGGACCGGCTGCCTGACGGCACGTTTGACCCGTCTTGGGGTGAGGTGATTGAACTGGAGGAAACCAACTACTGGTTCAAGCTGCGCGAACATCAGCAGTGGCTGATTGATTATCTTGAAGCGAATCCCGCCTTCGTCCAGCCCGATTACCGGCGCAATGAGGTCCTGGGTTTTCTCAAAAGCCAGCCGCTTGAAGACCTTTGCATTTCGCGTCCGGCGGCCCGGTTGAGCTGGGGCATTCCGCTGCCCTTCGATCCGAATTACGTCACCTACGTGTGGTTCGACGCCTTGGTGAATTACATCTCTGTTCCCGCCGCGCATGGCGACGCGACCGTGCTCGCCGCCGCCGAACCAGAACCCAAGACGCGGGACTCGGGGCTGAGATTGTGGCCGGCCGACATCCACGTCATCGGCAAGGACATCCTCAAGTTCCACGCCGTGTTCTGGCCCATCATGCTCAAGGCGATGGGGCTGCCGTTGCCGAAGCAGGTGCTGGCGCACGGCTGGTGGCAGAAGGAGGGCGCGAAGATCAGCAAGAGCACCGGCAACATCGTGGACCCGGTCGCGGTCATCAACGAATGGGGTGTGGACGCCTTCCGGTTTTACGTCGTGCGGGAACTGGACATCGGTCCGGACGGAAACTGGACCGACACCGGCTTCAAGGCGCGGTATCAAGCGGAACTCGCCAACGGTCTGGGCAATCTGGTGAACCGTTCGCTCTCGATGCTGAAGCGTTATCGCCAGGGCATCGTGCCCGCTCGCTCGGATGGACTTGCCGGGGAGGCTGCCAGGGTCGTCGCCGACACACGGTCCTCGCTCGAAAACCACCGGCTGCAAGCGGCGCTGCTGGCCATCTGGTCGCTCATCACGCGCGCGAACCAATACGTGGACCAGACCGCTCCCTTCAAACTGGCCAAGGATCCCGCCCAGGCAGCCCGGCTGGATGAAGTGCTCTACAATCTGGCGGAAACGTGCCGCGTGCTGGCGGTCTTGTTGTGGCCGTTCCTTCCGGGGACGGCGACCAAGATTTACGCGCAACTCGGTCTGTGCGGAGAGCCGGATCAGTTCGCCGCCGCCGCTTGGGGAGGTTTGCCCGCCGGACACCAACTGGGCGAGCCGTCGCCCTTGTTTCCGCGCAAGGAGGCGTGAGGCTTCTGCTTTGAAGCGGTTAAACAAGCAAGCTGCTTCGATTACCGAGGTGGGCTGCGGCATCCTGAATTGATGTTCCGCCGATAAGCCGTCCCTCTCGATCTCCTCGCCGTCCTCGCCCTCGAGCTCCGTCGAAATATCGAAGAAGGGGGACGAAGCTTACTACTCCAATCCATTGCGGCGAATCACCCGGCTCTCGGTTTGTTCTCAAAGTTGTCTTTGCTCCGTCGCTCGTTCATGCTCCCGTCCGTGAGCACTTCCGACCAACTGGATGAACTGATGACTTGCCGCTTGGATTCGGGACGCAAAGCCGTCGAGCCTTGTTCCATCATCATCTTTGGCGCGAGCGGCGATCTGACGGCCCGCAAGTTGATTCCCGCGTTCTATCATCTGTTCAAGGAAAAACAGATGCCAGCGGCCTTTCGCATCGTGGGTTTTGCGCGGCGGGAGAAGACCGATGAATCATGGCGGGCCGAGTTGCGCGAAGCGTTGAACCGGTTTTCCCGCACCCAACCGGTGGACGACAAGGCATGGCAGGAGTTTGCGGGCAGTTTGTCTTATTGCCGCGGTGACCTCACCGAGCCGGAGGCGTATCGGGCGCTGAAGGACAAACTGGAGTTGTTCGAGGATGCGGCCCTCCGGCGGAATCTCCTGTTTTATCTGGCCATCTCGCCCAGCCAGTTTGGCGCGGTGGTCGAGCAGGTGCATCGCGCCGGCCTGCTGCAACGGGACGGGGACTCGGGCTGGCAACGCCTGGTGGTCGAGAAGCCGTTCGGACACGACCTGGCTTCGGCTCATGCGTTGAACAGCGAACTGACGCGGTTTGCGCACGAGCAGCAGGTTTTCCGCATTGACCACTATCTCGGCAAGGAGACGGTCCAGAACATCCTGATGTTCCGCTTCTCGAACTCGATTTTCGAGCGACTCTGGAATCGCGAGTCCGTGGACCACGTGCAGATCACGGTGAGCGAGAAGCAGGGCGTGGGCGCGCGCGGCGGCTACTACGAGGAGGCCGGGGCCCTGCGCGACATGGTTCAGAACCACCTCCTCCAAGTCCTCGCCCTCGGGGCCATGGAACCGCCGGTATCGCTGGAGGCCGAGTCCATCCGCGACGAAAAGGTGAAGCTGCTCAAATCCATCCGTCCGCTCGGGCCCGAGGACGTGGCGAGACAGGTCGTGCGCGGGCCGTACTTCGCCGGGGCGGTGGATGGACAGCCGCAGACAGGCTATCGCCAAGAAACCAAGGTCAAACC
>CAADGY010000394.1 GCA_900696665.1 uncultured Acidobacteriota bacterium
GATGTCCCCGTGGTGCTCCTTGACGATGCGTTGGGTGATGGGCAGCCCCAAACCCGTTCCGTCATGCTTCGTCGTGAAAAAGGGTTCAAACAAATGAATCATGTTTTCCGGCGCAACCCCGACACCCGTGTCGCTGATGGTAACTCGCACCAAGGGCGAACCCTTGCTCTGTGCCTCGACCGGCGCCGTCACCAGCTCCGTGGCGACCTGGAGCGAACCGTTCGGCCCCATGGCTTCCACGGCGTTGAGCAAAACGTTCACAAACGCCTGCTCCAACTGGTAATCGTCGCCCTGAATGTAATCCGGGGCGGCGCGAAAGGAGCGGTTCAGGGTGATCAGCTTGCCTTCGAGCTGGCGTTGCACCATGCGCAGCGAGTGCTCGAGCACGTCATGCAGCCGCACGGCGGAGTAAGCGGGCCGCGGCGGCGCGGCGAACCTCAACATCTGGCGGACGATGGCCTCGATGCGCTGCATTTCGCGCTGGACGGTTTCGGTGAGCTCCGAGTCGCGGTTCCGGTCCAGCAGCAGGTCCACGAAAGTCTTGACGGCCACCAGGGCGTTTTTGATTTCGTGCGCCATGCTGGCCGAGAGCGTTCCGACACTGGCGAGCCGGTCGAGGCGGCGGAGATTCCGTTCAATATGCCGGAGGGGAGAAAGGTCGTGCAACACCACCACGACTTCCGTCACGCGGCCCCGGCGCATCGGCACCGCGGAAACGGACAACGAGAGGTGCGAGCCCTGCCTGGTCACCGGCGCAATCGTCTGGGTGAGGAGCGGTTCGCCGTTGTCGAAGCATGGTTGAACGATCTTGCGCAGCCAGGCCGGCAGGGTCGTCTGGCCGCGCTTCAAGGAGAGCAGTGACTCGGCCGCCGGGGTGCATGCCACGAGACGTTGGCGGGAATCCACGGTGAGCACGGCGCCGGCGAAGCAGTTGCGCAGACTCGCAGGCGTTTCGACGACGGCCGAGCCAAGGGGAGGAGCTTGCGGCGACACGCCGTACGCGGAGTCGCTTGGGCGCTCCAGCATCGAACTCCCTTCAGGCCCTTTGTGGCTTCGCCGATTCATCATTCTCGCCGATACTTCAAAAACGGTGCATGACTCCCAGCACGGGTGGGTTGCTGCTGATGGCGACAGTTAGAGCCACGCGGCAAAAATGTCAAGGTGATGGCGAGTTGAGTAGACAAGACTCGAATGGCTGGCGGCGGTTCAGTGGGCGCAAGGCAGCCACTTCACGATGAACCCGCGGCACATTCCGGGAATGTGGCTTGAGACATTTGTGTCTCGGATCATGACAGGCTTGCGCTGCCTCCAAGTTCGCCCATGCGCAGGGCTGGCGCTGGCATCAAGAACGCTGGATGCCAGTTTCAACTGTGCAAACCTCGAGAGAATCCGTGCGTCTGTGTTCCAACGGTGAAGACGTTGCGGGTACGCTCTTTCTTCCAGAAGGCGCAGCCACCTCGCCCGTGTTGATCATTTGTCACGGCGCGGGTGAGTACAAGGAAAACTATTACGAGTTATGCGAACGGCTGGGAGCACGGGGCATCGCCACGCTGGCGCTGGACATGCATGGCCACGGGGAAAGCGCGGGGGAACGCTATCACGTGAAATTGCGCGAGTGGGTGGCCGATGTGCGCGCGGCAATTGACTTTCTCACGCAGCATCCGCGGATTGATGGTAATGGCATCGGCGCCTTTGGGTTGTCCTCCGGGGGCACGGCCATCCTGGAAGCGGCCGTTGATGAGCCGCGGCTGAAGGCGCTGGTGGCCCTCGATGCGACCGTCCGGGATTCGTTGCCTTGGTCGCACTCGGCGCCCTTGAAGCTGCTGGTCGCCGCCGGCAAAATCAACAAGTGGCTGACGAAAAGTGATTTGCGTGTTCCCTTGCTCAGGTTCTCGCGGGGGTTGCGAATGGCTTCCGATCCGGAGGTCGAGCAACGGCTGCATGCGGATCCAAGGTTGCGGGAAGCATTCATGACGTTTCCGTTGCCTGGTGCCGCCGAAGCTTTCTTTGTGGATACGCTCAAGCGAGTGTCGCGTATTTCCGCGCCCACCTTGGTCCTGTGGGGTGCCGAGGATCGGTTGGATCCACCGGAAACCGCACGGCTGCTCTACGAGGCGCTGGCCTGCCAGAAGCAGCTTCACATCATCCCCGGAAACGGTCACGTGGGTCACATGGACCGCAACAAAGACAAAGTCTTTGCCTTGACTGCGGACTGGGCCTTGAGAACGCTCGCGTAATCTTTTCTGCGCTGCAACGCGCGGCGCACAGTCATCATGGCGTTCAGAATCATAGAGGCAGATGCCGCCAGGGCCCTGAGCCAGAAGGCGAAATGGGAGTTGCTGTCTCCCTTTCTCCGCCGGCATGGGCGCGAGGCGCTGTCCTACGCCACGCTCCAGGCCGGCATGGAGTATTTCGTGGATGACTGTGGTTACATCGCCTACACGACCGCCTCGCATCCGGTATTCGCCCGCCGGCCCAAACGGATTGCCTTTTCCGATCCGGTCTGCGCGCCGCAGGATTATCGCAAGGTCATCAGCAGCTTCCTCTCCGTGAACCCGCACGCGGTGTTCGCCTGCATTTCCGAGGCGTGCGCGGAGGTGCTGCGCGAACTGCGGTTCAAGGTCAATTGCCTCGGCTGCGAAGTGGAACTGCCCGTCCAGACGTACAACACCAACGGCAACTGGAAGGAGTTGGACTTGATCAAGCGCGCCCGGAACGAAGCCCGACGCGAAGGGGTTGAGATTCGCGAGGAAGACATCGAAACCGTCAATCGCGACGAACTCAACGCGGTTTCGGCCCGCTGGATTGGCACCAAAAAGGTCAACGACCGGGAAATCTGGATTTACGCGCGCCGCCCGGTGTTTTCCGCCGAGGAGGACGTCCGCAAATTCGTCAGTTACGACCGCGAAGGGCACGTGGCGGGGTTTGCTTTTTATGATCCGATCTATCGCGATGGACAGGTGATTGGCTATTCAGCCAACGTTCTGCGTTCTGATGAACGCCGCTTTGGTCGCCTCCCGACCGCGATGCACATGGCGGCGATGGAGAAATTCCGGGCGGAAGGCAAGGAGGTGTTGAATTTGAACCTGTCCCCTTTTGTGAAACTGGAGCAGGGAAAATTCAACGATGACCTCGGCTGCAAGCTGTTCTTCAAACTCAGCGCGCGCTACGGCAACGAGATTTACAACTTCCAGGGGCTGGCGTTCCACAAGTCCAAGTACCGAGGCAGCGAGAAGTGCTTGTATTTTGCCTCCAACAGTTTCTGGCCTTCCAATGATGTTTACCTGGCTTTCCTTTCGGCGGACATTGCGAGGAGCTATTTTGGCACCCTCGGCCTGTTGTTTCGGGGCATGGTAGCTGCTAAAAACGGGGCGAAACTGGCCGATTAAGCCTCTCGGTCAGCAATCAGAGTACGGGCGGCCCGGATTGGCGCTCTTCATAAAGTTGTGCTGGTGAACACCGACATCCGTAATATGAAGATAAAAAACACAAACTGTCTCGCCTGGCTGGTTGGATTGGCTGGCATCACATGGTGTGATACGGCGACTGGCAGCGAGGTCGCAGCCGAGCCGCCAAAGTCTGAATTCAGGCGCTTTCTGGAGCAGGACTATCTTCTCGGCGACTGGGGTGGTTTGCGCACCAATCTCAAAGACCGCGGCGTTGACTTCGAGTTTGTTTACTTTGGCGCCCTGCCCATAAACTTGGAAGGGGGCATCAAAGAAGGCTCGGTCCTGGAAGGCGGGCTGATGATGTTGATGGATCTCTACTCAGACAAATTGGTGGGCTATGAAGGCGGCCAGTTCCACGTCGGCGGGCTTTCCATTCATAACGGACCTGAGTTCTCCGAGAATTACATTGGCGACCTCAACAAGGTCAGCCTGCTGGATTTTCCGGACACCTGGCAGCTTTGGGAACTGTGGTACGAGCAAAAGTTTTGGGGCAACAAAGTGGCGCTCAAGTTCGGGCAACTGGCGATTGATCGCGATTTCATCGTGCCGGAGTATTACAATTCACTCGCCGGACTCAGTTTCCTGAACCAGACCTTCTTTTATCCCACCATGGCGTTCAATGTCTATGATCAGCCCTATTTCCCGGTGGGCCATCACGCCCTCGCCTCCACCCCTTACGGCGCGCCCGGAGTGAGATTGCGCCTGGACCCGTGCCAGCACGCCTACTTTCAAATCGGGGCCTATGATGGAAACCCTGATCGCGAGGAGGGAGGCACAAACATCAAACTCAGCAGCGAGGAAGGGGCGCTGATCTATGCCGAGTTGACCCTGAAAATCAACCAGAGCGAACACGCCGAAGGGCCACCGGGCAATTTGAAACTGGGAGGCTACTATCACACGGATGAGTTCTTCGACATGTATCAGGGAGCCTTCGTGGCTTTCGACAACTACGTGGCGGCGAACGGCATTCCCCTTCCCCCGCTCTCCGGCGGGACGGCATCCGAGCGCGAAGGGAACTATGGCATTTATTTCCTCGCCGACCAGATGCTCTGGCGGGAGCTGGAGAAGGAAGACCCGGCGCGGCAGGGATTGGCCGGCTTCTTTCGGGTGGCGTTTGCTCCCAAGGATCGCAACCTGGC
>CAADGY010000395.1 GCA_900696665.1 uncultured Acidobacteriota bacterium
AGAACTCCTCTGGACGCCTTGTGCGGCCCTCGAAATAGCCCCAGGAAAGCAACACCACTGGGATAGTAGCGCTTAGGATCAGGCCCGTGTAGAACAGCGCATAGGCATCGATCATGAGCAGCGGCGTAACCTGTATAGGCGCCGCGGCGGCTGCGGTCCGGAGGGATGCCAGCGCGGCGGCAAGTCCGGCGAGACTCAAGACAGCCGTGGCGGCGTGACTGCGCCGGAAGGCGACCCCTACCATCAGTACGACAGGCGTCGCCGCTAAAATCAGCAGCGGCAACATGGCGATCACTTGTGCTCGGCTCACAAGGTCATCTCCCAACTCCTGCAGCCACGTGCAAATGATCTATAGCGGGGCTGAACGTATCGAGCACCGGGCGCGGGTACAGCCCGAGCCACAGCAGGCTAACGGCCATAAGCGCAACGACAACCCACTCCCGTGGAACAAGGTCGCGAACACTCAAGCGGTGAACGTTCTCACCGTGGAATGCACGCTGGACCAGACGGAGCGCGTAGAAGGTGGCGAACAGAACGCCGATAGTCGCCAAGATCGTGATGAGGGGATGCGACCGGAACGCCCCGAACAACACGAGAAACTCGCCGACGAAATCTCCTAATCCCGGCAGCCCGAGAGATGCCAGCGCAAAAAAGAGACCCGCGCCACTGAGGCGGGGAATAGTTGTCCAAAGGCCGCCCATGCGGCTCAATTCGCGCGTATGCAGACGTTCCTGCAAAGCGCCGGCTAGTACAAACAGCGCGCCTGTGCTGATACCGTGACACAGCATGGTCATGACAGCGCCTTGCAGAGCGAGTTCGTTCCAGGCAAAGATTCCCACCAGCACGAAGCCCAGATGGCTGACGCTGGTATAGGCGACGAGCCGCTTCAGATCCGCCTGAGCAAAAGCCAGGATCGCGCCATAAAGGATTCCTACGACACCCAGGGTCATAGCGATGGGAGTGAACTCGCGAGCCGCATTGGGAAACAGCGGAACCACAAAACGCAAGATGCCGTATCCGCCGGTCTTCAGCAGCAATCCAGCGAGGACGATGCTGCCGGCGGTCGGAGCTTCCGTATGCGCGTCGGGAAGCCACGTGTGCAGCGGGAACACCGGCAATTTCACCGCGAAGGCAATGAAGAAGCCCAGCATGATCCAGAATTCCGTGCGCGGCGGCAGCGCCGTTCCGAGAAGTTGATCGTACTGGAACGTATATACTCCGGTGCTGGCGTAGTGGAGGAAATAGAGCGCGAGAATCGCAACCAGCATCAGGAGTCCGCTGAGCTGCGTGAAGAGGAAAAACTTGATGGCGGCATATACGCGGCGTTCATGCCCCCACATCGCAATGAGAAAGTACATGGGGACGAGCATCAACTCCCATGCAAAGTAGAAAAGAAACAGGTCCATTGCGAGAAAGACGCTGACTACTCCCGCCAGCACCCACAGCAGATTCAGATGAAAGAAGCCCACGTTTTCGGTAATCTCCGTCCACGACGCGAGCACCGCGAGAATACCCAAAAAGAAAGTGAGCATCATCAGCAACAGGCTGAGACCGTCGACGGCGAAATGGAAGTGGATGCCGAACTGCGGAATCCATGTCCAATTCACCTGCTCGATCCACCTGCTATCCGGCGCCATGCTGGTGCGTTCCGCACCGGTCCAGAGCAGCAAGCCAAGTGCGAAGTCGGCGGCGATGGCAGCGAGTGCTATCCACCGCGCCGCGGCGGCGCTGACGCGAGCGGCTACCGCCGCCAAAATACCTCCCCCCAGGAGAATCGCGATGAACCAGACAAGAATCATAAGAGTATCGCCACCCCAACGAAAATCACGGCGCCGGCCGCGATTCCAGCCGCATACCAGCGGACCCGTCCCGTTTGCGTCGCCGCCAACAGGTGGTTTGCCCCTTCCGTAAACCTTGCGATACCGGCACAAATGGCATCGACAAAGTCATTCCGGTTGATGCGCGCGGCTCCGAGGAGCGGCCGCACGAAGACGCGGTTGTATAGCCAGTCGAAACCCCACCCGGAAAACCAGTAGCGGTGCAGCGTCCCGAACACGGGATTTCGTGCGGCCGCACCGGAGTATTGTGGTTTCGCGAGAAAGAACAAGTAGGCGGCAAACAGACCGGCGGCAAACAGCGCAGCCGCGACGACGCCTGACATCGTCTCGGTCATACCCGCATGGGCTTCTTCCATCGATGGCAGTGCCGTGTGCAGGAAATCGAGCAATGGGCTTTTCCAGTACCCGCTCACCACCGCGAGCGCGGCGAGGACGATGACCGTAGCTTTCATGCGAAATCCGGAACGATGGCTGACTTCTGTCTTTCGTGCGCCGGAAAATACGAGGAAGATCAGCCGGAACGTGTAGAGCGCAGTCAGCAGAACGCCGGCCATACCCGCGGCCCACAGCAGTGGACCGCCAAGCGGGGAACTCCAGGCTTCCCAAATAATCAGGTCTTTGCTGAAGTAGCCGGATGTGATCAGCGGCAGGCCTGCAAGCGCGCAGCCGCCTGCAACAAAAGTCCAAAACGCGACGGGCAGTTCCCGCCGAAGACCTCCCATGCGGAAGATATTGTGTTCGTGATGCAGCGCCTCAATGACGATGCCTGCCGCCAGAAAGAGAAGAGCCTTGAAGAACGCGTGCGTCATGAAGTGAAAGAGGGCGGCGGACCACGCGCCCACGCCCAGGGCCAGGAACATGTACCCGATCTGACTTACCGTCGAGTATGCCAGCACGCGCTTGATATCCGATTGCGTCAACGCGCTGAATCCGGCCACCAGCAGCGTTACGGCGCCCACCACCGCAACCGCAAGCTGGGCATCCGGAGCGAGAGTATACAGAACGTTCGTGCGCGCGATGAGGTAGACGCCGGCGGTCACCATGGTGGCTGCATGAATGAGTGCGCTGGTCGGCGTCGGACCGGCCATCGCGTCGGGCAGCCAGGTCTGAAGAGGCAGTTGGGCCGATTTTCCAACAGCGCCGCCTAACAGCAGTAGAGCGGCGGCGGTCGCATATGGTGAACCGCCCGCCCATTGCGCCTGGGCCTGTTCCATCAGCCGTTGAATTTCAAGCGTCCCCAGACTGTGAAACAGCATGAACAGGCCTACGGCCATGGCCGTGTCGCCCACACGCGTAACGATGAATGCTTTGCGTGCGGCAAGTCCGTTCGCTGGGTCTCTGTACCAGAAGCCGATCAACAGGTAGCTGCACAAGCCGACTCCTTCCCAGCCCAGGTAGAGCAGAAGCAGGTTGTCCGCCAGCACCAGGACCACCATGGATGCAACGAATAGGTTCATGTAGGCAAAGAAGCGGCTGTACCCTTCGTCCTCCTCCATGAACTCGGTGGAGTAAAGATGGATTAAAAAGCTGACGAGGGTGACAACCAGCATCATCAGGAGCGACATCGCGTCCAGATAGAAACCAATCCGCGGCTGGAATTGTGCAACGTCGATCCAGGTCCATAGCGTTTGCCGGTATGGCGTTTCGGAGGTGAGCAGCGCGGGTGCGATCAGAAGCGATATGACGCACGAAACCCCAATGGAGCCGGCTCCCATCGCCGCAACCGCACGCCTGGTCAGTCTCGCACCGAAGAGCGCGAGAATCGCCGCGGTGGCTAACGGGATGGCGGGCACCAGCCACAGCAGAGACAACACGTCAGCCTCTCATCCTGCTGGCCGCATCCGTGTCAAGGGAACGAAAGTGATGGTACAGCCGCAGCACCAATGCCAGCCCCACCGACACTTCCGCCGCCGCCATCGCCAGCACAAACAGGAACATGACCTGGCCGTCCGCCTGTCCCCACCGCGCGCCCGCCGCGACAAAGGCCAACCCCGCGGCGTTCAGCATGATCTCGATGGACATCAAGGTGAAGATCACGTTACGGCGCACTAGTAACCCGATCAGCCCCAGCGCGAACAAGGTCCCCGCCAGCAGCAGGCTGTCTCGCACGAGTATCGGCATTCTCCGCTTCCTCCGTTTCTTCAGTACCCGGATCGCGCCGGCCCAGATGATTCGCTCCCACCAGTCCCGCCAGCAACAGCATAGAGGCGAGTTCCACTCCAATCAGGTACGGCCCGAACAATGCGATTCCTACCTCTTTTGGTTCGATCGCGGCGGGAAATGCGCCCGTGGGAGGTTCCCGGAACAGCAGCCAGCCGACTTCCGCTAAGAGCACGCTCGAAAGAATGGACGGCCCCAGCCAGACTTCGCTACTTAGCAGCAGGCGCTCCCGCACAATATCGCTTTCACCGGTGTTGAGCAGCATGACGGCGAAAACGAACAGCACCATAATTGCTCCCGCATAGATGATCACTTCGAGCGCCGCCACAAACGGAGCGCCCAGAATGTAGAAAACCACCGCTACGGCGAGCAGGGACACTACCAGATACAAAAGCGCATGAATAGCGTTGAGCCTTGTAATGGTCATCATCGTGGAGATGATGGCAACTACCCCCGCTATGTAGAAAGCGATTTCCATAGTTCGCTCACGGCAAAAGGGACCGCACGTCCACGGGCCGGCCTTCGTTCTCCGCCTGTCCTTTGTCTTTTCCGCCAATCGCCACACCGGACACGTTCCAGAAGTTATAGCCCGGATACTTGCCCGGCCCGCTGATCAGCAGGTGCTCCTTTTCGTAGACCATGTTCTGGCGATTGAACTCGCTCATCTCGAAATCGGGTGTCAACTGAATGGCGTAAGTCGGGCACGCGTCTTCGCAGAACCCGCAAAAGATACAGCGGGAAAAATTGATACGAAAGAACTCCGGGTAGCGCCGCCCGTGCTCGTCTTCGGTAGCGTGTAACGCGATGCAATCCACCGGACAAACGACCGCGCAAAGATAACAGGCGACGCAACGCTCACCGCCGTCCGGATCACGCGACAAGATGATGCGTCCACGGTAACGGGGAGCAAGGTACGGCTTCTCTTCCGGATACAGAACGGTCACCCGCTTGCGAAACGCATGGGTGAAGACGCGCCAGATTGTCTCCACGATGCTGAGCATCCGAAATCCTCCCTCTAAGCCAGCAGCAACACAACCGCTCCGGTCACGATCAGATTCAGCAGCGCCAGCGGCAGCAGCAGTTTCCAGGCCCACGACATGAGCTGATCGAATCGGGGCCGCGGCAACGATGCCCGCAATAGAATGAAAAAGCTGATGAAGAAGAACATCTTCAGCAGAAACCAGACAACGGGCGGCAGCACCGGGCCAAGCCATCCTCCGAAGAAGAGAACGGTAATCATTGCCGAGATCAGCGTTACACCCAGGTATTCGCCGACAAAGAACATTCCGAACTTCATACCGGAGTACTCGGAATGAAAGCCCGCCACAAGCTCGCTTTCCGCCTCGGGCAGATCGAACGGCAGCCGCCGCGTTTCCGCCACTCCCGCGATCAGAAACAGAATAAATCCCAGAAACTGCGGCACGACAAACCAGAGCCCGCGCTGCGCGTGGACAATTTCGCTCAACTGAAACGAACCGGCAAGCATCACAACGCCCATCACCGACAGGCCCATGAATACCTCATAGCTCAACAATTGCGCCGCCGCGCGCAAGGAGCCGAGCAGCGCGTACTTGTTGTTCGACGACCAACCGGCCAGAACCACGCTATAAGCGCCCAGCGAGGACATCCCCAAAAAAAAGAGCAGCGCGATATTGGGGTCGGATACGACGATGCCTGGCGCGAACGGTACTACTGCAAACGACAGCAGAACCGTGACCAGAATGATTGCGGGTGCGATGATGAACACGGGCTTATCGGCGAACGGCGCAACCCAGTCCTGCTTGAAGAAGATCTTGATCGCATCGGCAATGACCTGCGCCAGTCCGAACGGTCCCACGCGATTGGGTCCGTAGCGGTCCTGCCATAGAGCCAGCAGCCGGCGTTCCAGCCAGATCAGCCCCGCCGCAATCGTTAGCGACGCAAACAGGATGCCGAGGATCGAAGCAATTGGATACGGGCTTGTCATGGCTTCGATAACCTGCTCCACATCGGGAGGCGCAGCCCGTCAAAGGGCGGTATCCCGGCTGGGACTCCCACCATGCCCCGCGCCATTCCGGCAGCGATCTTTACGGGCGCCCGGAAATCTTCGATGATCAGTTCGCCGCCGTCTGCAATCTCCAGTTCCGCTGAATCATCCGGGCTCAATGCCAGGTACGCATTCGCCGACAACTCCCGAACAGCGGACGCATGCCGGCTCAATTCGTCCGAGCCAAAAATGTGATAGAGAGGCACCAGCAGCCACTCGCCTTTACGAGGATGGAAGGCGTCCGGTGCCGGTCCGAAATACCTCGCCGCAGTACGATCGCTATCTTCAATGAGCCGGACCCCGGCGGGGCCGCCCCGCAGCGGACCGGCAATCTCCTCCTGGTACTTGTTCACAGACTGTATGGAATTCCATCCCGGCGACCAGAAGTACGGCAGTAGCGATGGCGGCGGCTGCTTTCCGGCGCCTTCCATGCTGAAGGCAAGCGCGGAATCCGGATCTTCGGGTGGCTTCGGTTCGCTCACGTCGATGTTTGCGAGCATCGCCGTGCGGCCGCTGCAACGCGCCGGCGCGCGCGCGATCTTTTCACCAGCGATACGAAACGCAGCGGATGGGGCGGCTTCGCGAATCTGCTGCAACTCCGGCATCGACTCGCCGATCGCCACGACCACTTCGTCCAGCGCACTCCAGGACGTGGCCAGCCATCTCCAGGAGTCCCGGATGTTGTCCACCGGCGCCAACACCCTGAAAAAGCGCTGCGCGCGGAGCTCGTTGTTTACGAATGTGCCATCTCCTTCGGCGTACGTAGCCGCGGGTAGAACCAGCCCTGCCTGTTCTACAGTGCGATTAAGAAGGTGGTCAAGCGCGACGGCGTTTTCGGCCCGCCGCAGGAATCGGTCTACGGTTGCGGCCGGAGCACGGCGGTACAAATCGTTTTCGAGCACGATCACTGTTCCGGCCTCTCGTGCCAATGCTTCCCGCAAGGGCTTCGGGTTCATCAGCGTCAGGCCCATGCTGTTTGGCTCCGGGACTGTGAACACGATACCGGCGCGCCCGCCCGCGGCGTCGATGGCTTTCGCGATGTTCGCGGCGGCCTGAACGAGCGCGGTGCTGTTCAGACTGGAACCGGCTACCACCAGCGGCCTCCGGGCATCGCGTAATGCCGCTGCGATTTCGCCCGCCAATGCCTGCTCGCTCTCCCCGAGCCCTGGCGCGTCCGGCGCATCCGGATCCAGCACATGCGCCACAGCAAAGCCCAGCCGTGCAATATCGTCTGGAGCAGCCCGCCATGTCCGTGTTGCGGTATTGTCGAGGCGTGTGGGCGCGGGCGTAGCGATGAACAGCGGTCCTTTATCGCCCTGTACCGCTTCCCGCACCGCATGGTCCAGCCACAACGGAATCCGCAACTGTTCGGCAACCCGGTTGGGCTTCTGGCGCACCGATTGCCGCAGGCTCAGCGCCATTCGTGGAGCCGTGTTCGTCACGTCCTCGCCTAATACAAGCACCGCGTCGGATGCTTCCACACCGGCCAGCGATACCACCTGCGCCGGCCGGCTGCGCAGAACGTCAACGATGAGCGACAAAACGCCATGTTGATCGTCCTGGATGCCGGCGTAGAAGTTCTCCTCGCCAACCAGCGTTCGTAGTGCGAAGTTCGATTCCAGCGATGCACGCGGGGAGCCGATGCCAATGACGTGCCCCGCAGAAACCGCGGCTTTCAGGCTTTCGCACGCCGCCTCGGGCGCGACGGGTTCTCCCGCCAGAAGCGGTTGCCGGATGCGCCGATCGCTGTTGGCGAATTCATAGCCATAGCGGCCGCGGTCGCAGAGGAAGTAGCCGTTTATTTCCTTGTGATAGCGGTTCACGATACGGCGCAGCATACCGTAGCGCTCGCCCGCGGTGACATTGCACCCCAGGCCGCAGTGTACGCAGATGGAGGGCGCCATCTGCAGGTCCCACTTCCTCGTGTAATGGCGTTTCAAGGTGGCGTCCGTAAAGACACCCGTCGGGCATACCTCCACCAGGTTTCCAGCGAACTCGCTCTCCAGCACGCCGTCGTTCCCGCGGCCGAAGAATGCGGTATTCCGCAGCGAAAACACGTTCAGATCCTCACCGCCCGCATACTCACGATAGAAACGGACGCAGCGATAACACTGGATGCAGCGGTTCATCTCGTGATTGACGAAAGGCCCCAGGTACTGATTGCGAAACGTCCGTTTTTCAAACCGGTAGCGCCGGTAGTTGTGCCCAGTCATCACCGTCATGTCCTGAAGATGGCATTCGCCCCCTTCATCGCACACCGGACAATCGTGCGGATGGTTCAACATCAGGCCTTCGATGATCGCCGCGCGGAACTCCACCGCTTCCGGATCCCGGATGGAAATGCGTGTGCCTTCGCTGGCCGGCGTCATGCAGGCCATCACGATGCTGCCTTTTGTATCGTTTTCGTCCTTGTACTGCTTCACCGCGCATTGGCGGCAAGCGCCCACCGAACCCATCGCCGGATGCCAGCAAAAGTAGGGAAGATCGAAACCGAGCGACAAACATCCGTGGAGCAGATTCTGCTTCTCGTTCATTTCGAATGCCCGGTTGTCCACGTATACTTTTGCCATCGCGGCTAGCTCCGGTTCTCTACACCGCTCCCGCGGCCCACGGGCACCGCTTCTCGCGAATGTGCCGCTCGAAGTCGTCCCGGAAATACTTGACCCCGCTCTGCAACGGCTCCGCCGCTCCGGGCGCGAGCGCACAGAAGGTGTGGCCGGGACCAAAGAATTTCGTTTGAAACGTGAGTTTTTCGATATCTCCAGGCTGCCCGCGTCCCTCTTCCATTGCCTGGAGGATTCGTTCCACCCAGGCGAGCCCGCTCCAGCAGGGGGTACACCAGCCACACGACTCCTGGGCGAAGAAATGTTCCAGGTTCCATAGCATCCCGACCGGACAGGTCTTGTCGTCGAGCACGATCATCGTGCCGGTTCCCATCCGGCTGCCGGCTTTCTGCGGCTCGGTGAAGTCCATCCGGACATCGAGGTGCTCCTCTACGAGGAAGTCCGTCGATGCGCCGCCGGGCAGCAGTCCCCGGAACCGGACGCCGTCGCGCATGCCGCCCGCGTGCTCCTCCAGAATTTCGCGAACCGTCGTTCCCATCGGCAACTCCCAAAGGCCCGGCCGCTTTACTTTTCCGCTGACGCCGAAAATCTTGGTGCCTCCGTCACGCGTCAGGCCGAGGTTCCGGAACCAGGCCGCTCCGCGATTGACGATATGAGGGACATTGCACAAAGTCTCGACGTTGTTGACGATCGTGGGTTTCCCAAACAGGCCGGAGACACCGGGAAACGGAGGTTTGGTCCGCGGATTCGCACGCTTTCCTTCGAGCGCGTTCAGCATCCCAGTCTCCTCCCCGCACATGTAACGGCCCGCGCTCGAATGGACGTACATTTCGAGGCTGTAGCCGGAGCCGAG
>CAADGY010000396.1 GCA_900696665.1 uncultured Acidobacteriota bacterium
CGGCCCTGGCAGTCCGAGCACCATTCCGCCGGCCGCACCGGATCGCATCCGTAGAGGCAACCCTTGATTTTCTTGATCGGTGGCAGTAGATCCGCCAGGGCGCGAACGGCTGTGGATTTGCCGGTACCGCGGTGACCCAGTATCAGAGCCCCACCCGTCAACGGTTCAATTACGTTCAGGATCAGGGCGAGCTGCATCTCTTCCTGGCCCACGATCGCCGCAAAGGGATAAACGGGCGCAGGTCTGGAATCGGCGAAGAGCATCCACGGCCTCCTCGAAGTATTGCTGCTATTGTAGTGCGGAACCGGCTGGCCGCAAGCCTCAAAGTTGAAGTTGCGAGGAGATGCCGCAAGAACGAAGTGGTGCCCGGGGCGGGGGTCGAACCCGCACGTCCCTCACGGGACAAGGGATTTTAAGTCCCTTGCGTCTGCCTGTTTCGCCACCCGGGCCTGTGCATCCAACGTAGCATGTAAGGCGCGGTGCGTTTATAATGAAGGTGCTCTGGCTTTCCTTCAAGTAGATCACTGCGAGCTATTCCCTTATCAAATCATCTGACGTCGGGATGCTTTGTCTTTTGGAATCTTTTTGACAGGCAGACCACAATATGTTGTGTCGATTTTAAGATAACCCCAGAATTTGGTACGGTATGTCCTTTACATTTGGGTATCCGCTCCTTACTATAGAGTCATCCCCCGAGTTGAGAGTATCTGTGCTCTCGCGAGTTCATACTTTAAGAGGTACATGAATTGTTAAAGCTCAAACGCATAGAAGTACAGGGGTTTAAGTCGTTCTTCGACCGCACGGAGATGCGATTTAACGGGGCTGGCATCGCCGCCGTGGTTGGGCCGAACGGCTGCGGCAAGTCGAATCTGAGCGACGCGATCAGTTGGGTGCTGGGGGAACAGTCGGCGAAGAGTCTGCGCGGCGCGCGGATGGAGGATGTAATCTTTGCCGGCACGCGCGACCGCAAGCCTTTGAGTATGGCGTCGGTTACGATGACGCTCCTGGACCCTTCGTTTCATCTCGACGCGGCGGTTCATATAGACAAGGCAAACGGGCATGCGAACGGAAAGAACGGCGCCTCCGTCTCCGCGCAGTCCGTCAATGGCCAGCAACAGAAGCCGCACGAAGTTACGATCACGCGGAGGTTGTTCCGGTCGGGTGAGAGTGAATATCTGATTGACGGGCGGCAGGCCCGGCTGCGCGATATCCAGGACATCTTTATGGGCACCGGACTTGGCCCGGAGTCTTACGCCATCATTGAGCAGGGGCGCATCGGCCAAATACTGAGTTCAAAACCCCAGGACCGGCGCGCGGTGATCGAAGAAGCCGCCGGCGTCAGCCGGTTCAAAACGAAGCGCCGGTTGGCCGAGGCGAAGCTCGAAGGCGCAAAACAGAATCTCACGCGCGTGTTTGACATCCTGGAAGAGGTCGGACGCCAGGTGAACTCCCTGAAGCGCCAGGCGGCCAAAGCAAAACGGTATGAGGAATTGCGTGCCGGCATGATGGAACAACTCCGGTGTACGCTGATCGGCCGTTTTCGCACGCTCGAACGCGAAGCCGCCAGGACCGCAATCGAGTTGAATCTGGCGGCCGCGGATTTCCAGGCGCTCCATTCCGATGTCGCGGCCAGGGAGCAGGAACAGAGCCGGCTTCAGGGACAATGCTTCGCGACTGACCAGGAATTGACCGGGGCGCGCAAGGACCTGGCCGAACTCCAACTCGAAGCGGAGCGTACCCGGAGCCGGATGGAGCGCCAGGCAGCGCAGATCGCCGATTTCGAACAGAGAATGGGCCAGGGGGAATCCGAGTCCGAACAACTGGATCAGCGGGTCGCCGGAATGGAAAAGGAGCTGTCAGCCCATGCTGAAGCTCTCGCGGAGCTGGAAGTCCGGACCGAAGAAGCCCGTGAAAAACTGACAGCCAAGAGCGACGAGCGCGAAAAGCTGAACTCCGTTCTCCGCGAACGGGAGCGTCAGATGGAAGGAGCGCGGCAGCAGGTGTTGCGGCTGTTGGGCGAAGCTTCCACGCTCAAGAATCAACTCGCGCAGATTGACGGTTTCCTGGTATCGATGGATCGCGAATCCGCGCGCATCCGCCGCGAAGAAGAAGATGCGGCTGCCGACATCGGGACATTGGGCGGGCTCAAGGCGGATTTGGCGGAAAAGCTTGGAGACCGCGAGACCGAACTGGCTCTGCTGTCTGAACAGCGCCGCGTGACGGAACACGATCTCTCGACCCGCCGCAATAAAGCGGTGGAGACGCGGCGCGCGCTTGAGCAGGTTCGCAGCGAACTGGCGCGCATCACGGCGCGAAAGGATTCACTCGAAGATGTTCTGGCGCACCGCACTTATACGACGGAATCCGTCAGACGGCTGTTCACGGTCATAGAGAAGGGCCAGGCAAGCGATCTACGGCCGCTCGGAGTGCTGGCGGATTTTGTCGAGGTGGACGCTGTCTGGGAGAAAGCGGCTGAAGAGTTTCTGCATGAGGAACTCGAATATGTGGTGGTGAAAGACTGGGACGATGCTGGCAAAGGGCTCGATCTGCTGCGCGCGAATTTCGAGGGACGCGCGACGTTCCTGGTCCGCCCGGAGCCGGATGCCGCCACGGGACCCAGGCAGAGTTCACCGGCCGGAGTTGCGGCGCCACTCAGCGGCGTTCTGCGCCTGACGGGCGCAATGGCGCACGCGCCTGCCGGCCTTTTGCCAAGGCTTATGCAGTGCTTCCTGGTGGAAGACCGCGGCACCGCGCAGAAGCTCGCATCCGAATACCCCTCGCTTTACTTCCTGCTGCCGGATGGCGCCTGCTATCACGGATATGCCCTTACAGGCGGAAGAAAGAGCGGTAGTGGACCGCTCGCACTCAAGCGTGAACTGCGCGACTTGAGAGTGCAAATCCAATCACGGCAAAAGGAATTCGGCGATACTCAGGCGCTGCTTGCCTCTCTGGAGAATGAGATCTCGGACCTCAATCTGGAATTGGAGCGAGTTCGCAGTACGCAAGAGGTGCGCGAGAAAGAAAAGGTTGCGCTCGATCACGAGATGCGAAAGCTTTCAGACGAGCTGGCGCGCGCCGAATCGCGACTCTCTGTCGCACAGATGGAATTGAAGCGGCTGGAGAAGGAAAGAAG
>CAADGY010000397.1 GCA_900696665.1 uncultured Acidobacteriota bacterium
CGTGATGTGAAAATGAGGATTCGGAAAGAGCCGGTTCCCCAGAGGCGCGATAGGATTTCCTGTGAGAATGGCGCCCCGCAGCACCCACGGCGCGCACATCAGGACCACCGCGGCAGTAAAGACGAGATTCGATCGCCACGACCTTGCGGCGATCGCTATCCACACAAAACCGGCAACGGACACAACCGCGCCGGTGGGTTTGATGGCATAGCAGAAGCCCGCGATCAAGCCGGCGCATACCAGTAAACGCCAGCCGCCCGCCTCACGCCAGCATAGCAGCAGATAAAAGACGGCGAGCACGCAAAACACGAGTGCGGCGTCGTTGTAGGCGGATGTGCCGCTAACGCCGGCCACGGGTGTCATGAAGTAAACCAGGGCTGCCGCCGCCGGGACACTCCAGTGCAAGCCGAGCTTTTCTCCCACTCTCAGAAGGAGCGGAAAGCTCAGTACCAGAAAAGCAAAATGCACCAGTTTTGCCGCCGAATGGGCGCCGAATGCGAAAGCGTGGGCAAAGAGCATCCCGGCACCGTGCGGCAGCATTTCAAAGAAGCCGGTCCGGTTGGGAAACCGGCCCAGGCGTAATGCTTCTGCGACGAGTCCAAGATGATAAGTAATGGCGTCCGGAGCGGTCTCGGGCGCCATGGCATGAACCAGGTAGAATACCCCGTAGCCGCCCAGCAGAAAAGCGGCGCCCGCTTTCGCCGCGAGCGGCCACGGCGCCGGCTCCCGCTTCGAAATACGGCCTTTAAGAAACGCTCCTGCCGCGATCGACCCGGCCCCCAAAACCGCAAACGGCAGTCGTCCCCCCGCGCCGGCCAACAGGAAAAGGAAAACAGCCGTGCTCAGCAGCGCCGCGCCGAGCGCGAAACGAATCGAGCGGGCCAGCGGCAGCTTCGGGAAAAGAGCGAACCCCGCACCGAAGCACGCGGCGATCGTGATAGCAGAACCCAGCAGGGCGGTAGCGGCCGCTGCCAACTACCGCTTCTCCGGCTTTCGTCCCACGCGTTTCATCACGTCGTGAATGCCGTCGAACACCATCTCCTCCACCTGTTCGTTGAAGGGACCCGGCTGGCCGTAATAGATCATGCTGTCGACCGCCTCATAGCCACCCTCTTTGAGCACGCGCAGGCTGGGAATATAGCACATGACATCGTTTGAGTATGCCGCGACTACCAGTCCTTCGGCGGTGCCGTACTCTTTCTTCGTTCGCAAGGCGTAGTCGACGACCACCTCGCCCCCGAGAGCGACCAGCGTAAGATCTTTCCCGAAGCGGATTGCCTGTACGGGATATTGAACGCGGCGTACCGGGCGGCCTTCGTCGTAGGCGCGCAACATCAACTTGGCCCGTCTTACTACGAACCGGTTGGAGCTTTTGAGCTGCTCTTCGAAGGTCTGGCGGGTATGCGGAGCGAACTCGAGCTCCATGGCACGGTATGCAAAGCGGAGCGGCGGACGGACCTGCTTCATGGATCCTTGTAGAACCCGGGATACCTCGGCAGCCAGCGCTTTTCCGTGCTGCTCCGCCAAATCGAGCGTTCCCCGCGGATTCGGGTTTTGATCACCGCCGCAGAGTTGAAGGAACAGGGCCGTTGCGCCGGGATGGGCTTTTTCAATCTCCTCCTGCGAGTAGCCCGCGAAGTCACCCGTGATCTGGTAAAAGTCACCGCCCAGCGTCGTGTTGTGGCAGGCATACCCGTAGAGAATCGCGCGGGTCTTTCCGTCCGGGGACGTTATCTTCAACACGGGGACGTCATGATCGACGGGCCCCGATGGGTTCACTCCGATCTTGACACCGGTTGGCGTAGGTTCTCGGCGGTTGATGGCAAAACCGGCATTCCCGTGTCCCAAGGCGGCGCGGGCCGGGGCAAGATCGCCGAGAGCCGCGCCAATGACGCTTATCAGACGATCCGTCAACTGCTGCGAATACTCCCGCAGCGTCCTGTCCCCTTTGTCGTCGAGATCATACATGACGTTCAGGTTCGGCCGGACGACCGGTCCGGTGTGGGTGTGAGAGGAGGTCAGCAACAGCCGCCCGCGCTCCAGACCGTGCTGTTTCTGGACCTGCGCAGCGACGGCATCGGAAACGGACCGGGGCAGACCGATCAGATCGGTCGTCACGATTACGACGCGCCCGCGGCCATCGTCGAAAGCAAGGGCCTTGGCCCAAAGCTCCTGGGCCACGCCTTGGGACGGTTTGTCGCGGCTGGCATAGCCGGACATCCAAATAGACCCTTCCGGTGTGATCTTGATCCGTGCGACGCCCACCTTAAGATCCGCGGCCGGCAGGCTGGCCGCGAGAAAAAGCAGCAGGAAGAATTTGTGCATGGCGTTCCTCGTGAAGCACCATTGTACTCGCGTCCGCGGGGATACCGGCGCGAGTGGCGTCCGCTACAGGCCGGCTTCGCGCAGGAAATCCGCAGCCACGGCTCCCACGGCTTCGTGGTCCACGTCGACGCGGTAGTTCAATCGCTGCATTACGCCGGTCGGAATTTTTCCCGACAGCTCGGCCAGTGCCTCACGCACTTTCGGAACTCTGGCCAAGGTCGCCGACCGCACCACCAATCCGGCCTCGTAGGGCGGAAATGCGCCGCGGTCATCTGCCAGGACAGCGGTGTCCATCTTCGAAAGAAGTCCGTCGGTGCTATTCGCCGCGATCATGTCCACTTGCCCGCGCGCCAGTGCTTGGTACAACAAGCCCAAATCCATGCTGTGGGGCGGGCCGGAAACCTGGAGTTTATAGGTCCGCAGCAACGCCGGCAAGCCATCCGGACGTCCTTCAAACTCGTAGCCGACACCCAGGCTCCAGGCATGCTGCCACCGCGCCGCTTCAGAGAGGGTGCTCAGATTTTGGCGTCTCGACAGCTCTCCGGAAATGACCATTGCGAAGGAGTTGTTGAAGCCGAGCGGTGCAAGCCATTCAAGACCCAGCTTGCGATAGGCTGTCCCGACGATTTGATAGACCGCACCCGCATCGGCGGGTGCATCGCGATGCAGTATCGCGGTGAGCGCCGTGCCGGAATATTCGGGATACACGTCGATCTGCCCCGACAGCAGCGCCTGGTGCGCAAGCAGTGTTCCACCAAGGTTCAGTCTTCTTTCGGCACGCTCCCCCAGGCGGCGCTCCAGATGTTGTGCCACGATTTCCCCCAGAATCACCTGCTCGGTGAAATTCTTGGACCCGACCACGATGCGCTTGCTTCCGCCGCAGGCGGCCAGGATCAACAGCGAAATTACACAACAGCCAACCGTTTTTCGATCCAACCCAAACCTCCATCAAACAGCAGCGCAAGGATCGCGGCTGGCAGAGCGCCGGCAAGAATCAGAGTCGTATCAACGGATGCGATACCGCGGAAAATGAATACGCCCAGCCCACCGGCGCCGATCGCGGCTCCAATAGTTGCCGTCCCGATTGTAGTCACAGTGGCGACACGCACTCCCGCCAGAATGGTACGCGCGGCGAGCGGCATCTCCACTTTCCATAACAGTTGGCGCGGCGTCATTCCCATCGCCACGGCGGACTCCTTGACGGCAGGGTCAATGCCGAGAATGCCCACCATCGTATTGCGAATCACCGGCAACAGCGCATAAAGGATGAGCGCAACGATGGCCGTGCGCCGCCCGATACCACCGATGGCGGGAATCGGGATCAGAAAGCCGAACAGCGCGAGACTCGGAATCGTTTGCACGATATTCGTAAAGCCGAGCAGCCATCGCCGCCACTTCGCGCGCCGGACGAGCAGTACGCCTGCCGGCACGCCAATCGCAACGGCAACCGTGACGGCCGTCACAACAAGCACCAGATGTTCGAGCGTCAGATGAACGACATCGCCCGCAAGCCCGGATCGCATATTCAGTCAACTGAGACAAGCCAGAAAGGCCTGCGCCTCGGGAGTACCGGCCGTTTCAAAGCCGGCGGGTGTTGTTATCAGATCAATAGATCCCTCTTTGAGCAGAACAATCCGGTTTCCTATATGAAGCGCCTCGCGAACATCGTGTGTCACGAAGAGGGCCGTCTTCCGCAACGAGTCCCGGAGATGAAGGAAATGAGCCTGCACCTCGGCGCGGGTGACCGGATCGAGCGCGCCGAAAGGCTCGTCGAACAGCAGCAAAGGCGGATCCGCCGCCAGCGCACGCGCCACGCCGACGCGCTGCCGCTGCCCTCCGGAAAGCTCCCGTGGATAACGCGATCCGAACTCCCGGGGCGCAAGGCCCACGATCTCGAGCAACTCGTCCACCCGTTTGTTGATACGCGCCTCCGGCCAGCCCTCCATGCGCGGCACAAGTCCGACGTTGCCGGCGACAGTAAAGTGTGGAAACAACCCCGTCTCTTGAATGACGTAGCCGATTCGCCGGCGCAGGCGGATGGGATCCCACGCCGTGGTTGCACGTTCCTCTACCAGCACCTCGCCGGAAGCCGGCATTAGCAGCGCATTGACCAGCTTGAGAGCGGTCGTCTTTCCGGATCCACTGCGCCCGAGCAGCGCGACGGTTTCCCCTTCGCCGACGGCCAGCGAAAAATCCCGCAGGATCGTCTTACCCCCTATTTCAAAAGAGACCTGGCGAAACTCGACGGGAATCGGCATTCTAAGGACCGGCGACGCGCACCCAAAGACTCTCGGCGAAGGGCCACTCTTCGTCGATCCAGTGTTGCTGGTGGACAAACCCGGCTTCCGCCGCCATCCGCGGCAGTTCAGCCAGTGCGAACTTGTGCGATGCTTCAGTCCATATCGTCTCACCGCAAACGAACGAAACCCGCAGTTGAGCCCCGGGAATCGTGACCGCCTGATCGGCCTTGGAGCGGAGGTGCATCTCAATCCGGCGGTGTTCCGCGTTGTATCTGGCCTCATGCTGGAACATCCGCAAATCGAAATCACCACCCAGTTCACGGTTGATCCTGCCGAGCAGATTCAGGTTGAAGGCCGCCGTCACACCTGTTGGATCGTCGTAGGCAACCAGCATTTTCGGGATCGGCTTTTCAAGATCGGTACCGAGCAACAAACCATCGCCGGGCAACAGGCAGGAGCCGATCTTGCGCAGGAACTCAACCGCGCCTTTACGGTCGAAGTTGCCGATGGTACTACCTAAAAACAGAACCAGCAGTTTTTGTTTTCTCTGACGCAGCGCGGCGGCGCGGCCAATGCCATCCAGGTAGCTTGCGGCGATCGGGTGTACTTCAATACCGCCGTTGTCCAACTGCCCGGCGCAGACCGCGAGCGCGGTGGCCGACAAATCGATAGGAGCATACGTCAGGCTGGGGCCTCTCAGACAGGCGTTCAGAATGTGGCGGGTCTTCTTTCCGCTCCCGCTGCCCAACTCCGCGATCAGGGCGCCGCCGAAGCACCGGCCGGTCTCCGGGGCGCTTCGCCGTATGACACGCTCGTCGGCGCGGGTCAGACCGTATTCGGGCAGCAAGGTGATGGCTTCGAACAAAACCGACCCCAACTCGTCGTAGAGATACTTGGACGGCAACTCCTTCTGCTTTTCCCGCGTGAGGCCCAGCGTAACGTCGCTTGCAAATGTCATCAGGGGATCATTTGCGGGAGAAGCTCGGGCGGGCATCTATGGCTCCTCAACGCATCGGAACGTAGCGTAGATATACGGATAGCGCGGCCGGAACCAGTTCCGGAACGATCGGCGGAGCAACACCGCCGCGGTGCGCGGGCTGCCGCCCTTCAGCACGTAGTGCTGGCCGTCGAAGAAGTTCGCCGAGTATCCGGGATAGTAGGAACGCGGGCTAAAACCGGGAAACGGCCCGAAGACCGTCGAGGTCCACTCCCATCCGTTTCCCACTGCCTGTTGAACGCCAAAGGCGCTCTCACCGCGGGGATTGGCGTCCACCGGCACCGGATCCCAACGATCAAAATCGAAATTGCCGCGAGATGCGTCAGGCGGCGCATCCCCCCACGGATAGAGCCGTTCCTCGCCGTCCGCGGCCGCGAATGCCGCGCGGTGCCATTGCGCTTCCGTGGGGAGCGAAACACCTTTCCAGCGCGAGTACTCCACTGCTTGTCGGAACGTGACGTACACCGGCCACTCGTGCGGCAGCGGAATTTCGCTGAACATGCCGCGATAGCACCACTCGCCGCCGCGTCTCGTCCAGTAAAACGGCACTTCGCCGCCGGCGTTCACGAATTGAAGATACTCGCCATTGGTGACTTTGTGCCGGCGGATTCGAAAAGCCGGA
>CAADGY010000398.1 GCA_900696665.1 uncultured Acidobacteriota bacterium
ATCGCATTGTCCCATCGTGATAGACCCCAGCCAGGGCGTGGGACGGGCGGACCTGGTGACCACCATGTGCAAAGGCGCGGTGGCCATGGGCGCGGACGCGCTGCTGATCGAGGTGCATCCCAACCCCGCCGAAGCCTGGAGCGATGGCGCGCAACAGGTGACGCTCGACGGGTTTGCGCAATTGATGAGGAGCTTGCAGCCGTTCATCACCGCTGCGGGACGGGAGTAGCTGCTTTGATTACTTGCGCTCGGAGGCGGTTGCACGGCGAACGCGCCGTCCCCCGCCGACAGAGCGCGCCGTTGGCCGTGAATCTCACAGGATGCGGCAAGGCGACTTCTTCTTCGGCAGGGGACTTTGCGTTCGATGGCTTGCCGGCACCGCGAACCGGGTCGGGGGGCCGAGCCATGTTTGATCGCCGGTCAGGGCGAACAAAGCTTCGCGTCGCGCCCAAGGCGGGCTGCGCGACTAACTGGGATTGCCGGAGTGGACTTCGTCCGCGGCGGCCTTCTTGTCCGCGCCGAGATGGAACCCGTCCTCATCCTGGTAGCCCAAGGGGGCCGTGGCCGCCGCGAAGAGTTCAACCACCAATCCCGCGACGATCAGGGCCAGCGTAATATGCAGAACTGCCATCATGCACTGCGCTCAAGCACTCGCGATGCCACGACGTATTTCGTTTCCTTCCACCCGGATAGGCCAGGTGGCTGTCCCGTTTTCTGGAGCCTTGTTCGCGGACAGGACATTCCGCGTGAGGTTGGATCGAAGAAACACCTCATTCACAAAGCCGTTCTCGCGCCGGGCATTTCCGTTTGGTAGGTGGCCCATCGAGGTCCAAAGCGGGACTCGGTGGCCGGCGAGGACCTGTGGGCTGCCGGCGCGTCGGGCGGAGAAATGTCGGACCTGCCTTGAGGGCGAACCGCTGGCTTTAGTCCAGGAACTGAATCTTCACGCCACCGGCCTGTGGTTTCGAGAAACTCTCAAGCAGCGTCGGCGCGGCGGCAGTCTGCGGCGAGGTTGGCTGTGTGGCCGGCTGACCGGCGGATTCAACCGCCGGGTTGAGCGCGGAACGCAATGCCCCTTCCACCAGTTGCGCACAGTGAATTTTCATCGGTGGCAACGGCCCCAGTTCGCCCGCCAGCTCGCCGGTTTGCAGCGCCAGTGCTTCCTCGGCGGTTTTGCCGCGAATCAACTCCGTCGCCAGGCTGGCGACCGCAATCGCCGTTTCGCAGCCGAACGATTGGAACGTGGCGCGGTCAATGACCTTCCTGCCATCCTGCTGCTTGAACTTCACCCACAGCCGCAGCATCTCCCCGCAATCGGAATTGCCCACTGTTCCCACGGCGTCGGCATCGGCCAGTTCGCCCATGTTCTGCGGATTGGCCAGGGCCTCTTGAATCCGTTTCTGTAAATCGTCGTTCATAAAGTCTCAGCGCCTCGAGTCGGCAGAACCCGAAACGCTCATTCCTCCAAGCCTCGCCCAAAAACGACCCGTGAACAATGACAACTTACCGGACACTCAGCGCGAACATTAAAATCGCCGAGGCTGTCCCGTCCATCGTCGGTTCATTCGTCGAGTAATCCTTCCAGTCATCGTGATAGACCGCCGGCCCTTGGAACGCCGCCAGCGGGTCCGGTTCGGTGATGCTGACCCCCTTGAGCGATTTGAAAATGCGTTCATACACGGGGCCGTCCACCAAGCCGCCGGGAGCCGTTCGGCCAGTGATCCTGAAGGTCATCATGTGCGTGTCCCGCGGAAACTCGCTGCCGATGTCGGTGAACATGGTCGTGCCCCACGGATTTCGCCCCAGCAACCAGTCGCGTTGCTTCGCGGTGAACTCGCGATAGCGCGTGTCGCCCGTCATGCGCTCATACATCAGGCATTGCGTGACCAACGCGGCAACGAGATTGTTCGAGCACCAGATGAACGGCACGCCGATGCGGTAGGGATTTTTCCCACCGGCACGCACGCAACGTTCGATGCCCGCGCGATAGTAGCCGGCCAGCGTTTTTTTGAACGGCCGATCCACCAGATCATAGAGCCGGAAATGGCCGACGTTCATGAACGGGTAAAACTGATAGTGCCGCGCCTCGTCGCGACCCATCCAACCCTCGTCCGCGGCGAGTTGCGCGTAATGCTTCGCCTCGTCGAGATAGCGCGGCTCGCGGGTGGCGCGATAGAGTTCCGCCGCGCCCCATTCCATGTCATCGGCCCAGGTGGTTTCCTCGTAACGATACGGCGCCTTGTAGGAATTACCCTGCTGCACGCCCTCCGTGGCGCGACCGAGTTCATAGACTTCCTTGCCCGCTTGCAGGCAGCGCCGCGCGTAGTCCGAGTGTTGCGGATCGTCCTTCCAGATTTGATACGCCAGCGCCATGGCCGCGGTGTAACGGCCGGCAATGTTCGCCACGCCGGTGGATTCGCTCTGGTATTGCAGCAAGCCCTGCGGTTTGCCGTCGGCAAAATAAAGCACGCGCGCGCCACCCTTGCCCCAGCCGTAATCCACCGTTTCGTTCTGCGGCAACCGCCAGCCCGCGTGGTCGCGGTCATCGGCGAGTTGGTGATAAAGCTGGTCGGGCGCAGGATGGAGCTTGAGCAGCCAGTCAAGGCCCCAGCGCGCCTCGTCAAGAATATCCGGCACACCATTCGCGCCGGGGTCGCCAAGAGCGTTGACATTATCGGCGAAAGTGTGCGCCCCGTTTCTCCTCACCCCAGCCCTCTCTCCAGGGGAGAGGGAGCGGCTGTCGGTTGACTGTGAGAACTCGGGGTCGCCAGAACTTTTCTCCACACGCCGATTGCTTCCCCCTCTCCCAGCGGGAGAGGGCCGGGGTGAGGGAGAACCGCTCGAAGATTCAGCGAGTTGATACGCAAGGAGCATCTGCGCCGTCGCGTTGGCCGAGGTGATGAGATACTTGAGCAAGTCGCCCGCGTCATGCCAGCCGCCGCGCGCGTCCACGTAAGTGCCAGCAGGCAGCGGTCCATAAGCCGTGCGCCCATCGTGCTGATGGCAGTTTGTTCCGAGCCAGGGATTGTAACCGCACCGCTGTTGCCGCATGAACTCCAACAATTGATCCGGCAACCCGGCGTAAACCCCGGTGCCGATTGTGAACGGATAGGATTGCGCATCGCCGACGCGCAAGACGTAACGGCCCGGTTGAGTAAACTTGGTGAAATCCAACTCCGCGTGGTTCTCAAATTGCCCCCACGTCGCGCCGGAAATCGCCCTGGTCTTGCCGCCCTTAACGACCCTCTGCGTGTCCGCGTCCAAAACGAAAAAGGTCTTTGGCAACGCCGATTGGGAAAACGCAATGGCGACCTTGGCGTCGCGCGGATCGTAGCCGATTTGGTTGGCGCGGAGGAAAATGTCCTCTTCCGCCGTTGTCGGCATCGAGAACAACTGAAGCATAAGCGCGAGGGCGAAACCCCGTAGGACAGGCGTCTCGCCTGTCTCACTCTTATCTAAGACAGACAATGGAGACAGGCGCGACGCCTGTCCTACGCTGAATCGTCCTTGGTTCATTCCGTATCCTTCGGTTCAAGCAATTCATCTACGCGCACGAATTGGTAGCCTTTGCCGGCGAGGTAGTCGAGCAATTCGCTGAAGCGATAATGGAACTTGTCCTTCCGACCCGGCCCGCTGCCGAGATGAAGCAACAGAATGAAACCGTTCAACCCATGCGGGTCTTCACGTTCCTTTTTCACGATGCTGTCGAAGATGGCCTGCGAGGACACGAAATTCGTGTCCGCCTCGCCCGTGTAATCCGCATTCGACCGCGTGCCGGGGGTGAAGTTGATGAGGATACACTGCATGTCCAACGCCCATTGCGCCACCTCTGCGTTGTAATGCTCGAATGGAGGCAAGAAGAAGCGAAACGGCGGACGCTCGGCTATCGGATAAAAATCGATCGGCGCAGATAACGACCTGCTCGGTGCATGGGTAGAAGCATACTTCACCTCTGCACCTTTGATTTTCTGGATGTTGGCCGCCAAGTCAGCCCGAAATTCCTGTCGGGAAACCAGCGTCTGGCGCCCCCGTTCCCAGGCACAATACAGCAAGTGCTTGTCCGAGTGTGGTCCAAGGTAGTGGCCTTCTTTTACCACTCGCTCAATCACCGGCGCAAAGTCCTGATTGGTCAGAAACTCACCTGTGAGAAAGAACGAACCTTTTGCGCCACGGCGCGCAAGCTCCGTGAGAATGATGTCGCCGCCTTCGCCAAATGCGTGACCGGTAAACACCATGGCCAACCGCTTTGCCGATCTTGAGCCGCGCGTGATGGCGCCACTGTAGGTTTCCACACCCAGTGCTTGCAGTGCAGTTTGGGCCGCGCGTCGCGTGGAGGAGTTTTCACCTTCTGTTGCAAAGGACAGTCCTGTCGCTCCAGACAAGCCGAGCCGCTTGAGTCCATCCACAGCCATTCTTTGCACCCCGGCGTCCGGGTGCTGCACCACTCGCGCCCAGGCTGCTGGTTCTAGAAAGCTCCAAGCCCGTTCGTGGAACGAGGCGGCCGCCAGGATACACTTCGAGTTGAACAGGGAAGTCACCCGGCTAAAACCGTAATCAGTAGGAGCGCCAGCCTTTCCGTGGCTTGCTTCGGCGAATTCCGGCTGGAGCGCGGCGAGTGCGCCAATGCGAACCTGGCGGCTCTCATTGGTCAAAGCCCGGGCCAACAACGGCACCCCCTCCGGCCCCATCCGCCCCAGGACGAACGCCGCGTCCAACGGATGATTCGTGTCGAAAAGCCGGAATTCGAGCAATGGCAGGTGGCGGGCACAGTTTGTTTCCACCTCACTCAGCACTCGCAAGGCGATACCAGAAAGGTCTGGGTTTGAGCCGGCAGCAATTCCAACAATGAGCGGAATGGCTTCAGCCGATGCGGGACCAAACTCACCAAGGCTCTGGAGCGCAAGCCGACGCACGCGAGCTGATTGATTGGTGAGCGCGGCCACAAACACGGGCAGCGAAGGCTCGCCAATCGCGAGTAATGCCTCGCCCGCAAAGGAAGACGTTGGTTCGGCTTGGAACAATTCCGCCAGCTCCGGAATGGCCGGAATCGCATTGGTGTTGAGCAGACGAAATGCTTCGCTGGCATAAGCCGCCCATGGTGGGCGGCGCGGCAAACCAATCTTCAGGAATTCCTGTCGTTCATTGAACCATTGCACCAGCCGGCTGAGAGCATTGGGTTCTTCCAGCTCAACCAGCCGTTGAACCAGGAGTGGTAACGCATTAGTCCCCATCTCGCGTAGCGCGACTGCCACCTGTTGTTTCTTCGCTTCAATCTCCTGGCTTGTCAGATCAATTTCCTCACCTGAAAGGCCCATCCATGTCCCGGTCTGCTGCAACCACCAACCCAACTGCCTTCCTTGGTACTCCGGCTCGCGCGGACGCAGTGCGAACCAGACCGCGAAGGCGAGCAGGGCCACCACCCATCCCACAAACGCAATGCGCCGGCGCTTCTTCACAAGGAGATGATTGTCCCCGTCCCTCTCTGCGCGGCGAGAAAAACTTTGAGGTGCCGGACCAGCGCAGCGCGACCCCGCTTGGGCCGCCAAGCGCCGGAGCGGATTCCTCAAAGCTGCAGCCGCAGTCTTCCCGGGCCATCATCTTCTCCCTCACCCTGTCCCTCTCCCGCAGGGAGAGGGAACTGCCATTGACCACTCCCCTGCTTGCGGCAAGAAGTCCGGCCAATGCAGTCCCGCGACTTCGCGTAAGACGGCGAGCAATTCTCCCTCTCCCAGCGGGAGAGGGCCGGGGTGAGGGAGGGCCGCTCCCATTCGCCACCCAGCCACGATCCAGGTTAGACCGAGATCACTTGCTCAAAGTGCAACGCCATTGCCGCCACACTCTGCCTCTACACTCCAAATTGCTTGCCGCGACTCACGGAGCGCAACATCCTCGCTCCATGAAGCGAATCATGCCGTTGCTCGCGTTCCTCATCCTGGCTTCATCGCTGTACGGCGCTGACCAACCCACGTCCACGCCTGGCGACCAGATGCTTGCGGATTATTTCCGCAACAAAACTGCCGTGCTGGCGGAGCGTTGCCTGGCCGACATCAAAACACTCGAGGACTGGAAATCCCATCGCGCGGAGTATCGCCGCCAATTGCAGGAGATGCTCGGGTTGTGGCCAATGCCTCAGCGAACGGATTTGAAACCGGTCGTCACGGGCAAGATCGAGCACGACGAGTTCACCGTCGAGAAGCTGCATTTTCAGGCGTCGCCGCAGCTTTACGTCACGGCGAATCTGTATCTGCCGAGGCAGTTGGAGCAGCCCGCCCCGGCGATTCTTTACGTGTGCGGACATTCGAGACAGTTCACCAATGGCATCAGCTACGGCAACAAGGTCGGCTATCAGCATCACGGCGCGTGGTTCGCGCGCAACGGTTACGTGTGCCTGCTGATTGACACGCTGCAACTGGGCGAAATCGAGGGGCTGCATCATGGCACGTATCGCGAAGGGATGTGGTGGTGGAACTCGCGGGGCTACACGCCGGCCGGCGTCGAGGCGTGGTTTGGCATCCGGGCGCTCGATTATCTCTGTTCGCGGCCCGAGGTGGACAAGGAACGGATCGGCATGACCGGCCGCTCGGGTGGTGGCTCTTACACCTGGACGGTGGCGGCACTGGATGATCGAGTGAAAGTCGCCGCGCCCGTGGCTGGCATCACCGATTTGCAGAACCAGGTGGTGGATGGTTGCGTCGAGGGGCACTGCGATTGCATGTTCTTTGTGAACACGTTTCGCTGGGATTTTCCGCAACTGGCCGCGCTGCTCGCGCCACGTCCGTTGCTCATCGCCAACTCCGACAAGGACACAATTTTTCCGCTCGAGGGCGTCGTGCGACTGCATGACAAGGTGCGGCGCATTTACCGGCTGCATGGCGCGGAGAAGAATCTCGGCCTGCTCATCACGGAAGGGCCGCACTCGGACACCCAGGCTTTGCCGGTGCCGGTGTTCCGGTGGTTCAACCGGTTTTTGAAAGGCGAGCAGCCGCTCATCGAGATGGCCGCGAAGAAGTTTTTCAGCCCGGAGCAGCTCAAGGTGTTCGATCAACTGCCCGCCGATGCGGTGAACCAATCCATCCAATCCAGCTTCGTGGCGAAGGCGGGGACGCTGTCGGCGGAGGAGTTGAAAGCGCAGCGTCAATCCTTGCTGGCGACGCTCAAGGAAAAAACCTTCGGCGGCTGGCCGGCGGAAGATATGCCGCTGGACGCGAAGCGCGGTTTCTCAGTCGAGCGCGATGGTTTGAGATTCAGTGCGTGGGATTTTCGGAGTCAGCACGACGTCACTTTGCGGTTTTATGTCCTGGAATCCGCCGCGGGGAAGCCCGCTGAGTCAGTTGCCTTGAATGCTCTCGATCCAGTCACCTGGCCGGCCTGGCTTGGGGCGCTGCGTGTTGGCTTTGCGAGTGAGTTGCGGGAAGAACTGGACAGTGCCGGCGGCGCGGCCTCAGCCGAACAGCCCGGCGAGTTTGACAAGCTCAAGAGCGAGCTCGCGCGAAGTGCGGTGGCGCTGGCGTTCCTGGCGCCGCGCGGCGTGGGCCTGACCGCCTGGAGCGGCGACGCGAGGAAACAGACCCAGATTCGCCGCAGGTTCATGTTGCTGGGACAAACGCTTGATGGCATGCGCGTGTGGGACCTCCGGCGCGCGGTGCAGGCGATTCACTTTGTCCGCGAGGGAGACACGGTGAAAATCGAATTACGCGCGGCGGGAGCGATGTCGAGCCAGGCGCAACTGGCGGCGTTGTTTGAGCCAAGCGTGCGCAAGCTGGCGGTGGAGCCTTGGCGCGAGCCGGAAGCCGGCGGCGGGGATTATTTGAACCTGCTCAAGGTTCTGGATGCCGACGCAGTGGGGAGACTAAACTCGCTGCGCGGTCAGTGACCGTGATCAAGCGGGGGTCGTCGCCGGCGTAGGACAGGCATCGCGCCTGTCTCAAACCTCATGAAAGATGGAGGCAGGCGCGACGCCTGTCCTACGAACGCCGCGCCAGATACGCCTCCATCGAATCCGGCCCGGCGTCTTTTTTGAAATGCCGGTCGTGGCGCAGGATGAACCACAGCGCGCGCGCGGCGCGAAACGGATTGCTGTGCTTCGGCCAAAGACGGTTCTTCAGGCCGTAGGGGATGTTGCAGAAATGCACGCGGTCCAGCGCAAGGCTGATGAGTATGTCCATCCGCGGTGAGAGCGCGCGACACCTGGACCAGCCATGGTAAAACGCCCAGGTGTATTGCAGCCAGTATTGCCAACGGTCCTTCTTGATGAGC
>CAADGY010000399.1 GCA_900696665.1 uncultured Acidobacteriota bacterium
AAGATGTCTACGTGGAAAAGCCGTGCACGCATAATATCTTCGAAGCCAGGCAGATTGTCGCGGCGGCACGAAAATACAACCGCATGGTGCAGCACGGCACTGGCGCCCGATCCTCAAGCTCCGTGCGCGAGGCAGCGCAGAAGTTACGGGAAGGAGTGATCGGCGACCTCTACATGGCACGCGGGCTTTGTTTCAAGTGGCGCGATACCATCGGGCGCGCCCCGGTGGAACCGGTTCCCGCGGGGGTAGATTACGATCTCTGGCTCGGCCCTGCGCCCAAGCGCGAGTTTACGAGAAACCGTTTTCATTACAACTTCCACTGGTTTTGGGATTATGGCAACGGCGATTTCGGGAATCAGGGTGCGCACCAGATTGACGTCGCGCGATGGCTGCTGGGCGTAAAGTATCCCACGCGGGTCAGCGCCATGGGCGGCCACTTTATGTTCGACGACGACCAGGAGACGCCCAATACCATGGTCGCCACCTTCGAGTTCAATCATATGAGCAAGAAAAAAATGCTCGTCTTCGAAGTGCGCCATTGGATCAGCAACCATGAAGCTGGAATCGGCGAACCGAGGCCCGGCGTCACAGACCCCGCGAGCCCGAACACGATCGGCGATATCATCTACGGCTCGAAGGGTTACCTGGTGATTGGCGGCGGTTACAAGACGTTCCTGGGCAAAGAGCAGGAACCGGGACCGGCCAGTTCCGGGCGCGGCGGCGGTGACAACTTCGCCAATTTCATCGGCGCTGTGCGGAGCCGGAAAACTTCGGACCTGAATGCCGAGATCGAAGAAGGCGCTACATCCACCGTGCTGATTCACCTGGCGAACATCTCTTACCGGTTGGGTAGAACGCTCGAATTCGATCCCACTATAATGGCGTGCAGGAACGATGCCGAGGCGAATCGCATGATGAGCCGGCAGTATCGCGCGCCTTTCGTAGTGCCGAAGCAGGTGTAAGGGGGTCTTCACATGGACAGAAGGTATTTCCTCTTTGGATCTTTCGCAAGCGCAGCCGCCGCACGTGCCGCTTCCTTCCAAAGCGCCAACGACAGGGTGCGTATTGCCTGCGTCGGATTCAACAACCAGGGCCGCGCGCACATTGGCGCTTATACGAAAATGCCCGATGTCGAACTGGCGGCTCTGTGCGACACGGACGACGCGGTCCTTGAAAAAGGCTGCGGAATGGTGGAAGCAGCCGGCAGAAAAAGGCCAGCCGTTTATACCGATATACGAAAACTCCTCGAAGACAAGTCCATCGACGCCATTTCCATCGCCACGCCAAACCATCAGCACACATTGCAGGCGATATGGGCGTGCCAGGCGGGCAAAGATGTATATGTCGAGAAGCCGTGCGCCCATAATGTTTTCGAAGCGCGCCAGATTGTCGCCGCCGCGCGGAAATACAACCGCGTGATGCAGCACGGAACGGGCGCTTCGGCCGTCCTGCATGAGACAAGAGAAAAGCTGCAGGAGGGTATCATCGGCGACCTCTACATGGCGCGTGCATTATGTTTCAAGATGCGGAACACCATCGGCCGCGCTCCCATCGAGCCGGTGCCGGCGGGAGTCCATTACGATCTCTGGCTGGGGCCCGCGCCAAAACATCCCTTCACGAAAAACCGGTACCACTACAACTTTCACTGGTTCTGGGACTATGGCAACGGTGATATCGGCAATCAGGGAATTCACCAATTGCATGCCGCCCGCTGGGCGTTGGGAGTGAAGTATCCAGCCAAGGTAAGCGCCGTGGGCGGGCATTTCCTGTTCGACGACGATCAGGAGACGCCGAATACGCTGGCGGCAACCTTCGAATACAACGATGGCGGGAAGAAAAGGATGCTCGTGTTCGAGGTCCGCCACTGGTTCACAAATAGTGAAGCGGGCCTTGCCTCGAAATCCGACGCCTTCTCCGGGCCTGCCGCGGGTGCTACACAAACTGTCGGGAATATTTTTTACGGACGCGATGGATACATGGTGCTGGGAAACGGCTTCAAGACTTTTCTCGGCAAGGAGCAGGTTCCCGGACCGGTCTCCACAAGAACCGGAGGCGATCCCTACAGGAACTTCATCGACGTGATGCGAAGCCGTAAACGTTCTGATCTACTGGCGGAAATTGAAGAGGGCGCCATTTCAACCGTGTCTGTTCACCTGGCGAACATCTCGTACCGTCTTGGCCGCTCGCTCCAGTTCGATGCGAACACGATGCGTTGCGTGGGAGACGAGCAGGCCAACGCGATGTTAACCCGGGCCTACCGCGCGCCGTTTGTTGTGCCTAAGATCGGCTGAGATGAGAATCACGACTCTGGCGCTGCTCAGTGTATGTGCGGCGGCGGCGTCCGTGGACGAGTTGCCGCGATACAAAATCCAACGTGCGTCATCCCCCATCGTGATCGATGCGAAGCTCGACGATCCCGCATGGCGCAACGCTCCCGCTGCCGGCAAGTTTCATCTTGCCGGTGGAAAAGGCGAGGCAGCGCAGCAGACCGTCGTGCGCCTGCTCTGGGATGACGAGAACCTCTATGCGGGCTACCACTGCGGCGACCGGCATATTTCCGCTTACGTGACCGAACGGCACGGGCCGGTGTCGAACGACGATTGCGTCGAGATCTTCCTCAGCCCCAACCCGGAAAAAGTGCGAAACTATTACACCTTCGAGATCAATGCCATCGGCGCAATGCTGAACCGCTGCCGTACGGATTGGTGGAAAGGTCCTGCGACATGGGAGCCCGAAGGGGTGCGCTACCGCACTTCCTTCCACGGATTGCCGAAAAAGGACGAGCAGCTTTCAGATAACCATTGGGTAGTGGAACTCGCCATTCCACTCCGCAACTTCTCACGCGATGCCGCGCATACACCTCCTCGTCCGGGGGATGTGTGGCGTCTGAATTTGAACCGCACCGGAGGAAAAACGAACAGGGAGAGCAGCACGTGGTCGCCTCTTGGGGAGAATGTCAAAACGTTTCACACACCGGAAGCATTCGGTTGGGTGGAATTCACCGGCGCCAGGTGAGGATGTCATGAAACGCACGCTCGCCCTCTGGCTG
>CAADGY010000400.1 GCA_900696665.1 uncultured Acidobacteriota bacterium
CGCGGCCGCGCGGATCAAAGCGGAGATTTACGAATCTCCTCTCGTACACACCAAGACACTTTCCCGTCTCACCGGCAACGAGATTTACCTCAAGCTCGAAAATCTGCAAATGACGGGATCGTTCAAGGAGCGCGGTGCGTTGAACCGGATCCTCACGATGACCGCGGAGGAGAAAAGGAGGGGAGTAATCGCAGCTTCGGCGGGAAACCACGGGCAGGCGGTTGCTTACCATGCGGCCCTGCGTGGCATTCCGGTACAAATCTGGATGCCGCGATACACGCCGCTGATCAAGTTGGATGCCACCCGCGAGTATGGTGCAGACGTTGTCCTGTGCGGCAATAGTTATGACGAAGCCTACGAAGCCGCGGTACAACGAAGCCTCGAAACAAACGCTACGTTCCTCCACGCCTTTGACGATGAAGGAGTGATCGCCGGGCAAGGAACCATCGGTTTGGAAATGTTGGCGCAGAACCCGCGCCTGGAAGTGGTTGTGACGCCGGTTGGCGGAGGCGGTCTCATCGGTGGAATAGCCTGTGCGATCAAAGGCCTGAATCCCAATGTCGAAGTGATCGGAGTGCAAACGTCACGCCTGCCGTCGATGAGAGCGGCACTGGAGCACCGGCAACCAGTGAGTGTGCCGGCCGCTTCTACCATGGCCGATGGAATCGCGATTCGAAGAGCAGGGAAGCTGACCCTGCCCCTCGTCAGCGAATACGTGGACCGTGTCGTCACAGTCGATGAAGAGGAGATTGCGGAGGCGGTCCTGGTTTTATTGGAGCGCGAGAAAACGTTGGCTGAAGGAGCCGGTGCGGTCGCGCTTGCCGCCGTGTTGCAGGGAAAGACCGGCCATAGTGGTAAGAAGATCGCAGTGCTCATTTCCGGCGGAAACCTGGATGTGAACCTGCTGAGCAGAATTATTGAACAGGGCCTGGTCCGGGATGGACGTCGTTTACGCGTCCGGGTGCGGCTTCCAGATCATCCGGGAGCGTTGGAAGGACTTTCCTCGGTGATCGCGAGAATGGGCGCCAACATCGTTGAGACGCTTCACAACAGGGCGCATTACGGCGTCAGTCTGAGTGAGACCGCAATCGATATCACCATGGAAACGCGCGGCCGGCAACACGTGACGGAACTGTTGGCGGAGTTGAAAAATTCGGGCTATGAGTTCGCCATCGTGCAATGAACGCCCGCACCCTGTTCAGCTCAGCACTTCAGTGAGCTTCCGCGTAGCGGACGGAAATTTGCCCAGTCCGGCGGACATCACTTCGTCCGCCAGCGTGAGATACAAATCGCCGATGGTACCCGTACTCTTCGTGTGCATTCCGGTGGCGAGCCTGCCGGCATGCCCGGCCACGATCAAACCAAGACCGCTGTTCTTGTGCGGGTTTGCCTCCGCGTGCTCATGCACGTAAACCAGGCAGCAATGGTCCAGCACCGTTCCATCGCCTTCCGGAATGGACTTCAACCGGGCGAGCAGGTACGTGAACTCTTCGACATGCCACCGGCAGATATCGCGCAGAATCCGTTGGCCTGAAATGCCTTCCGCACCTGGCGCCTTGCCGTCGGCATGCGTGTAGTCGTGATGCCGTGCGGCGGTGTAGCCCAACCATGGAAAACGTGAAAGCCCCTGGCACTTCGTCAGCATATAAGAGGCGACGCGTGTCTGGCGTGTGGCCAGCGCGTGCGCAAGCAGCTCGCTCTGCACTTTGGCGACGCGGGGCCAGTCCTTCATATCCTCGATTTCCGGCGGATCGATGCGCCGGTACTCAGGCGGCAGTCCGGCGATGGCGCGCTCGAGATCGCGCACAGCCGACAAGTGTTCTTCAATCCGTATCCGATCCGCGGCAGGGAGACGCTTTGTCAACGTTGCCGCATCTTCCTGGACAGCATCCAGAATGCTGCGCTTTCGATTGACCCATCCTTCTTCACGGCGGCCGAACAGGCGGTCGAAGAGACGGTCGGGCAGCATTTCGGGCGGAAGGGACCGGTCGTAGCCGGACCAGCTCATATTGCGCTGAATGCTCTCGCCGAAGGATTCCTGCGATACACCGATCTGGATGGAGCGGAACCGCGATTCTCCTCCGATCTTGGCGGCAATAGCCTGATCGATGGACGGGCCCCCCGCACCGCGGCCGGTGTACATCGTACAGGTCATGAGACCGCTCATGGAGTTGTGGTGCCCGTTGCCCGGTCCGGGCAGATTGGCGGCGGAGTTGTCAAGACCGCTGATGACGTGGACGTCTTCACGGAATGGCGCGAGGGGGCTCAGGCAGGGGGTAAGGCGGAAACCGGAGCCGGTCTCGGCGGGAATCCAGTATCGTTCGGGAATTCCGTTGCCGTTAAACCACAAAACAAAGCGGTTCTCGATAGGCGCCTCCGTCGCGGCCGATGCCGTATCCCGCGTGGCGGCATAAGCCGTGCCGTTGGAGTTGAACATCGAAACCAGCGGAGGCAGGCCGACGGACACCACCGACCCTGAAAGCGTCAGCCCCCGGAGAAACCTCCTGCGCGACAGCCTAGCGCGCCTGGTGATTACTTGCGGCATGCATCCCCCCTCCCTAATCAGGGAATTCCCTCGTTCGAACTAAGGAAATTATAAGTTCTTTGAATCGAAATTGCGAGTCCCGAAAATCTTTGAAAACACGTTGGATGACAGGCCGGTCGGCCAGAGTTTCCATGCGTCCCGCCGTGTAGCGGAAGTACTGCTTGACGACGCACTCCTGGCATTGCGGTGTTTTGGCGAGCACCGCGCCCAGTTCGCGAGGCGAAGTGAACTTGGAGTCCGGTACGCCGGCTAAGGATCCAGAAGTATCGAGGTCGAGTTCCACGATCCTGGGCGGCGCGCGGCGGTTGTGTTCGTTATCCGCGAAAAACAGCTTCGCCATTTCCCGCCGTGCTCCGATAGCATCAAATTTTTCAAAGCCGAAACCGATGGGGTCGATCAGGTTATGACAGGCGGAGCAGGAGGCGTCTGTAACGTGCCGCTGCATGCGCTCGCGATTGGTCATCGGTCTGGCTTCGCTGACCGGGGGGAGGTTCGTGTCGACACCGGGCGGAGGGGGCGGAACGTGCTGGCAAAGAAACTGTTCGCGAACAAATAGGCCCCTCGCCGTTGGCGAGGTATCGTCGGGCTTGGCGGTGAGAGCGAGGAACAGGGCCTGGCCCAGAAGCCCGGCCCGTTCGGATTCGGGAGGAAACGGGACACGTTCAAAAGCCTTTTCGGGCGTGGGAACCCCGTAAATACCGGCGAGATCGGCATTCATGAATCCGTAGGGTGCGGTGAAAGCTTCCATGAAGTCGCGATCGTTCCAAACCAGATCGCCGATGAACTGGCGCGCCTCTTCCGTCATGGCGAACGCGGATTCGCGATTGAACCGCGGGTACCGGCGCCGGTTGCGAGCGGTCGTAAGGACACGATCAAACCGCAGCCATTGCGAAACGAACTCGTTCAGAGCCTCGCGAGCGCGTGGATCTGCGAGCATCCTGCGAGCCGTCTTCTCAATTCCCTGCGGCGTCGACAATTCCCCGCGCGCGGCGGCGTTCATAAGCGCCTCATCCGGCATCGTGTCCCATAGCGCATAGGAAAGACGGCTGGCGGTGGCATAGGGCTGCCAGGCCGGATTGGACGTCTGGTCAAGGCGGAATACGAAACTGGTGGATTGGAGCATGGCCTCCAAAACGAGCTGCGCCCCCGCCACAAAATCCGTCTCCAGCGCAAACAGTTGTTCGTAGCGCTTCTGCTCCGTGTCGTCGAGGGGCCGCCGGAAAGCCCGCAATCCGAAGTCGCGAATGAACCGGCTGCGGCATGCCGCGGAAGGCTTGCAAGGGATAAGCCCCCGCGTATCGCCTCCGCGAAACGCGCCGCGGGCCAGTCGTTCCGCCGCCAGGCTATAGGCCTCCACTTGGAGCGGCGAGACGTTTTGCGATTCGTATTGATTCTTGAACCCATTGACAAAATCTTCAGGTGGGAACCGGTTTGCCGGCGCGGTCTGGTCTCCCAGCAGGTCGCGCACGGTGTTGTTGTACTGACTGTGCGTCAGACGGCGCAGCACCACGCCGGGCGTTTTTGCGCCGCGGCCGGACTTATGCTCTTCGGCCTCCTTTTTTGCCCGGGCCACTTCGTCCGGCGAAAGAACCGCGAGAGTTTGCACCCATTTCCGGAGAGCCGCTTCCTGCGGGCTGCCGGGTTTGATGCGTTCGCCGCCCGTGTGCCGTACACGATTCGTCGGCTTTGTCAGCAGGAGCGATTCTTCTGGCCGCTCGCGGTTTACAAGCACGACCAGAGACCGGCCGAAGCTTTCGATGCGTGCGGCCGGAGCGTCGCGCTCAGGAAAGTGCAGCCTGGTGGCCGAAGCGACGCCGCTGCCGTTGTGGCATCCGGCGCAGCCGGCTTTGTCCAGGAGCGGATAAACATCCTGAGAGAACGAGGCATCACTCGCGATGGCCGGAGCGGTCAGAGAAACAGCAAGGAGCAGCGCAAAGCGCATAAGCGAACCCAGTACAGATAGTGCGGGCTCCGGAAGTCCCGGTCCGGAGCGCCTGAACCCTTACAGCTTATCGCGTTTGCTCCGGGCGGATTTCGGGGCGTGGATCTCCTTGACAAACCGTTGCGCCGCGCCGGACAATCGACCTCAACAACGGAGGATCATTATGCAAACTCCTTCACGCCGCCAGTTAATTTCAACGGCCGCGGGTATTGCGGGATTCGCTGCCGTACCGGCTTCAGGCAAAGCCGAACGGCTCACTATCACAGGAGTGAGCCTCTATCATGTCGTCGTACCCATGAAGGAGGACAGCACGACGGATCCGGAAACCGCTGAATCGAGCCGCTTTGACCTGGTGCCGAAGATCATTCTCGAAGTTCACACCGACTCCGGAATCACGGGTATTGGAGAAACCGGGCGTGGCGAGGATTACGCAGCGGTACAACAGAACGCCGCTTTTCTGAAGGGAAAGAAGGCGCTCGATTTCAACCTCACTCGTTTGGATCTGCCGGTAAGGGCCGGCTACGCCGCATTCGAAATGGCGCTGTACGACATTGTGGGCAAGGCCTTCGGTTGGCCGGTATACAAGTTGCTGGGCGGTCTGGCACAGCGCAGAGTGCTGGTCGGCTATTGGACGGGCCGGCGTACGCCAAAGGGGATGATCCGCGTGGCAGAGCGCGCCGTCGCCGGCAAATTCACTTCTGTGAAGACGAAGTGCAAACAAGGTGACCCGGTGGTGGAGACAGCAGAGATACTCGCCAAGTTCGCGCCCGGCGTGAAGTACATCGTGGATCCTAACACCCGGTACAAGAGTTACGCCGATTTCCTTCCGGTTGCGAAAGCGCTGGATGCCATCGGCAACGCCCTGGTCTTTGAGGACCCGTTCGACAAGAACGACTTCGAGGGTTACCGCAAGCTGCGCCGCGAAGTGAAAACGCATGTAGCCCTGCACCTGGGCGACCCGAAAGCGATGATCCGCGCGATCAAGGAAGATGCATGCTCTATCTTCAACACGGGTGGGAACCCCGGCATGAGCAGTTTCGTCGCGAATTCGTACCTTGCGGGCGCCGCCGGGATTCCGGTCTGGCATGGGTCCGGCAACGATTGCGGCATCGTGGACGCATCGTACCTTCACTCCTGCGCGGCATCGCCTAACTGCACCATGCCCAGCGATATCCTGAGCTTCCTGCGCGAGGACGACCTTATCGTCGAGCCTATCAATATTCAGAACAGCTACGCCCTGGTATCTGACCGGCCCGGCCTCGGTGTGGACCTGGATAAAGACGCAATCGAACGATACCGCGTGAAGACTTAGTAATCTGCGGTACTGTAACCTACAGTACTCGCTGTACGCCCACACGTAGCGAATGCTGCGTGTTTCTATTCTGCTTACCATTTCGTTCGGCGCCTTCGCTCAACGCATTGTTGTCCGGGAAGCGCCGGCTGTGACCATGCCGGGACAGGTGGACTCCAACAGTCCCGCGTTCTGGAGAAAGGGCGCGCTGAGGCTGTTCAACTCCACGGGGAACGGTCCCGTTTTAAGCAGTGGCCCGGATCAGTTCTCGTTCTACAGATCAATCCGTTCCCGTCTCGCGCGGCAGCGCCCGTGGCCGATGTGGATCGAATCCGTATGGGCAGACCCTGGCGGTCTTGTCCTCGCCTGGTATCACCAGGAGCAGGAGAATATTTGCGGCGCCCAGCGCCCGGCGCAGCCCTCTATTGGCGCGTTGATTTCCTATGATGGCGGGGAGACATTCATCGACCAGGGGATCGTGTTGTCGTCCTTTGACGCGCCGGATTGCTCGTCGCGAAATGGCTACATCTCCGGCGGGCATGGCGACTTCTCCGTAGTGCTCGACCGTCAACGAAAGTATTTTTACTTCCTGTTCACAAATTACGGCGGACCACGCGAAACGCAAGGTGTGGCCATCGCGCGAATGGCATACGAGAATCGATTCCGGCCCGTGAATGCGGTCTGGAAGTACAGTGATGGGTCTTGGGGCCAGCCTGGGTTAGGAGGGCGCGTGACTCCGGTCTTTGCAGCACGGGTGAACTGGCAGGTGGAGAACACGGATTCCTACTGGGGCCCGGCCATCCACTGGAACACGTATCTCGGGACCTGGGTAGTGCTGTTGAACCGGTCCTGCTGCACGGCCGGTTTCCCGCAAGAGGGTATTTACGCCGCATTCAATCCCGACCTTGCGAATCCCCACACGTGGACCAGGCCGAAAAAGATCCTGCGCAATACCGGTTGGTACCCGCAGATCATAGGAACCGGTCCGGGTGAGAGCGACACCATCGCGGGCAGGGTAGCGCGGCTGTACGTTTTCGGGCAGTCGAACTGGGAACTCGTTTTTTTTAAAGCACGCCCACCGCTTCCCGTTCCTCCACCACCGGCTAACTGACTCTCATTGCTACATTTCAGGGCGAAAATGTACTGTTGAGAGCAGAACCGGCCCGCTAATACCCCGTACTTTTCACTTGCGAAAAAATCACCCGGTAACTTGACACTCTGCTGATCTTCAGTTACTTTCTATCTATCCAGCTTGGGTAAAACTCATCTGACTAGAGGGGGTGGTAATGAAGTTTGCTGTTCTGTCAGTTTCCCTTTGTGTAGCGGCTGCTGGGGTCTTCGCACAAACAACGTCAACCGAGATCCTGGGTACCGTCACGGATCCCGCCGGGGCCTCCGTTCCGAGCGCGAAAGTCACGCTCTTGCGCACCGCCACTGGGCAGGCTCGTGAAACTTTGACGAACCAAGACGGGAACTATGCGTTCCCGCTGATCGAAGTCGGTGAATACACGGTCAAGGTAGAGCGGGAGGGATTCAAGACACAGGAACAAAGGGGCATCACCGTTCAGCTCCAACAAAAGGCGCGAGTCGATTTCCGGATGGAGATTGGCGCTACAACGGAGACCATCGAGGTTGTCGCCAGCGGCGTCGCGTTGAAGACGGAAGACGCGGCGGTGGGAGGCAACATCGATAACAAGCGGGTGGTCGAGCTTCCCTTGAACGGACGCAACGTGGCTACGCTGGCGGTGCTGGTGCCGGGTGTTCAATTCGGCATTCGCATGGGGCTCGATGGATCGGGCGGCTTCCCGATTCCGGGCAACGGTGTTGCCATCAGCGCCAATGGACAGCGCGAGGTGAACCAGCAGGTGACGCTCGACGGCGTGATTGCCACGGAACCGCGCGTCAACACGGCCGCATTTTCGCCGTCCATCGATGCGCTGGAAGAGTTCAAGGTACAGACTTCGTCCTACTCGGCCGAATAGGGACAGAACAGCGGCGCCATCATGCAGATGGTGGTCAAGGCCGGAACGAATAACCTGCATGGAACGTTCTGGGAGTTTCTGCGCAATGACAAGCTCGCCGCGAAAGATTACTTCCTGAATTTCCAGTTGCCGCCAGGTGCTCGTGAAGGTTCGAAAAGCGTTCTGCGCCGCAATCAGTTCGGCGCGTTCGTCAGCGGGCCCGTAATACTGCCGAAAATTTACAACGGCAAAGATAAGACGTTCTGGAGCTTCAATTACGAAGGCCGGCGCGAAACGCGCGAGACCGTCCAGGAAGCTTTTTGGTTTCCGGAAGCGTTTCGCCGCGGCGATTTCTCCACGCTCCTGACGCCGCCGATTGGGCCGAGCGGCGCGCCGATCCGGTCGCCCGTCATCATTTTTGATCCCGTCACCGGCGAGCCATTCCGCGACAGTTCCGGGCGCATCACGAACATCATTCCGGCCAGCCGAATCAACAAGGCCACGCAGGACTACATCAATCAATTTCAGCCCCTGCCGATGTTCCAGCCTACCGACCCGCTGGATATTAATGCTCGCGGATCAGTACCCAATATCATCAACAACAACCAGTACATGTTCCGCATTGACCATAACTTCTCATCGAGCGATAAGGTCTTTGTGCGATACATTACGGACCGTGGTAAGTGGACTAACGGCAACTTGAACCCGAACTTCACTTATTTCGTCCAGACCCTGAACTGGAACCTGGCGACGCAATACGTAAAGATTCTCTCGCCAACCACTTTGAACGAATTCCGCTACGGCATCAACAAGGCCGACGACGACACCTTCAATCCGCGCACCAACACGGGCTTCGATCTCGATTCGCTGGGGCTGGGCTCGTTTAGGGTCACTAGCGGACGCAAGCTGACAGATAGGGAAGTCGGCATACCTTCGATGATTATCGGCGGCGACCGCGATGGCGGAAACGGATGGGATCGTAACACGGTACACCAGTTTGCCGACAACCTGTCGTTCACGCGCGGATCACACAATTTCAAAGCCGGCTTCGAGTACCGGCGGCTGATCTTAGACCGTGCGGCGGCCAATGTGCCGCGTGGCAGTATTGGCTGCTGTCCTGGCGGCTACAGCCTTGCTGGCTGGCTGATGGGCTACTTCAGCAACACGGAGACCGGTGAGGGCTTTCCGTTCACGGCGCCGCGGCAGAACCGCTGGTCCGCCTACTTCCTCGACGACTGGAAGGCGACGCGTAAGCTGACAGTCAATCTCGGCATGCGCTGGGACTTCTTTCAGACCCCGCGCGACAGTGCCGGAGCATGGCGTTCTCTCCGGCTCGACATTCTGAGCCAGGCGGCGGACGGGCGGCAGCTTCCGACAGTCATTCCGGAAGTCGGCCTGAAGAACTGGACACCCTACAACAGGGAGAACCGCTATTACATGCCGCGCGTCGGCATCGCCTACCGCGCCACGGACAAGTGGGTGATGCGCGCGGGAGCGGGCTGGTTCGCCAACGCGCAGCAACTGAACAACTACACGATTCTGAACCTGGTGCCTCCGGTTTCCGGCACCATCGCATATCAAATTCAGCAGGACATCCTGACGCCGTTCAGCTATGAGTATGCCGGGCGGACGTACCAGATCCAGACCAACCGCCTGCGTCCAGGCTTCATCAACCAGGTGGGCAACATCTATGGCGCTGGCAGCGGGAGAGTCTCGTCGGTTCGTAACACCGTATTGGTACCACCGGATAACAGGTCTTCGAACCATTGGCAGTGGAGTCTCGACCTGCAACGGAACCTGCCATGGAACACCGTGCTGACGGTCGGCTACATCGGCAGCAAGACGAGCCACCTCGACAACACAATCACCTTCAACAATCCCGACCCGGCGTACCTGGACACGAACATTCAGGCGCGCCGTCCCTACCCGTTCCATATCTCGCAGGGCGAAGTGGACGCGAACGGCAACCCGGCAGTGTTCGGTACGGGCAACATCCGTTACCTGGACAGCTACGGGAATGGCAATTACAACGCCATGCAGGTGAGCCTGGATAAGCGTTATGACAGCGCGGGCCTGGTGCTGGGCCTGGCGTACACCTACGGCAAAGCACTCGGTGAAGGCTATGGGCGCAACGAAGGCGGCGCGGGCGTCAGCAATGGTTATCAGAATCCCCGCGACCGGCGGCAGGCGAGGTCGCGCTACGGCTTCGATGTTACGCACAACGCGGTAGTGAACTTCGTCTACGAGATGCCGTTCCTCAGAAACATTCGCGGTGTGACGGGCGCGTTCATCGGCGGTTGGCAGATGAACGGCGTGGTCACTCTGCGCACAGGATTCCCGTTCACCGTCACCGGCGGCAGCGACTTGAACACCGGTGGGTTTACATTGCCGGACCGGGTGGAAGACGGCCGTTTGGGAGACGCAGCCAGCCGGCAGATGTGGTACGACATCACGGCATTCCGGCGCACCTCCTGCAACATCAACGGCCGTCCCGATCTGTGCCATTACGGCAACGCAGCGATGGACGCGATGGTCAGCCCCGGCGGGCAGAACGTCGATTTCTCCGTGTACAAGAACTGGCGGCTGCCATTGGGAGAGCAGGGGCGGCTGCAATTCCGTGCCGAGTTCTTCAACCTGTTCAACCATCCGAACTTCGGACAGCCGGGCGGCATCAGTTACACGTCACTCAATTCGGTGATCCCCGACGGCCCGCGCAACGGAGAGATCCGCAGTCTGCGCAACCCGATGCGAATCATCCAATTCGGCGCGAAGATTTACTTCTGATTCGCCAATTAACGTCGCCTACCGGCGGCCGCGGCTTCGTTGGTGAGCCGCGACCGCCAGGGCGTCAGTGCCTGCTGGCGCCCGCAGTTCCGTTCATACCTATACAATTCGAAGGATGGAACGGCGGAACTTTCTCTCTCTCCCGATGGTTGTCATGCAAGCGCGCAGCCCGTATGTCTCCTGGAGTTGGGAGCGCTGGCGGGAGATCACTGGCGAAAATCGCCCGGCATTACGAACGGAGCAAACCGGCCAGGCGGCGCTCGCTGACTTGCTCCGGTTTCAAAGCGGAAAAGCGGTGGCGCGCGGCGATTGGCCCACACGCCGCGCCTCCATCGAACAGACGGTCCTCGCCATTCTTGGTGCGCCGCCGGAAAACAAGCCGCCTCTAGCGCCGCGAATCCTGGAGGAGGTGAAGCTCCCCACCCATACACGCCGGAAGCTGGTCTATCAGGTGGAGCCGGGTGAGTTCGTGCCCGCCTATCTGCTGGCGCCACACAAACTCAAAGGCCACAAGCCGGCCGTGGTCTGCCCGCATCAGACAGTGCAGTATGGCAAAGACGAACCGGCGGGGCTGGCCGGCAATCCGCGGCTGCATATGGCGTTGGAGCTGGTGAACCGCGGGTACGTCACCTTCACCTACGATGCCGCCTGCTTCGGAGAAAGGCACGATCCCTCCACAGGACACTACGGCGAGGCGATTCCGTTCTATCGCAAACATCCGCGCTGGTCGATGATGGGCAAGATGGCCTGGGACCTGAGCCGGGCTGTGGACTATCTTCAGACACTCGATTTCGTCGACTCCGCGCACATCGCCTCCATTGGTCATTCACACGGCGGCTATACCACACTGTTCGCGATGGCGTTGGATCCGCGCATCGCGGTGGGAGTGAGCAGTTGCGGGTTCGACACATTCCGCCATGATGGCAATACATGGCGCTGGTCGCACGCTACGGCGTTGATGCCGCGGCTCGGTTTCTACCTCTCGAGCCCGTATATAAAGAATGGGTTTTATGCCGGTGTGCCGGATTCGGAAACCGTGCAGACTCCATTCGATCTGCATTATGTCCTGGCGCTGATCGCGCCGCGGCCGCTGTTTCTGTCCACGTCGGACGAGGATTCGATCTTTCCGAACGCCGGGTGGAGCGCCCGCCAGGCTCTGGCAAGGCTCGACCCGGTTTATCAGCTTCTGGGGGCGGGCGGCCGGCTGGGCAGCTATTTCTTTCGCGGCGGCCACGGGTTTCCACCGGAAGCGGCGGAACGGGCCTATGCATTTATCGACCGGTGGCTGAGGCCGTAAAGATCACTTTGCCTTCGGCGTCGCGTCGTTCGAGTGTGACGCCCGAGGCGTTTGAAAGGAGCCGGTCGCGAATGCCGCCACTAAGCTCCACTTCCACCCGCACGGCCGCGTCATCCTGGTCGAGGCGCGCAATCCGCTTCAACTGCGGCTGGCCTTGATAAGGGTCGAGCAGGCCCACGAACGTGGATGCCAAATCGCCGCTATCCGAGCGCCGGCGCACAATCGCGGTGGGAATCCAGTATTCGGTAGTCGAAGTGGCGCTGGCGACGGTCCAACTTTCGGCCGTATACGCTTCCGCATCGCGAGTGAGGTCGGTATAGCGAAGATGAAGATCGCGCGGCGGCTGGACGTAGCCGTACTTGTCTTCGATCTTCCAGTCCACGCCCCAAGCCGGTCCAGCCGCGCGGCCGGTCTGAAACGCCCGCATCAGCGTTCCGGGATCGTAGAGCGGCGGTGACGGCGCGAGCCGGACACCGAACACGGTGGGTTCCGCAAATGTCGTGTGAGTGTGCTTGGCATGTTCCTTGCCGCCCTGTACGCGGAACACATCGAAAACGTAATAGCCGGTGGGGCCGGTTTCGATCATGGCGATGGTGCGCTCATAGACGGAGCCTTTGATCTGCGAAGGCGAGGACGCACGAATCACTTGCAGCGGACCTCCCGTGTTCCACAGAGTGCATTCGGTAGGACCGCCCGCCTGGTCGCGCCCGTCGACGACAACGGTGTTGTGGGCTGCCGTCTTCCTGTGCCAGATCGCCTGCGGGGTGTGCCAGTCGCCGAACTGCACCGCGGGATAGCCGAACTCCGGAAGCAGATTCAGGCCGCCGAAGTAGAGCCCCAGGTTCATGGCATCGAAGTGATAGTGGCTCTTGAGATCCCCTTCGGGAACCGAATCATAGTCGAGCCATACGGCGGAGCCGGGATCGGTGCGGTGGCGGAGGATGGCAATTCGCCATTCCTTTTTGTTGACGCTGGCGGCTGCTGGCCACGGTCCATGGCGGCTGATGGCCGCTTTCACTTCCGCGGCAAAACCCGCCGGATCTTCGGCGAAAATGTCGTGCGGCAAGCCTTCGGCGCGTCCGCCGTTGCCCATCCACGCCAACTGCATGTAGAGCGGATCGCGCGTTACTCGAGCGAGGCGGCCGAGCAGACTGTACACCGGGCCATTGAACGTGAGTGCCGGATATTCGAGCAACTTCCGCGCGAACGAACCTGCATCACCGGAGTTGGGATAGTACTCGCGGTTAATCCACATATCGACATGGAAGCGGTAGGTATCCCGGAGTTTCGGATTGCGCTCCAGCAGGTAAGGAAGCAGGCCTGGGTCGAGATGCGAATACTCCGCGAGAATTTCGGCGAGCTCGCGCGGAGCGATCGCAGCGTAAGAAGAGAGGCCCTTTTCGCCGGAGAGGCCGTCGACGGCTACACCTTTGCGCACGATCTCATCCAGATCGCTGCGGAGCTGCGCACGGTTGGCCGGCCATTCGAGTATGGTGCGGGTGAGAGCAAGCGTGCGTTCGGCGCCAGGATAGTTGGTGCGGATCTGACGGGGGTTCTCGAGAACATGGTGAAGGATGTTGGTCTCGATGTTCCGCTGAATTGCCGCGAAGCTGCTCTTGCGCGGATCTTTACCGCGCAGGAACCCGACCAGGGACGTGTCGTCGCGAATGCCGTCGAAGATCTTGTCATAGGCGGAAACCAGGCGCATCACGGTGTAGGCGGAGGTGATGGCGTAGTAAACGTAGCCGGCGACGCCGCCGCCATAGCGGGCGCGTTCGTACACAAGCCCCTGCGTGGCGTAGTCGAAAGAAGGCCAGAGATCCGCGATGCGGTCCAGGAGAACGCCCGCTTTGTGCGCATAGGCACGGTCGCCCGTCACGGTATAGGCGGTGGCGAGGTTGCGCAAACCAGCTTCGATGCGCTGAGACCACTGCCCGTACAAAAGGTAGGCGCCGATGAAGCGCCAGCGCTTCTCGCCCTCCACGTAGCCTTCACCGTCATCGACACCGAAGCGATAGAAAGGATCGGATGGGGTGGGGTGCTCTGTGTTAAAGAGCAGGGTGCGATCCGCGCGTTTGGGATCGAAGACGCCGCGCTCGTCGAGACCGCTGCGGTAGAACGCTTCGAAGTCGTTTTTTGGAAACAGCTCGTTGCAGTGGGGGCAGCGGACTTTCCAGGGGTGCGCCCAGGCATCGATCTGCCAGTCGTACATGGGCACGGGGCGGCGGCAGGCGGGACAGTGGCCACTTGACCAGACCATGTGCGAGCGTGTGATATGCGGGCCGAACATCTCCCGCCAAAGCTCGTCATCGCTCATGCGCAGCCAGCGTGCGGCATCGGCGATGGCCTTCTTGCGAATGGCGGCGGCCCAACCATGTTGCCGGGCGTTGACGACGGCACGGTCGCGCACCGCGAGCGGGTAAAACACACTCTCGCGCTTTTCAGCGGCGAGTGGAGCGGCCAGCAGCAGCCAG
>CAADGY010000401.1 GCA_900696665.1 uncultured Acidobacteriota bacterium
GTTCGGCTCTGTGTGTGGCGTTTGCCCTGCGCGTCATAAACCGTGTCCAGGAGTTCGTCATCCTCCAAGAGCTCGTCCACGACTCGCATCCAGGGCTCCCACAGTTGGTCGACTTCCTGAGCGAAAAAGGTCTCCCACAAACTTGGGTGTTGGTGACGCAAGCGAATCATGTCTGAAAGACGAACCAAAACAGAATCAGGTTATGTTGTTTCGGTCTGTTCGCCTCAGAACTTCACCCGCGCTGAGCGGACGCCATCATTTTGCACCGCGAAGTAGACTAGATTCCAGACTTGAAAATCCGGTCCATCCGAACTGGAGGGGAACATGCACAGGAAAGTTGCTACCCTGGCCATCTTGGCGGTAATGGCAGGCTCACCAGCCGTCGCCGCCGTGATTTTAGTTCAAACCGGCGACCCGGGCTACTATAACAACACCATTGGAACAGTTCTAAATGGCACCAACGGCGGCGAAACCGGCCCCTTCCCGGTGTCGAACGATTCCAACCTCACTTTCCCGGTAGCGCCCGACCTCAGTGCTGCGAGTAGCGCGCTCGGCAATTGGTTGACCGATCCTCTTAACCTGAACTCCAATTGGCAGGCGTTGGCCGCTATTCCGAATAGCTGGACGCCTGGTTCGGAAGTCGCGGTTATGTATCAGTTTAATACGCTAAGCGCCACGAATGTGGTTGCCAGCCTGGGTGTCGATAACGGCATTTTTGTATGGTTGGACGGCACCTACCTGTTCGGCGCTCGTGGGCCTGGCTCTTTCGTTTTTGGGGAGTACGTGGTCCCCGTCGGAGACCTTACGGCGGGAACACACTTTCTGCAATTGCTCCTCGAGGATCATGGCTCGATTAATGGGTATGCCGTCCAGGTCACGGCCGACACGTTCATCCCCGGACCTCCTCCGAGCGAAGTCCCTGAACCGTCAACTTACGCTCTGTTCCTGATCGGAGCGGCGACTCTCGGCGCCAACTGGTGGCACACGCGCCGCACCACTCGGCCCTGAATGATCAACTGCAGGCTACTTGTGAGCCTGCCTGGACCCTCGTTGGAATCGCCAGCTATCTAAGCGCCCCAGCCTGAGGTGTTGCGTATCGCCACCAACGGAAAGAAGTCCCGCTCTTCTTCGATGATATTGTGTTGCGCCATCGCGACAAAGCGGCGGCAGAGCAACAGCAGATCCGATCGTTCCCTCTCCCCCATTACGTCAGCGCGCAGCAACTCGGTTACGGCCTGGCTTAATTCACGCACCTCATCGTGCTGAGCTTCCAGTTTGGCAACAAATGCAGGCATTTCGCTGCGGAGAGAGTCGAACAATCCACGATCCTCGAAATCATAGTGAGCCAGAGCTATTGAAGCGGCATCATGAAAGCGGCTCCCGAGCTCCGTCCGGGCCTGGGGCGTGGGCCCGAGCATCGCAAGCAGCGCATCGAGCGAGACCTCCAGCCGCCGGTGCTGCTCTATCAATTGGCGGATCATCCGTGCCTGATCTTGCGGTCCAGCCTACGAATAAACAGGTACAGCGCAACGCAGGCGGCAAAGATCAACCCCGAAAGGATGGCGCCCGGCAGCACTGTTTCATGATGCCCGGCAAGAAAGTTATCCAGTGTCGCGGCAAGGAGCCACATCTGCACAATCAGCAGAATGACGATCAATACCATCACTCCGTCAATCGCCGTCAGCCCGCGCCTCTGTTGTGGAATCATCCGCTGGCCCGCCATCACGCCTCCGGTTGCATCTCCATGCCTGTGGCAATCAGCTCATCGCCGCGCCGGTCCAGCACAACCCTCGGCAGAGGTCTGGGCGGCGGTCCCTGAAGTACGCTGCCATCGCGTATGGAGAAGTACCCCTCATGACAGGGGCACTCCAGCCGGTTCGCTTCGCGCGCGTAATAGACTGCACAGGACAGGTGCGTGCATTTCTGGCTGTATGCAACATACTCATCCTGCCCGGTTCGAACCAGAATGCAGTTATCGTGCTCGCCGGGGTACTGAAAGATCTTGACACCGCCGACCGGAATTTCGTCCGTGCGCGCGACGGCGCGCAGCGGATATGGCGGCTCCTTATAAAACCAGGAGCGCACCAGAATCCACAAGTTCCCGGCAAACATGCCGAAACTCGTCAGCACCAAAAATTTGGTGAACTGGCGGCGGTACACATATTTCTCATCGGTGCTGAAGATAGAGAACTCATCGCGCCATAAAGGCTCCGGTTGCGAGGGACGAGAGTTGAGCCCGGCTCCACCGGCCCCGTTTTCAGTACTCGTAAGCTTGAACAATTTCATCGCTCTGTTCCCACATGTAATCCGCTACGTCGAGGCTCAACCGTTCCTGGTCCGGAGGCAGCATCATAAACACCCTCGTCCGGACGGTCTCGTTACCGAACTGAAATTCGTTCACCGGCTTTTCCCGCCGTTGGGCCGCGGCTTCCTCCGCGGTGATATAAGCCAGCGCCTGGCTCGGGCAGACGGTCGCGCACATCGGCCGTTTCCCGACGGAAGTCCGGTCGTAGCACATGTCGCACTTCATCATCTGCTCGAAATCCACAATCATCTTCGGCACCCCAAAAGGACAAGCCAGCACGCAATTTGAGCACGCAATACAGCGGGGCTTCAAGGAGGACTGCACAACGCCGTCTTCCCCCTTTTTGATCGCGTCGGCCGGGCAGACTTCGGCGCAGGTGGGGTCGTCGCAATGCATGCAGATCATCGGCACAGTGGCAATGGTATTCTTCCGGTCGATGAAATCCACATTGATCATCGAATGGCCGCGGTGCGTCTCGCACTCCGCACACGCATTCACGCACGACATGCAGCCGATGCACCGCTCCGGATCGATATAGAATTCATAGCCGAACATGATTCCCTCTCGCCCCTACACCCGGCTCTGGCCCATCACCGGCAGCGGATCGCCCTTCTTTTCCAGCCTGAGCTGGCAGGCCGAAACCTTGTATTCCGGGATTTTGCTCCGCGGGTCGAGCGTCCGGTGTGTCAGCCTGTTGGCGCTTCGTTCCCGCGGCCAGTGATAAGGAATAAACACGGTGTCGGGCCGGATGGTCTTTACCACCATGGCGCGCAGCAAAATCTCGTTGCGCCGCGTCCGGACGGCTACCCAGTCGCCGTCGGAAATTCCATACTTCTCTGCCAGGCGCGGATGGATCTCGAGCCTCGGCTCCGGATACTGGTCCACCAGCGCTCCTATACGCCGCGTCTGTGTTCCCGACAGGTACTGGCTCACAACACGCCCCGTGGTGAGATAGACCGGAAACTCTTCGTCCACCGGATCGCCGCCTGGCCGGAACTCCGTCGCCTGCAGGTGGGCCTTTCCATCGGGATGATAGAAGCGCGCGCCTTCGAACAACCTCGGCGTGCCGGAATGATCCAGATCCGGGCAGGGCCAGAATACCCCCAATTGCTCGTCGATCTTTTCGTAAGTAATACCGTAGTAATCGGCGACGCCGCCCCGTGAGGCTTCCCGCAGTTCGTCCAGGATCTGGCGCGACTCAACGAACGGAAAGTAGTTGCCCTTGCCCAGGCGCGCCGCGATGTCGCAAATGATCCGGATGTCGCTCCGCGCGTTACCGGGCGGGTCCACGGCTTTGTTGATGTGGATCACACGGCCTTCCGCGCTGCACACGATGCCCTCTTCTTCCTCGTGCAGGCTACCGGCGAGCACGACGTCGGCATGCTGCGCCGTCTCCGATAAGAAAAAGTCGATGACACCGAAAAACTCGAGGCGCTCAAGCGCCTCCCTTGTGTATTCGCCCTCGGGGAGTGATACCAGCGGGTTAAAGCAGATGGACAGCAGCGCCTTGATTTCCCCCCGGTGAATGGCTTCCATGATCTCGACCGCGCTCAAACCGGGGCCGGGAAGCTCGTCCGGGTCCACACCCCAGACTTTCGCCACATGCCGGCGCGCCTCGGGATCCGTGATGGAGCGCTGTCCGGGCAACTGGTCGCATTTCTGGCCGTGCTCGCGGCCGCCTTGTCCGTTGCCCTGGCCTGTGATCATCAGGCACCCTGCGCCCTCCCGTCCAATGTGACCGCACGCCAGCGCGATGTTGATCACGGCCAGGCAATTCTCGACGCCTTTCGACTGGTGCTCCAGGCCGCGCGCGTGCATGATCATCGCACGGTCTGCCTCGCCGATCATGTGCGCCGCTTTCTCGATGGATGCCGGAGGCACGCCGCTGATCGAGGCTGCCTTGTCCGGGTTCCAGTCGCGCGCGTACGCCTCCATCGCCTCCCATCCGGTGGTATGTTGCTCCAGGAACTCGCGTTTCGCCAGCCCATCGCGAAAGATGACATGGAGCATCCCAAGCAGCAACGCCAGATCGGTACCCGGCCTGACGGGCAGATACAGGTCCGCGTTGCGGGTAATAGGCGTCAGGCGCGGGTCGGCGACAATCAGCTTGCCGCCGTTATCGCGGCACTGCCAAATATAGTTCGTAGTGATGGGAGCGCATTCGGCAATGTTGGCACCCGTCACGAACACCACCTGTGCCTTCGGGATGTCGCTCCAGGGATTCGGTGAGCGGTCGATGCCGAAAGCCAGCTTGTACGCTACACCTGCCGACACCATGCAGAGACGGCCGTTATAATCGATGTTCCGCGTCTTCAGCGCTACGCGCGCCAGTTTGCCGAGCAGGTAGGCCTTCTCCGTGGTGAGAGACGCTCCTCCATAGATTGCGATCGCATCGGGGCCGTACTTGGCCTGCACCTCCTGGATTCTGCGTACCGTCAGGTCGAGCGCTTCATCCCAAGTCGCAGTCCGGAAACCGGCATCGGTGCGAATGAGCGGATCGAGCAGCCGGTCCGGATGCTCATTCTGCATGTAACGCTTCACCCCCTTGGGGCAGAGCATGCCGCGGTTGAACGGGAACTCCTCCCACGGGTCGAAGCCGATTACCTTGTTATCGCGTACCTTCAGCTTAATGCCGCACTGCTGCCCGCAGAAGCAGCAATGCGTCTTCACCAGCCGCTCCGCGGTGCGGGATTGATCTTTCCAGCCGCCCGGAGGAATGAACTTCAGGTGAGGCCCGTACTTCCCGGTCAGTTCCTCCACGGGCGCGGGAAGTTTAGCCACGATGCTCCTCCTTGAGCCGCAACTGCGCCATCGCAATCGCTTTTCGTTTGCAAGCCGGGCAGAAGTGTTGCCAGTTGCCCGCCTCTCCATTCATCCGGTAGTCGAAGCCGAGTTGCGGTAGCACCACTTTCAGGTCGTCTATATGCATGCGCGATGCGAATCGCGTCCCGCACCGCGCACAAATGGTCCCTTCGTCTTCCGCCCCGGCTTCCTGGTAGAGCTTGACGCCAAGCTGCGCCGGCCGCTGAAAGATGTGGAAGAACTTTCCGAAAGGCAGATAAAGCAAAGCGCCAATAACCGTAATCGCGTGCAGAATGGCGAGGAACGAAAATGCCTGCCCCCTTAGCAGTGACGTCGAAACCGTCAGCGCCAGGCCCGTCGTCGAAATCGCGAAAAGAAGGATGATCGGCAGAAAATCCATCGAGAAGGATTGCAGCGCCTGTGCCTGCTCGTCTCGCATTCTGCGCCACAACGAGAGCGCGATACCCGCCAGCACCAGCACAGCGGCGATGTCCAGCCCATGAAACAACAGCCAGGATATTACCGTTCGAATCGGGAAGGAGCCAACGGGAAACCCGAAAAGATAGGTAATGTAAGTCATCTGGTCGTCGGGATGGCTCGCGAAATGAATCCAACCGAATACCAGCGGAAACGTAATGGCAACAGCCAGCAGGCATCCCCAGAACAGGAACTGATGCATCCACCAGCGCAGTTTCGAGCGCCGCCGGATGAACGCCTGCCCTGCCAGGTGCGTACCCGAATACCGGCCGATGCGAAGCAGGCTCCGCAACACCCCGCGCTCGCGGAACAACTGCCATCCTCTTTGCCAGAACCTTTGCGTCGGCGGTTTCTGGAGCCAGACCATGTAGTGGTAAGTGACGCCGAACGCGGCAAAGATCGTAGCGAAGGTGTAGATGACGAGAGCCGGATCGAAATTTTGAAGATTGCGTGAGCCTACTACGATCGCGGCAACCAGCAAACCCGTCACCATAAATGCCCAGGCAGCGGCGCGAAGCTGCTCCGCCGTGCGCAGATAATGAGGCGGAAGGCTGAGCTCCGCGGCCGCCTCTCTGGCAAGAAACGCCCGATGGTTGATCCACCACATCAGGGCCGCGACTCCGGCCAGCAGAACGAAAGCTGGCCACACAACGCCCAGACGGTCCCGGAACACTCCCAGCAGCAGGGGTGGAAAGAATCCGCCGAGGCCACCCATGGCGCCCACGAGGCCGGTGACAGTGCCGGTTTCAACCGGAAAGTACTGGGGCACCAATTTGAACACCGCTCCGTTGCCCACGCCCATTAATGCCGCGCAACCGAGTGCCCCGACGGTAAATGGAATCATGGACGCCCATGCCAGCAGCAGCGCGAACGGGATGAGGCCCAGGAACACGCCCGACAGTACCCGCGCTCCCCCGATCTGATCCGACAGCCAACCGCCTACGGGTCTCAGCAGGGTCGCAAGTACGACGAAGCCGGCGGCGCGAAATCCGGCATCGGCCGGCGAAAGCTGAAACTCGTCACGCAGCAAAGTCGGCAGATAAATGGAGAAGGCGACGAACCCGCCGAACGTCAGAAAATAGAATGCCGACAGTCCCCACGACAGCCGCTGGGTAGCGAGGACCCTGAACATTTCGCCGAGTCGCTTGGGCCGTGTGGTGACGGGAGCATTGCGCGCGAGGCACCCAAACGCGATGCCCCACACGATCGAGAGCGCCGCCGCCCAATAAAACACGGCCTGCCAGCCATAGCGCGCGGCGATGACGGGCCCCAAAAACACGGCGGCGGATTGGCCGATGTTGCCCAACCCGTAAACACCAAGCGCCGTTCCCTGCCGCTGCGGTGGATACCATCTCGACACGAACCCAACGCCAATCGCAAAAGACGAGCCCGCCACCCCCAGAAAGAAAGCGACACCGAGAAGTGCGGCATAGCTGGGCGCGAGCGGAACGGCAGCGGCGGGCACGGCGACAAACAACATCAGAATCGTAAAAACGATACGCCCTCCGAAGCCGTCGGCCAGCATGCCTATCGGAATTCTGGCGAGAGATCCGAGCAACACCGGCACGGCTACCAGCAACGCGGTTTGTGTGGCGGATAGTCCGTAGAGGTCACGAAATCGGGGCGCGAAGGCGCTGATCAGGCCCCAGACGGCAAAGCAGATGGTGAAGGACAGAGTCCCAAGCGTTAGCTGCCTACCCGGAGTCATACATTGCTAGATTGCCACATTGGAGTAAGCGTTACGCGGTGACTCCGGTCACTGATGCCCCGCGCCGCTTGCCGCAAGCTGGAATCAGGATCCGATGAGTAGCCCGGACGATCGACTCCCGCCCATCTGGAAGGCGGCGTTCGAACGCGAACGCGGCTTCGCCAAGCCAGCCCTGGCGGACCCGCTTCCAGAGCGCCGCCTGTCACGCCTGCTTGCCGCCTTCATCGCGTCGGGCCTTCTGTTCATGGTTCTGCCGGGTACGCTCATTGGAGTGTGGAATCTGCTCAGCATCAGCGCGCAGCGCGAGTCCACGTCGGCGCCGGCGGCCTGGATTCAGGCGCACGGACATGCACAGCTTTTCGGTTGGGTGGGAACGTTTATCTTCGGCATCTCGATATATGCAGTGCCCAAATTTCGCGGCGCCTGGATTCGTTCTCTCCCTTTAGCATGGGCCGCCTTCGCGTTGTGGGTGTTCGGAGTGACGTTGCGGTGGTGCGCGGGCATCACCGGGCAGCATGCGCCCTGGGGGCTACCCGCCGCCGCGCTCGCAGAACTGGCAGCGGTTCTGCTAATTATTTATGAAATCACACCCCGCTCTGCTTCCAAGAGACAACAGGGCGCGTGGAATACATTGATCTTTTCCGGGTTCGCTGGGCTAGCCGTGCTGCTAGCCTTTCAGCTCGTGGTGGTTCTGCGGATCGAGGGCGCGATCGTTCCCGCTGAGGCCAACCACATCCTGCTGAATATGGCTCTGTGGGCGTTCTGTGTCCCCGTGGTGATGGGGTTCAGTGCGAAATTTCTTCCCAGTCTGCTGGCGCTGCGTAGGGCAAGCGACCAGGCGGCATATGGCGGTCTTGCACTGATCGTCATCGCTCTCGCGGGCTCGCTGGCGGGATTTGAGAAACTCTCTTCGGGATTGATTTTGGCGGCGGTCTTGTTGCTTGCGCACTGGTTGGGGGTCTTTCATCGAAGCACCGGCCGCGCCAAAACGATCGGTATGGACGCGCGTTACCCTCTGTTCGCACGTGGCGCTTTCGTGTGGCTCGTTGTGTCGGCGATCCTGGGGATTTGGGCCGAAAAAGCCGGAATTCTGGGAGCATCCCGGCACGCCTTCACCGTTGGCTTTCTGGCGGCGCTGATCTTTTCCATCGGCCCAAGAATCCTGCCCACGTTCCTGAACAGCCGTGAACTCTGGAGCAAACGCCTGGTGTTTTGGGCGCTTCTGTTGCTTTCAGCCGGCTGTGCCATCCGCGTAACAACGGAGCCCCTGGCGTATGCTGGAGTAGCGGGTTACGCGTGGAATCTTCTACCGGTGTCGGCGGTATTGGAACTTACGGCCGTACTGCTGTTCGCCTCGAACATGGCAGTAACTCTGTTGAGGCCCATGCCCGCCTGGATGGATCTGAAGCTTGTGACCGCCGAATTGAAAGTTTACTGGCTGGTATCCAGTTATCCCGATACCCGCCGCATCCTGACTGACGCCGGCCTTGAAACCATCGGGCGCGCACCCGCTATTCCGCGCACGCTCACTCTCGCCGAAGCCGCGGAAGCGGATGGCGTGCAGGCGGAAAATGCCGTTCATCTCCTGAAAGCCTACTTCGAATCACGCCTTGCGAAAGCCGCTCGTGCCAATCAAAGCGCGCGCAAGGCTCTCTCAGGCGAAAGCCTTCAATGCGGCTCGGGTCGCGGCGCCGACCACGCCGTCCGCGGATAGTCCCCGGCTTTTCTGAA
>CAADGY010000402.1 GCA_900696665.1 uncultured Acidobacteriota bacterium
GCTCCAGTTCGGCGCTCATACGCATAGCATCTTCCTGTTGCCGGCTGCGTACGACCACGTTCGCGAGCGCGGCGAATGGGGGATACCGCATCAGACGCCGGAACTCGATCTCCTTTTCGTAAAACGACGCGTAGTTCTGTGCGGCGGCGAAACGAATGGCATAGTGGCCGGGATTGATAGTCTGCACCAGCACACGCCCCGCGACACTGCCTCTGCCGGCGCGGCCGGCCACTTGCGTGAGCAACTGGAACGTCCGCTCCGCCGCGCGGAAATCCGGCATGGCAAGTCCGACATCGGCCGACACCACGCCAACCAGCGTCACGTTCGGGATGTCATGTCCCTTGGCGATCATCTGGGTCCCAACCAGGATGTCGTAGCGGCGCTCACGGAATCCGTTCAGGATGGTTTCATACTGGCGTTTTCCGGTGACGGTGTCGCGGTCCATGCGCGCGATTCGAGCCGTGGGAAACTCGCGATGCAGCTCTTCCTCCACCTTCTCGGAACCGGTGCCCAGAAATTGCAAGTACTCGCTGTTGCACTTCGGGCAGACCGAAGGGACGCGTTCTGCGTAGTTGCAATAGTGGCACAGCAGGCGGCGGTCACGCCGGTGAAACGTCAAAGTGACTGCACAATTCACGCACTGAATCCGCTCGCCGCAGGCACGGCAGGCAACGAAGGCCGAGAAGCCGCGCCGGTTCAGCAGCAACATGGTTTGCTCTCCCGTTTCCAGACGCTGGCCGATCTGCTCGATCAACTTGCGCGAGAAAACCGCTTGCTTGCGTGTCTCCAGAAACTCGAGACGCATATCCACAATTTCCACTTCCGGCATGGGGCGGTTTTCGATCCGCTCCGGCAGCGTGATGAGAGTGTATTTGCCGCGCTCGACGTTGTACCGGCTCTCGAGACTTGGGGTGGCGGACCCCAGAACAACGCACGCTCCGGTTTGCTGTGCGCGCACAATAGCCACGTCGCGGCCGTTGTAGCGGGGGGTTTCTTCCTGCTTGTAACTCTGGTCATGCTCCTCATCCACCACAATGAGGCCGAGGTTCGGCACGGGAGCGAACACACCCGAGCGAGTGCCTACCACCACAGGCGCATCGCCGCGTTGAATGCGCCGCCACTGGTCCGCTCGTTCGACGCCGGAGAAAGCAGAGTGCAGAATGGCAACGCGGTTTCCAAACCGGCCGAAGAACTGGCCCGCAACCGCGGGCGTCAGCGCGATTTCAGGCACCAGCAGCAGCGCGCCGCGTCCCAGAGCCAGCGCAGAATCGATGGCATTCAGATAGACTTCGGTTTTTCCGGAGCCTGTCACACCGTGCAGTAGTATTGTCTGGAATTCGCTCGATTCGATGGCGGCATGGATGACATGGAATGCCTCCCGCTGTGCCGGGTTCAGCTTGTGCGGAACGCGCTCCGGCGCCATCAGAACCGGTTCGCGAAGCGCCAGGCGAACCAAACCCTTGCGGGCGAGCGAGCGCGCTGCCGTGCTGGCACGAGGCACGGCGCGCTCCAGTTCCTTCAGGCTATGAGCCCCTGGATGCAGTTCGAGATAAGCCGAGAGCTCGCGTTCCGGTTTGCCGAGTTTCACCCTATCCGGTCTTTCCGCGAATTCGACAACAAGCCTGGAGGAGGAGGCGCGGTGCGGGTCGCGCGTATCATGCGATTCCTCCGCTTCGACGAACCCTCGCTTTTCCAGGGCGCGCAAGGCACGCTGTGCTCCCGGTATCTTCGATGCGAGATAGGCGGCGGTGAGTGGGCGCTTCTCCAGAGCCCGAAGCACCTGCGCCGCCGCCCCGGCGCCGTGGTCGTCGAATAGAAGTTGCCTTGCAGCGTCGCGCCCGGAATCGCTGAGGGAATAGACTTTGCCTTGGCGCAACTCGCCGGTGAGCGGCACCATGGTTCGCAAAACTTCGCCTAGCGGCGCGGAGTAATAGGAGCTGATCCAGGCTCCCAAGCCGAGTAGCGAAGAATCCAACACGGGTTCCTCGTCCACAAGCCTGAGGGCCTCGCGGTTTGCCGCTTCAGAGTCGCCATCATGAACCCCAATCACCACGCCGATCAGTCTTCGCGTACCGAACGGCACCAGCACGCGGCAACCCGGCTGAATGCGGTGGGACATCGTGTCCGGCACGATATAGGTGAAAGGCCGATCCAGCGGTACCGGCAGGCTCACGTCGCAATAGCGGGCCATCGAGCGGCACTTCCCTCAAGCGCCAGGCACGCGCTTCATCCCAGGTTCCGGATGAGGCTGTAGATCGGCCGCAACGTGGGATAAAGGGACCGGTAGACTTCGTGCGACCGCTGGTACAACTGCGATTCGTGCGGCCGTGGAGCGATGGAATCCACCTCCCGAATCACAGCGCCGCAGGCTTCCGGAACCGATGTGTACGCACCAGCGCCGACAGCGGCCAGAATTGCGGCGCCGTACGCCGAGCCTTCCTGCGTTTCGAGTGTGGTCACCTTCTTGCCGAACGTATCGGCCAGTATCTGACGCCAGATGGGGCTGCGCGCGCCGCCGCCGGATGAGCGAACAGAATCCACTGGCAGGCCCATGCCCTCGATCGTATCCAGGCAGTCCTTCAGGCTGAAGGAAACCCCTTCGATAATGGCTCGAATCAGATCCGCACGGGTGTGCCTGGCGGTCAGGCCGATCCAGCCTCCGCGCGCCGTGGCGTCGAGATGGGGTGTGCGTTCACCCATCAGATACGGTAGCCAGAAGAGTCCATGTGCGCTCGCCGGGGCAGATGCGGCCTCCGCCATCAGTGCATCGTATTCAGCTCCGGGCGCAAGCTGACGCCGGAACCACTGCAAGCTGAGCCCGGCTCCCTGCGTGACCCCCATCACGTGCCACTTGCCTTTTACCGCGTGACAAAACGTATGCACGCGGCCTTGTGGATCGTAGTTAGGTTTCTCCATGTGGGCGAAGACCACTCCTGAAGTGCCCAGCGTGCAGGAGGCAATACCCGGTGCGACGATGCCGTTGCCAACCGCGCTGGCCGCCTGATCTCCGCCTCCTCCCACCACGGGGGTGCCCGCCTTCAAGCCTGTTGCCTCCGCAGCCTCCGCGGTGATCTGGCCCGTGATTTCGCTCGATTCAAACACCTGGGGGAGGATGCCCCGGTCGAGATTCAACCGGTCTGCCATGTCTTCGGACCAACGCCGCGTGACCACGTCGAACAGCGCCGTCCCGGAGGCATCTGATACCTCCGTCGCATACTCGCCGGTGAGTTTGAAGCGGATGTAATCCTTCGGCAACAGAAGTTTGCGCACGCGTGCGAAATTCTTCGGCTCGCAATCGCGCACCCAAAGCAGCTTGGGCAGCGTGAAACCGGTAAGCACTGGATTGGCGGTGAACGCCAGAACGTTATCTTTGCCTACCTTTTGATTGATAGCGTCCACCTGCGGCTGGCTGCGCTGATCGCACCAGATGATGGCGGGGCGAATGACCACGTCCTTCTCATCCAGAATGACCAGTCCGTGCATTTGTCCGGAGAGGCCCACCGCGCCAATGTCGCCGGGCTTGACTTTCGCTTCTTTGAGGACGGCTCGAATGGCGTTCTGCGCGGCATCCCACCAGTTTTCCGGCCGCTGCTCGGCCCATAGCGGGCGCTCCATGCGCATATCTTCATGCGGCGAGGTGAATCCGGCTTTTACACGGCCCTTATCATCCGCAAGGATTGCGCGGCTGCCGCCGGTGCCGATATCGATACCCAACCAGTACATGTAAACTCCAGTCCTATGAAATTGTAGCCGTGAGCGCCTGGAACGGAAGATACGCCGCTCCGTACAAGCCTGCTTCGTTCCCGAGGGTCGCTTTGCCAACCGTGGTTTTCGTATTACGGAATGTAAAAGAGCGCTCCACTTCTTTCATCATCGGTGGAGCGAAAAGGTCCCACGCCGGAAGCATTCCGCCGCTCAGCAGCACCAGGGGGAAGTTGAAGATATTCACCAGAGTGCCGATGGCGAGCCCGAGCGCGGTTCCCATGCTGGCGAAAATCATTTGCGCCTTTTCGTCCCCGGCGGCGGCCATCTTATAAACGTCTTCCGAGGTGACGTTGTCGCCCAGGTGCAACAGCGCCGCCATCGAGGAGACGGCTGTGGCCGATGCGTGCTTTTCGAGACACCCGTGGTTCCCGCAACCGCACGGGTTTCCATTCGGGTAGATGGTCATATGGCCGATTTCACCGGCCATTCCAACAAACCCGTGCAGGATGCGCCCGCGCGAAATAATTCCGCCACCGATGCCCGTACCGAGGGTGAGCAAAATCAGGTCGTCAACCTCTTTGCCGGCACCCATCCACTTCTCGCCCATCGCGGCGGCGTTGGCGTCGTTTTCGAGAATGACTTGCGTGCCGAGCCGCCGCTCAATTTCGTCGCGAACGGGAAAACCTTCGAACTCGGGCAGATTGTTGGAGCCGACGATAATCCCCTTCTCGATGAGGATGAATCCCGGAACGCCAATGCCCACACCCGCAAGGCGGCCGGCTCCAGCCTTGCGCTTAATCCTGGTGATCGCGTCCACGATGTCTGAAATGACGGCATCCCGCCCTTCCGAGAGGTTGGTGCTGCCGGAGATCTTTTCGACGATGATTCCGTCTTTTGTGATCGCGGCGGCACGGAGGTTCGTCCCGCCAAGATCTACGCCGATCGAGTATTCTGCCATGAAGCCGAAATTATACCGCGCACTCCCAATCTGAAGCGGATGTATAGTACAAGGACGATGGGATTATCCAGGCGGGAACTTCTGGCCGGCGCAGCGGCGGCGGCGGGGCACTTGCGTGCTTCCACCGCGAAACCGGAGCGGCCAAACGTCGTGATGTTTATGACCGACGATCATGGCGCGTGGGCCACCGGCGCCTACGGCTGTGACGGCATTTATACCCCTCATATCGACAGGCTCGCGGCCACCGGCGCACGATTCACGCGCGCGTTCGCCTGCACGCCGGTATGCTCTCCCAGCCGCATGACCTATATGACGGGCGCACTGCCCTCGAGGCACCATGTCCAGGACTGGCTAATTCCGGAGGACAGTTTCGGTTCCGCGAGCCGTCGCTGGCTGGAAGGCTTCCGTACGTTTCCGGAAGTTCTCGCGGCGAACGGCTACTCGCTTGGCATGTGCGGCAAGTGGCACATGGGAGACGACGGCAAAGCACAGGCCGGGTTTTCCTACTGGGCGACAGTTCCCGGAGGGGGAGGCCCCTATACCGATGCGGAATTCGTTCACAACGGCGTCCGCCGCAAGATGGCCGGCTTTAAAACGGATGTGCAAACGGATTTTGCGCTCGACTTTCTAGACCGGTTTCACCGGCAGCCGTTTTTCCTCTTCGTCCCGTTTTATGCCCCGCACACTCCGTACAATTTTCAGCCCGAAGTGGACCGGAAGCACTACGCGGAATCCCGATTTTCCTGTTTTCCCGACTTGCCTCCACACCCCTGGCAAAACAAGGGGCTTGCCCGGATGCACGGAACGCGCGAGGCAAAACTCGCTTATTCCGCCCTTGTTTCCGGCGTCGATCGAAACGTCGGCCGCGTGCTGGAAAAGTTGGAAAAGCTCGGCGTTCGTCAGAACACTCTCGTCATCTTCACGGCCGATCAAGGTTGGAACGCCGGACATCACGGCGTCTGGGGAAAAGGAAACGGCACGGTGCCGTTCAACATGTACGAGCAATCCATCCAGGTGCCGCTGATCTGGAATCATTCAGGCCGGATTCGTGGCGGCGAGACCCCCGGTCCGATGGTATCGAGCTACGATTTCTTTCCGTCCCTTCTCGATTACCTGGGTATGAAAGCTCCACCTGACGCGAGGCGCATCGGCCGGAGCTACGCTCCTTTTCTGCGGGGCGCTAAGCCATCCTGGCGTAATCGCCTGTTCTTCGAATACGCTTATGTTCGCGCATTGAGAACGGAGACCCTGAAGTATATTGAGCGCACGGAGGGCTATCCCAGCGAGTTGTACGACCTGGAATCCGATCCGGGAGAGACCCGCAACGTACTGGGCGATGGCGCCTATGCGCGCGCGCTGGTGGATCTTCGTTCGGAACTGAGGGACTTTTTCGAGAAAGCCGGTGCGCCGCCGCTCGACGATTGGCGAACGACCACCACACAGAAACTGCCCGCCGAAAGCAGGCGCGGGAAAACGGAGAACCGGGAGGCTAGCCGGGATTGATGCCGACACCTTCTCCTCGTATGTGCCCGGCGGCAAGAGTGAGGTGGCAACGGCACATCGGGCCTCCGGCACTTCACTGCGGCCGCGCTCCTGGCCGATTCGGCCTGGAGCCGGCCCAGTCATGGGAGGTGTTCTAATGCGCGGGAACTTCTACCAGGAACTGGCCGCCTCCGGCTTGCGTATGCCGGTGGGCACGGACTTGGTGCTGCACGAGCAGCCGGACCCGGAGCGGGTGATAGAGGATGGTGCCCGGCTAGGCCGGGTCATGGAAGAAGCCGCGCGGCGCCATGGCACGCCACTGGCGCTATCCCTCATGGACTTGCGACTGGAGAAGCGCGAGTTGCTGCGCCTGGCCGGCGTCGACTGCGCCGAACCGGACACCTTTCATTTCACCGGGCCGCCCGAAGAGGACCGGCTCGAGCGGGCGCGGGAGTCTTGTGGCATGCCGTTCACCCGGCGGAATCAAGCGCACCTGGACGCAATCGGATACATCGCCTCGCGGACGGACTTGGTGGCCGTTGGCATGGCGATCGGTCCTTTTTCGCTTATGACAAAACTCATGAGCGATCCAATTATCGCAATTGCCATGGCCGGCGCGGGCATGAAGGCGGACGCGGACCCGGGTGTAGCCACCGTCGAGCGTTGTCTGGCGCTGGCGGAGACCACGATCACGCGCTCGCTGCGCGCGCAGACGCAGGCAGGCGCTCAGGCCGTGATGATCTGCGAACCCGCGGCCAACCGCGTCTACATCTCACCCAGACAGCTTGCCGCCGGTTCCGATATCTTTGAGCGCTTCGTCATCCAGCCAAACCTCCGCCTGCGCATGCAACTCGCCGCCGACGGCGTCGATCTCATATTTCACGACTGCGGCGAACTGACGGACTCGATGGTTGAGACGTTCGCGTGCCGGCTGAAACCTTCCGTCCTGAGCCTCGGCGGCAGCCGTACGTTGTGGAAGGATGCCGCGCTGGTTCCCAGCGACGTTGTACTGTTCGGCAATCTGCCGACCAAGAGCTTTTACTCCGATGCGGCGATGCCCGACGAGAAGGTGGTGAGTCTCACGCGAGAGTTGATTGTCCGCATGCGGCAGACCGGCCATCCTCACATCCTCGGCTCCGAGTGCGATGTGCTGCACGTGCCTGAAGCCGCCGGCGCAATTCGCAGAAAGCTGGACCTGATGTTGCACACGCCGGAAAAGGGAAACTGAGTGCGCGCGGCTCCACCTCTGCTGACCTTTGCCCAACGGGGAATTCCGACGCGGATCGTACGCAGCCATACGCTGCGTTTCGGCGCAGAGTACCGCGTTTATCAGGAGAACGTATACAACCTCGGCCAATCCTCCGGCGTGATTTCATATGACGCAGCCTGGACGCGTGGGCCGCTCGACACCTTCGCCGCGGCGCCGATCGGCCAGGCGATGGCGGCGTTCGGTGCGCAACGCGAGGTCGTCCGCAATGCGGTTTTATCCTGAATTCCGAAGTTAAGCGATAGTTGCTCCTCTCTGAACGACGCTCCGGCACTGGTCCTGGGATCAGGTCACGAGGGCAGGAATCAACTTCGGCGAAGTTGGAATTTCACAAGCCAGGATGCTGTCCAGCAAGGGGATTCTCGATTTCAAACCACCCCAACTCTGACCAGGTGGACAACC
>CAADGY010000403.1 GCA_900696665.1 uncultured Acidobacteriota bacterium
CCGTGGCGCTCGGCTGGCCGCAGGTCGCCGAGTCGCTGGACGGCTCGGTCAACAGCGCCCGCGCCGTCGAGCGCCTGCAGGGCTCGCCGCCGCTGGCGGAGATCCCGCTGATCGAGAACAGCGTGGACCACAGCCAGAAGCGCAAAGTGCGGCTGACCGCGCTGGTGGTCGCGCCGGCCGTGCTCGCCGTCGTGGCGATCCTCATCCACTTCTTCATCATCAACCTTGACGTGGCCTGGTACGTCGCGCTGCGACGCCTGGGCATGTAACGGCGCAGGATTCACCATGGAACGCATTCGCAAGGCACTGGAACAGGCTGGGCGCGAGCGCTCGCAGAACCTCGCCACCGAGCCCCGGCCAGGCGTCGCCGGTGGCAATCCCGCGCCAGACCTGTCCACCGGCGTGCGCTACACGCACACCCGCATCGTCGACGTGCCCGAGCGCGTGCTGCTCGACAACCGGCTGGTCGCGGCCGTGCCCAGCCATGAGCTGGCCGATGCCTACCGCATGCTGCGCACCCGGGTGCTGCAGGCGATGCGCGAGAACCACTGGACCTCGCTGGCCATCACTGGCCCGGCAAGCGGCTGCGGCAAGACGCTCACCGCAATCAACCTCGCCATCAGCCTGGCGATGGAAGTCACGCACACGGTGCTGCTGGTGGACCTGGACCTGCGCAAGCCCTCGGTGCACAAGTACTTCAACTACCAGCCCGAGCTGGGCCTGAGCGATTACCTCAGAGGCGACATCGCCGTGCACCAGATGCTGTTCACGCCCTCGATCGAGCGGCTGGTGGTGCTGCCGGGCCGCGAGCCGATCCAGAACTCCTCGGAAATGCTGCGCTCGCCGAAGATGGTGGCGCTGGTGAACGAGCTCAAGCACCGCTACCCGGACCGCCTCGTGGTGTTCGACCTGCCGCCGATCCTCGCCGCCGACGATGCGCTGGCCTTTGCCCCCTACACCGATGCCATGCTGATGGTGGCCGAGGCCGGCGGCACTTCGCGCGAGGACCTGCAGAAGGCGCTGGAAGTCCTGAAGAGCGCGCCGGTGATCGGTACCGTGCTCAACAAGGCCCAGGCGCCGAAGGGCGGCTACGGCTACGCCCGGCCGCGCGCCTCGCTCGCCAGCCAGTAGGGGCCGCGGCAAGCCGCGGCCGGTCCAACGGATGTACGAGAATTTCTACGGCCTCAGGGAACGCCCCTTCGCGCTGCTGCCCGACCCCTCTTTCCTTTACATGTCGAAGCGCCACGCCACGGCGCTGACACTGCTCCAGTACAGCATCCAGAACCGCCAGGGCTTCACCGTCATCACCGGTGAGGTGGGCTGCGGCAAGACCACGCTCATCAACCGCCTGCTCGACGAGGTTGGGCCCGAGCTGCGTGTCGGGCTCATCAACTTCACGCACAACAACTTCGGCGAAATGGCCGAGTGGATCATGATGGCCTATGGCCTGGAGTACAAAGGCAAGACCCAGGTCGAGCTCTACGACGATTTCGTCCAGTTCCTGATCCGCGAATACGCCGCCGGCCACCCGGTGGTGCTGATCGTCGACGAGGCCCAGAACCTCGGCGTCAAGGGCCTCGAAGAGGTCCGCATGCTCTCCAACGTCAACGCCCAGAAGGACTACCTGCTGCACCTGATCCTGGTCGGCCAGCCCGAGCTGCACGACCTGCTGAAGAAACACGAGCTGCGCCAGCTCACCCAGCGCGTCTCCGTCGCCTACAACCTCGAGCCCTTCAGCTTCGGCGACGTCGCCGCCTACATCGCCCATCGCATGAAGGTCGCCGGTGGCGACCCCGCGGTATTCGCCCCCGAAGCCGTGCGTCTCATCGCCGCCGCCAGCGACGGCATCCCGCGGCTGGTCAACACGCTCTGCGACCTGTGCCTGGTGTACGGGTTCTCGGCGGAGCGGGCGCGGATCGATGGCGCGACGGTTAGGTCGGTGCTGCGCGACCGGGTGCGGATGGGGTTGCCGGTGGGGCGGGGCAGGGGACGCAGTGGCCTTGGTAACTCGCCGAAAGCAGAATCCATCTGACGGTATTCAGGTCCTTCAGCCCGCCAGATGCGGCAAGCGCAGAGAGACTACGGCAGTCACGATGAATGTCCTTCTTGATTGTGGGGCGATCAAAGAAGGCGGCGGCGTACAGCTTGCACTGAACTTCCTTGACGCGCTGGAGCGTGACCCACCGCCAGGGGTCAAGATCACGATTCTGGTCCCCGACGGTGGCCAGTTGCGCGATGCAGTCCGGAAGCGGGCAGACACCACGGTGTTATTCCTGCCGCAGCCCTACGTCTCACGCCTATGGTTCGAGACGTTCAGCCTGCCGCACTTGCTGAAAAATCATGCCATAGACGTGATCTTTACGTTCTTCGGCGCCGGGTTGCCTCATCCTCGCAGCGTCAAGAGCGTCGTTACTGTTGCATACCCAATCATCTGCTACCCCGAGAGTCCCTTCTGGCGGTACTTGGGCAAGCCGGACCGTCTCTGGAACTGGTTCAGGAACAAGGTGCGTGTTCGACGCCTGCGCCAGGCAGACCTGGTCCTTGCCGAGACCGAGATAATGGCCCGCCGTCTTGCCGCGCACGCCGGGGTTCCGTCTGGCAAGATCCGCATCCTTCCCCCAGCTGTTTCGGGATATGTCACCCAGCGTAGACCAGCCCCTGCCACGACAGGCGCGCCGGCACGCTTCCTGTTTGTCAGTGGAGTGGCTCTTCACAAGAATCTCTGGCGCTTGCAGGAAGTAGCCAGGGAACTGCAGCGCCGTGGTCAGACCGGCGCTCAAATCAGGTTTCTGCTGACAGTAGATGAGGCGGCTTTCAAGAGTGTGCTCCGCGAGGGTTCTGACGAAGAGCTGATCAGGGAATACTTTGAGTTCCTTGGCCCGATCCCTCCTACCGCAATTCAGCGGCCCTACGAGGCGGCATCCTTCCTGGTAACGCTCAGCGATCTCGAGAGTTTCAGCAACAACTACATGGAAGCCTGGTGCGTTGGTGTTCCGATCATCGCCAGCGACCGGGACTTTGCGCGCAGCATCTGTGGCCCCAGTGCCGTGTATGTCGAGCCCCATGATCCTAGGGCGATTTCTGACCTGCTTGTCAGCTGCGCGACGGACGGGGATCTTGCCCGAAGCCTGGTGGCAGCGGGCCGCGAGCGACTTGCACGACTACCTGATACCCGGCAGCGAGTCCGTCTTATATTGAGTTATCTTGAGTCGGTTGTGGGACGGCCGGCAGGCGCTGTCGCTACGCCTGCAGATTAGCGGATGGGACTGTTCTCATGGCTGGCACTCGAAATCCACTGAAGAGCTTCCTTGTGGTCTCATACGAGGCCTGCATGCAGCTTCTCTTCCTGCTGCCACGCTATCGAACTCTGAATGCGCTCAAGGCGATTTTCCTTAGGATGAACGGCTCCGTTATAGGAAGGCGAGTAACCTTCTATCCATACGTGTGGATTGCGAACGGTCGCAACCTGATCATCGAAGACGACGTTGATCTGGCTATTGGAGTGCTGATCAGCACTCCGGGTGGTGTCAGAATCGGCGCGCGAACATTGATTGGCTACGGTACCCAGATACTTTCAACAAACCACGTGGTGCCATCTGGTGGCGGGCCGATTTTTGAAAGCGGTCACCAGAAGGCGCCTGTAACAATCGGGAGAGATGTCTGGATCGGTGCTGCGTGTATTGTTCTGCCGGGTGTCTCTATCGGAGATGGCGCCGTCGTCGCCGCAGGGAGCATTGTGACCAAGGACGTGCCGCCGATGGTCATTGTCGCGGGAGTTCCTGCGCGTGTCGTACGATTGCGAGAGTAGGAAAGCGATGCATCACGCGCCGATGCGCTCGGTGCGGGTTCTGCATGCCATTCATTCTTTGAGGGGCGGGGGGGCCGAGGCTCAGCTCCGTTTACTTTGTACCGCCTGGTCAGACCCCGCAGTTGAGATGGCGGTACTCTGCGTGCAGCCAGATGACGTGGTGCTGCCCGAGAGGGTCCGGGTCATCGGGCTCAACAATCGGCAACCGTTATCAGTTGCGTACCTTACAGAAATCGTGCGCACTATTCGTGCGGTAGATCCGGATGTTGTGCATGTATGGCTGCCAGCATCAGTATCGATTCCGGTCATGGTATCGGCTCGCCTTCTTGGCAAGGCAGTTGTGTTTTCCTACCGTAGCAAAATGACCTTCCATAGACCGCTGTGCGTTCCGGAGTTCGCCGCCGCATTAGCCTGCGCTCAGCGGATCGTAAGCAATAGCCCAATGGAAGGATCGAATGCTGCATTTCGATGGCTGTTTCGTCTGAAGAATGGCGCTGTCATTCCGAACGGAACTGCGTCGGTCCCGGGAGGACGAAATGAGGCTGATTCCCGTTCCGACAGGAAGTGGAGATTCATTTTCGTTGGGCGGCTTACCAGGCTCAAGAACTGTGACGTCCTTCTTCATGCGTTCGATATGCTCGCAGGTCGCTCAGACTGGCATCTTGATCTTTTCGGTGTAGGCGAAGAGGAAGGAAGGCTAAGGAAGTTTGTCGAGCGAAGGAATCTGCAGGATAGAGTTGTGTTCCGTGGGTATGAACGCAACATTCAGGCGCGGATGCGGGAAAGTGACTGCCTCGTTCTTCCGTCTCTATCAGAAGGGATGCCAAACGTCTTGATTGAAGCAATGGCCGTAGGTCTACCGGTCGTTGCCAGTGATGTGCCGGGCATTCGGTGGGTTGTAGGGAACGAGAGCGCAGTTGTCTGGGTTGACCCGAGTCGGCCGGGGCATATTGCCGAACACTTGGCGGCGATCATGGATGGCCGAGTGGACACTAAGCTGATGGTCGGTGCGGGGTACCGAATCGCGGGACGGTACTCGCCGGGTGTTATGGTGGATCGATACCGTGATTTCTATCGATCACTGGCGTCGGGAACTGTAGATTGAAGACGGCGGTGTTTCATAGAAGCAAGCCGCTGAAGAGGCTGGTCAACCATTGGGTGCGGCTTGTGGGGATCGCGCTGCTCTCCTTGTTCGCAACAGTAAACCAAAGCGCCAGCGCGACACAGGCACCACGCGCCTACTTTTCCTTCGAGAATGGTGTCGACGGGGTAGGGGAAGGTGGAGGTGTCATTCCCGTCAGGCAGTCAGGGTTCCCGACGATTGAGAAAGGCCGTTTTGGGAATGCTATTCGTGTTGGCCCGTTATTTGGCAGGCTAGAGGTAGCGAATGTAGGGGATCTAATTCGCTCCACTGAGGGCACCGTAGAGATGTGGGTGATGCCAGTTGATTGGCAGGCCGGTGATGGAAAGTTTCACGTTTTCTTCGAAGCGAGGAATTCCGGTGCGTTCTACCTCTACAAATACGTAGACAGGCCAGCACTAATGATGCTGGCGACAGATAGCGCGGACGACGGTCCGTATTTTTTCAGCGCCTCACGCATCGCCTGGGTTCCGGGTCAATGGCATCACATCGCGGGGACATGGTCCCAGGAGGGCGTGCAACTCTATGTAGATGGGCAGCCGACAACCAAAGGGCCGGTCAAGGCGGTACTCCCGCAAGGCAGATTCTCGTCGTTTCGGCTCGGTGATTCACCGTGGCACTCAGTTCGGACATCGTCGACTCTGCTTGATGAAGTTCGGGTTTACGACAGGGCGCTTGGACCACGGGAGATTCTTAACGCTTATAACAGCACTGCGGCGCGCAAGCCCGAAACAGCTGCATGGGATGATGCCACAACATCTTTTTCCGTAGACCGCAGTCGTAGGGCTATTCAGGCGCTTTTGCGGTTTGATCCATATAGGGAGGTGAAAGAATTATCCGTGCGCTTTTCCGTGTGGCAAGGCGGCCGTCAGGTTTCGAAGCCGACCGGATTCATAGCTTTTGAAAACGGCGAGGCGCGAGGATCGGTGAATCTAAGCGGACTTAAACCCGGCGCGGCGTCCGTTCACGCGGATGGTTTTCTCAATGGCCGGCAGGTGTTCACAAACAGCAAGAGTTTTGACCTTCCAGCACTGGATTGGGACGAGACATCTGTGGGGAGCCGGATTGCTTCTGGAGCGGCGTCACCAGAGGTCGATGGAACAACCGTGTCTGTTTGGGGACGCCGCTATGACTTTCGGCGTAGCGCTCTACCGGTGTCCATAAGGAGCGGTAGCGCGGAACTCCTCGCAGGCCCAATTTCGGTATACGCCACTTCGGGTGTGCAAACACTCAACTTGACGTTGGCGGAGCAAGAAGTCATCAAGGACCCGGAACAGGGAGCTATTTCGGTGATATCCCGGCTGGTTGCACCAGCCCAGTCGGGAAAGCCGGAGATCGAGATCGATACCCGTGCGCAAATAGCAGCGGACGGTCTGGTCCTGGTACGCCTTTCAACCACAAGTCAGACAACTGCGGTCGGGGAGTTGGGCATTCGCATACCGATTTCTGCCGAGCATGCGGTTTATCGCCACATCTGGACTAAGTCCGCAATTGCGGAGTCCGGACTGCTTCCTGGAGGAATCGGTGAAATTGATAGGAGAAGGTTCTCTCCGTTCTACTGGATTGGCGATACCGAAGTCGGACTCTTCTGGTTTTCAGAGTCGGCCAGGATGTGGCCGAACGCCCTTGCAACAGACGCCATTCGAGTAATAAGGCGAAATGATCGCGTCATATTGGAGGTCAAAGTTAAGACGGCACGGCAACAGCTGCCATCGTCATGGAGTCTGGAATTCGGGCTTCAGGCGACTCCAGTCAAATCGCTGCCGATTGGGTGGCGAGACTGGAGACTGGCCCCATCAGCGCAGGCCAATATCGAGATTGTATGGCCGCAGCCAGATGCTCAAGGAGTTCGATACTACGGATACCCAGAGGCCTCGAGTGAAGTCGCATTCGCTGAACGGATGACGGCTTTACGAATGCACGGCCGAGAGCCAGCACCATATGTGTGCCCAACATACATTTCGACGGCATCGCCGGAGTGGCGGTTTTATCGAGACGAATGGATGATGGGAGGAGGCGACGTGGAATCAGCGGATGTTCTGGCTTTTGGATATCCGTTTGCTCAGGTGATTCCGACATCCAGTTCATGGACAAATTTCATAACCAGTAAGACTGTGCAGTTTGCTAAGAGATTTGCTCTTGAAGCGCTCTATTTCGATAACTTGCAGCTTTCTGGTGGCTATGCGCCGTTAGCGAACTTGGGAATAACTATTGGTGGTCAACGCCAGTTCGATTACCCGATATTGGGCTATCGGAAGCTTTTGCAGAGTATTAGGGAAGGCCTGCATAAAAACTCAGTTGGCCAGATATTGATCGGCCATGTATCTGGGAAGATCGCAATTCCAATGCTGTCATCCCTTGATGCTTACGTTGACGGCGAGCAGTACAGAGGCGTGGTTCAGGACGACTATCTCGAGGTATTGCCGCTGGAAACATTCCGGGCGGAGTTTATTGGTCGCCAATGGGGACTCGTGCCGATCTTTTTGCCAGAATTTTCGGAGCAGGTTGCAAAAGCTGTGGAGCCGACTCGCGGCTTGATGGCGCTTCTTATGCTTCATGATGTGTTGGTATGGCCGAAGTGGTCAAACGTTACGGAAGTCGACAGAGCCCTGAACCTTTTGAGGAAGTTGCGGCATCCGGAGGCGGAATTCTTACCATATTTTGGGCGCGAACCGCCGGCTCATACGGGAATGGCGGATGTCTATATCAGCGGGTATCGGTCCGCGGGGAATGTGCTTTTGATCGTTGGGAACCTCGCGAGGGAGTGGCGGTCTGGCGAGATCTGTGTAGAGAAGACGCTGCTCGGAAAGGCGGGGGGCGTTGTAGAGTGGCCGGAGGGCAGGAACCTGGCAGTGGATCCGGATGGCTGCCTTAACGTATCGATGATGGGGCGTGATTACCGGTTTCTTGCGATTAATGCAGTGCGCGGGGCGCAGGCCCAATAGCAATACTGGCAAGCAGCTTGAAACCGCCGAAATTACTAGAGCGTGGTCGCCGGGATGCCGGCCTGAGTGGTAGCGCAGCGCTGGTGTCAAGCGGCGCAATTACCGGCCAGTTCGTACTAGCGGCAGCAACCCCACTGATTACGCGTCTGTTTGACCCAGACCAGTTGGGGGTTTACGCGGTCCTTGCCGCAATCATCGGAATGTTCGCGACGGTAGTCGGGTTGCATTATGAGTTAGCAGTACCGCTTCCTGCGTCACAAGCGCGAGCGGTACATGTGGCCAGGTTGTCGCTTATGGCCGCCGGCGTAATGTCAGTTGTCGTAGGCACTGGTTTGCTCGCCTTCGGAAGCAATGTGCTTGCTTTAAGTAATGCGAGCGAACTTGCTACCCTGCTTTGGGTTGTGCCGATCTGCTTGCTGCTTACGGGTCTGATCAACACACTGACGACTTGGGCAATTCGGGTTAGGGCGTTCTCCGGAACGGCAGCTTCAAAAGCATTGCAGGGACTCGGCCAGGCCGGTGCGCAGATCAGTGGGGGCGTTGTGCACGCGGGTGTTTCCGGCTTGGTTGCGGGGCAGTTTGGTGGGTTGATTTTTGGCGTGGCGCCGCTACTGCGAGCAGCGAGGCCAGTTTTCGCGTTGAAGAAATACGCGTGGAGTACGGCCTGGCTTATTGCGGTTGCGCGGAAGTACAGACGCTTTCCGTTAATCACAACCTGGTCAAGTCTTGTGAATGCGCTGGGAGCCAATCTTCCGGTCGTGATGTTCTCATCGCTTTTTGGTGGGTACGTGGCGGGTCAGTTCGCGTTGAGTTTTCGCCTCCTTCAAATGCCCCTGCGACTAGTAGGGCAGTCTGTTTCCCAGGTGTTTTTCTCACATGCGGCATCAGCAGTTCGAGATCGATCTCTGCCGTCACTAGCGGAGGGGGTATACCGCGGTATGGTGGCGTTCGGCTTGCCCAGCTTTGTAATAGGAGCGGCTATAGCGCCCCAGTTCTTCGAGGTGATTTTCGGTAGGGATTGGGTTGACGGCGGGCGGTACACGCAGGTACTGATGCCATGGATGTTCTTTTCGTTTATTTCTAACGCATTCTCCGTCCTGGTTAGTGTGCTGGGTCGGCAAGGGAGCGAGCTCGGCTTTCAGGTGCTTATCGTAGTTGTAGTTTCGGTGTCACTGTTGCTCGGTGCGTGGTATCAGTCGGCAATGATCGCCGCGAGCATTTTGGGGGGACTTGGTGGTGCGGCATTGTTTGCAAAAGTCGTCTGGCTTTTAGGCATTGCCGGGGTTCCGGCAAAGGTTCATCTGAGAGTTCTGACAACGGAAGGCGCGATCGCCATAGTGCTCGGGGCGGTGGTGTGGTGGGCCTCGAGTGTATTGAAGGACCCGATAGTCGTGACAGTAACGGGTGTAGCAGCCTTGTTGCTTGTGCACGGAGTGAACCTGTGGGGACGCGACGTGTATGTAATGCGTAGCCGCAGCCCATCTCGCCTGTAAGGTATAGCTGTCAGACCTCGAATGAGAGCTAACTCTTCGGCATCGGGAATAGAGTTGCGCCCCAACACAGCGGTGATTAGGGAAGGCGCTATGTAATGGACGTACTAGCGGTAGCTGTAGCGATAATTAACCTCATCCTGGCGTGTTGGCGTCTCTATAGATCACTGCAGGGCCTTCGCCTTATCGCGATGTCGTGGTTGCTACTTGCCTACCACGGACTCTTCCTTATTCCTTTGACGATATCTGGAAAGTTCTCGACATACCGCAATTTTGTCGGCGACGTTCTTGTCGTCTCACCTGAGACGATCAGGTATCTTGCATTATTCGTGTTGGCATTCAACGCGGTTTTCGCAGTGGCGGAAGTACTGACGTGGAGGGTCTCGTCCGGGAAAGGGCTGCGCCCGGCAGCCTGGGAATTGAGGGGAGATCCGACTTGGCTAAAGGGAGCCAAGGGTATCCTTCTAGGGTGCCTCCTCGGTGGTGCGATCCTGTACTGGTTCAAGATGGAGGGCGGTGGATACCGTTCTTACGTTGAATTCAGGGGGTCCAATTGGCCGCAGGTATTCTTCTGGGCATCTTCACCACTTCTCGTAATACTGGCGCTTCAACGCCGTTACATACCAGCATTACTCGGGTGCCTGCCGTTTTTGTTCTTCGCGACATATCTCAAGATCCGATCATTGGTGCTTCTGTCACTAATACCGGTAATGGTCGTTTTCTATTACCAGTTTGTAAGTCAATCCATGCTCAGAAAGAAACAGATTCTGAAGCCGATACTGGTAGGCTGTGCGCTGTTCTTTTTTCTGGTTGGCGTGAGTATTGCTGTCACCTACAAGAAGGCGGCCGATGTTTCGGGAATTGCCAATACACCCGGTCAGATTACCGGATTGCCCGATGCGGGCATGATCTACGGGTCATCACTGGTATTTCAGGCAACCCTCGAGTCAGGGCAGCATCTCGGATTCAATGGGCTCGAGCGATATCTGCTGAATATCGTTAATCCATTTGTACGGCTTTTTCAGATCCAACCGCGAGCACTGGAGGACCCCGCGGTGTACATGGCGTGGATTATCGATGGCGTTCCAAAGAATAGTCTGGTGTTCTATCACTACCCAACCCTTTGGTATGCCGACGCGTTTCTTGCGTTCGGTTTGGGAGGATTGCTTCTGGCTGTGCTTTGGGGCGTCATCTTTTCGGCATGGGAAGCATTCATGACACGCAATAGTCTGATCATTGCTGTCTTGCTGCCATTCTACATTTGGCATTGCTACTTCCTGATTCGGGGGACGATTACGGGTGCAACTGCGCCCATTGCTTATGCGACGTATATTTCGGTGGCGATCATGTTGCTGGTAACACCCGCGAGATACCTGAGAAAGGACCGGTTGTAGCCGAGGAAAGTCGTGAAGGTCGTGTACGTAACGTTCTCTGGTCGGAGTGGTATGGCGCACTATGCTGAGAATCTGGCTGTTGCGATGGCATCTGAGGCGAGCGCAAGAGCGGTATTCATAGCACCTAGATCGGATTTGGCTCTCCTGGAGGGCGATGCGCCGGTGGTACCGGTCGAGCGTAGCGACAAATCGTGGAAGCGGAGGATGCTCGAACTCTATAATCCGCGCTTTTATAGGCGTATCGCTCGAAGAATCGTACGTGACTACACACCGGATATTGTTCATGTAACGTCGGATTCGACTGGGCTGTTGGCATTCGTTAAGGCCATTCGGCGTTTGGGGGTTGTCGCTGTCTGCACGATTCATGACCCGATCCGGCACGACGAAGTGCGTACACGATGGGGGCGATTTTATGAGTGGTACCAGGCGAAATGGCAGGTGCCGGCGGTTGTCCGGGCATGCAACGCGGTGCATGTGCATTCCGCACTTCATCAAGCCGATTTAGGAAACCTTTACGGTCCGGACGCAGCGGATAAGGCTTACGTGGTATTGCATGGAGGTGGGCTGACCAAAGCCATCGCCGCGGGTGACCACCGGCCCGCTGAGCTTAAGGGGCTCTTTCAGGGGAGGCCGACGTTACTGTTTTTCGGCCGGATTGAGCCTTACAAGGGGCTTGATGTCTTGTTGCGAGCATTGGACTTACTGGTGGCACGAGGGGTGGCCGTCAATCTGGTAATCGCGGGATCAGGAACAAGCATCGGGCATCGTCTTCCGGCCGGTGCGGAGGTGATTCTGATTCAGCGATTCATCAAAGACGCAGAGATTCGAAGTCTTTTTGAGGCTGCGTCGCTCGTGGTACTTCCATATTTGTCGGCAACGCAAAGCGGCGTGATACCGATGGCATACGCTTTCGCGAAGCCGGTGATCTCGACAACGGTGGGTTCGTTACATGAGGTTGTGAAAGATGGTGAGACAGGTTTCCTGGTTCCACCAGGAGACCCAGCCGCGTTGGCTGGTGTAATTGAGAGGGCAGTTCAGGGGCCGGATAATCTTGTTCGAATGGGTCGTAAAGCCAAGTTGTTTCTGGAAGAAAGTTTGTCCTGGAGCGAAGTAGCAAGGCAGCACCTCAAGGTTTATCGAAGACTGCTCGAATGAGCCGTCTCGTAGAGCAACTGCAGGTCCTGGCTGTGAAGGCCATCTGAGCGTGGATGTTTCGGCAGATTGGCGCCAACTGGGCGCCGCCCGGCGAATGTCAGGATGGCCAATACTGCTGCACAGTCCAGCAGCAGGATTGTTTACAAAGAACACCAGGCAACCTTGATTATCTGATGGTTATCGAACAGCAATGCCTAGTCCCGGGCTATGGAGGGTTTCAGCTTGTGGGCGCGCCATCGGATCAAAGAGAGATCGAGCCGCCGGGTCTGATCGGCAGCGCTGCCCGATCAATGGAGTCTAGGACGGAAATGCCGAGGAACGACTAATAGGAAGGCGAGCGTTGGCCGTGCCGAGCTTCGGAGGCGGGTCCGCGCGTAACCCGCTATGCCGCACATGGATTCCGCGGGTTGCGGCAGCGCTGGCCGGCAATGGACATTCTGGTCGGGTTTCAGAATGATTGAAGCCTGCACTACTGTACACAAGTCACCGCTGCCGGGTGTGTCCGGGTCGCCAGCCCGGCTAACCGCGAGGAGCTCGCGCCCTGATGTCGAACGGATGGCCCCGCCGCACCCAGCTCCTCTGGCACACCGCCCGCCATCTGCGGCCGCTACAGATCGGCTACCAGTTGCGCTACCGGCTGCTGGGGCCGTCGCGTCCGCAGCGGGCGCCGGAACTGGCGCCGGCGCGGCGGCGCATGGTGGGAACGCCATTCCCGGCAGCCGCATCGCTGGCGGCGGGGCCCGGCGCGCTGGCCTTCCTGAACGATCCGCATACGCTGCGGCTGGATGCCATCGACTGGCGCAGCAGCGACCAGCCGAAGCTCTGGCGCTATAACCTGCACTACTTCGATTACCTGCGTGCGCCAGGCCTGCCGGTCGCAGACCGCGCGCGGCTGGTGGACTCCTGGATCACGGGCAACCCGCCGGGTAGCGTGGATGCCTGGGAGGCCTACCCGATCTCGCTGCGCGCGGTGAACTGGATGAAGGCGTTCGGTGAGGGGCTCGAGCCACGGCCGGCCTGGCTGGGGAGCCTGGCGCTGCAGCTCGCCTGGCTGGAGCACAACCTCGAGTATCACCTGCTCGCGAACCACCTGCTGAAGAACGCGAAGGCGCTGCTGTTCGCGGGCGCGTTCTTCGACGGGCCAGCCGCAGCGCGTTGGCGGGCGCGCGGCCTGTCGCTGCTGGTGGAGCAGGGCGCGGAGCAGCTGCTGGCCGATGGCGGGCACTACGAGCGCAGCGCGATGTACCACGCGATCGTGCTTGAGGATTTCCTCGACGTGGTCAATCTGCTCGATGCCAGCCCGGAACTCGCCGGCGATACGGAGCGCGCGACGCTGCGCGCGGCGGCGACGCGTGCCTGGCATTACTTCGCCTCCATCCTCGCAGGGGATGACGCCATCCCGCTGTTCAACGATGCGGCCTTCGGCATCGCGCTGCCGCCGGCAGCGCTGCTCGACTACGGCGCCCGCGTGCTGGACCTCGAACTGCCGTCGGCCAGCTCCGCCGCCAGTCCCCGGCGCATCTGCCTGCCGGATACGGGCTACTACGGCTATCGCGCGGGCGGCGAGAGCCTGCTGATCGACTGCGGCCCGGGCGGGCCGGAGTACCAGCCGGGCCACACGCATGCGGACCTGCTGAGCTACGAGCTCTGCCTCGATGGCGAGCGCCTGGTGGTGGACAGCGGCACCTATGACTACGAGCCGACCCCGCTGCGCCGGCAGCTGCGGGGCACGGCGGCGCACAACACCGTGGTCGTGGATGGCGCGGACCAGTCCGAGGTCTGGGGCGCGTTCCGCGTGGCGCGCCGCGCCCGGCCGCTGTTCGCGCGCCTCGGCCCGCTCGAGGACGGGCGCCTGGAGTTCCATGGCGCCCACG
>CAADGY010000404.1 GCA_900696665.1 uncultured Acidobacteriota bacterium
AATTCCTTGATCAAGCTGGCCGCCGTGAACGCGTAGGGCGAACTCAGCAACTGTTGCCGGGGCAGGATGGTGCGCGGGGTGATGTTGCCCGCCGCATCACGGACGATGCGCAGTTCCAGAAAGCGGTTTGGCTCGCTGAAAGCAAAGGTCAAATCACTCACCGCGGGGGTTTCTTCAACCTCGCCGCCACCGGTCGCACCCAGCACCACGTTAAATACGCCGCCCAGGACGGTGGCCTCGTATTCGCGCCCCCAAATCAGCGTCTCGCTGGGGACGAACACCGCGTTGGAGTGGAGCCGGAAGGCGAGGCGATAGGTGCCATCCGGCAGCGGCGTGCCAGCCTCATCCGTAAGCCGGCCCTGGTAATTCATCAGCGACGGGACGGTTTGGGCGAGCAATGTGCTTGCGAAAGCGATGATACAGGCAAGTGTGATGCGGATTTTCATAAAGGATTGAAGCACTGGGTTGGTTCCATGCCGGTTGTGAGAGCGATCAAGGACATGAGGTTGCGAACTCCCGTGTCCAAAACCGGATTTTGATGTCTTCGATTTTGTCCAGGTTGTTCAGCAGATATTGGTTGCCGCCACCACCGCTGGAGCCGAAGAATTTCAAGCGCCAAAGACTGTTGGCCGGGCTGAATTCGTCGAGTTGGGTAACATAGTCCGCTTCCCAACGATTGACGCCAGCGTCGCCAAAAGCCGAATAAAACCGTCCCCCGAGCAGATTTTGGAGGTTGTAGGGCAGCCGTTCGGGTTTTCGAAGTTCCCAATAGCGGATGGCATTGGGGTCCTGGCAGGCCGCCATTACGCGGACTTGACTGATCCCCCGCTGTTCGAGCGAGAAGCTGACGATTTGGCTGCCCAAAGAAAGGTTGCGTCCGGTGATCTGCACTTCCACACCGCGACCACTTAAACTGCCAGCTTGATTGACGGAGCCAATCAACCTCATGAAGGTGTTCAATTCGTAAAGCGGATTGATAATGTTCGTTGTGTTTGCCCGCACAGGCCAGGTGCCAAAGTCGGTGGCAAAATCAATCTCCAACATGCTCGACTGGGGGTTCAGCGGGTCTGGCTTGACGCAACTCTGGAGAAACGCCAGCCAGTGCGCGGCACTGGTCACGCCATCCGGCTGCAATTCGGCGGTCAGGATCGTGTCCACACGACCGCCGTCGGGCAGCAACTCCGCTCCCAGAGCGATCAGGTTCCGCTGCGCCAGATGATGGCGAATGGACAGGGACTGCGATGCGCGCGGATTACCCGGTTGCCCGGCGCCGAGGAAGTAAGTCGCAATGGTGCTCTCAAGGGAGTTCAAGGTGGTCGTCAACTGCGAACCGCGGCGAGAGGCGAGAACCGACTGTGACACAGCGTCAATTCCGCCGGAGCCGGAAACGTTGAAGCGATACTCGACCGAGCGGGCGGCCAGAAATGCCCAGCGATGAGCCATGACGAAGGCGTCCTCCGCCTCGCGAACGGCCAGGTCGCGAATGAGCCGGTAGTCCGGACTGGCCAGCGGGTCTTGCTTTCGCAATTCCAGCGCGTTGGCGTACTCCCGAAGAAGGAACTGAACACGGCCGATCAGGTTTTGCAAGGCTAGGAATTCGGAACCCACCCGTTGTTCGGCAAGCAAGATGGTGAGTTTCTGGCGCTCGGCTTGAAGAAGCAACGCATGAAGCGCCTCCTCGGTCTGGAGCAGCAACTGATCGCGCTGCTGGTTTTGAACCGCGACCTTTTCCAGCGTGGCAATGCGGGTGCGCTGGGCGTTGATGTTGGCAAGGTTTTGGGCAAGGCGGGCTTCGATTCTTGCTATCTTCATGCTCTTTCCATTGCCTTCCACTGCGTCTGAGGCTCCTAAAACACCTCCGGCAGCCGCTCCGCCCCACATCGCGCCAGAAGCGAGAGGTGCTGCTGCCCCGGCAGTGTATGCTCCGGCCACCACACCAGCGGCTACGGCCAACCCCTTCTTGAGGCCCGACCAAAAACCGTTACTCTGAAGCGCTTTCGCTCGGTCGATTGCGGCATCTGCTTGCAGCTTCCCAGCCTGGATATCAAGACCTTCCAGCTTTTCCCCATTCTCCAAATACATGCGGGCCAAATTGTCGATCCCGGCGGCGATTTCACCGGCCACCTCGCTTTTCTTCGCCATTTGCGAGTAGATGGACTCCAGATCCTGTTCGGCCAGTTCCAACTCGGCTTGGGCTTGTGCGATGCGAGTCCATTGGGAGCCGATTTCGCCGAGTGATTCGTCCGAGCCGGCATACGAATGGAGGCTTGTCCGTTCCTCCAACGGGAAGAGCGCGAGGATCACGTCCGGCACGGCAGGGCCGCCATCCGCGCGGATCCAGCCACACAGCGCACCCAGTTCCGCATAGTACCGGTTGGTGATTTCACTGAGCTTCTCGCGTTGAACCGACAGGTTCACATCGAATTCGCGAACCCACTGGGCGGCGGTGACTTCGACTGCGCTTGCGGCCTGCGCAAAGTCCCTGGCAATTCCGATGAGTTGTCGGTACGAGGGGCGGTTGTCATTTTCCATCTTCAGGAAAGGCACATAGGTGGGGGAGAATTCCTCAAACCACACTTCAGCGGGAAACAACGGATTTGGTCGGGGCCGCGAGGCGACAAACACAATCCGGCCATTCTCAATCGAGGATTCCAGCGACTGAATCTGATCAAGCAGTTGCCGCGCACGTCCCAGTTCGGTCAGCCCCACGGGCGTGAGTTCAGGTGACACATCGAGCAGCAACTGGCGCTCGGCAACGGCGTTGCGACGGGCCGCCAGTTCTGCCACCAGATTCGTAAAGGTGGCCACAACCGTGGAATTGATCAGCGGGTTGCCGTAGTTCTTGAACTGGTTGAGCTGCCCAATCTTGA
>CAADGY010000405.1 GCA_900696665.1 uncultured Acidobacteriota bacterium
AAACGCATTCTCTCGTCCATAACAGAGCTTTCCTTCCATGGCATTCCCTCTTCCCGCCCCCCTTCGGGGGTAAAAGTGTAACCCATGTGTCCGGAACGTTCTGTTACCTATGTCTCGGAACGGTCACATGTCCCGCTCCATGGTACGGTTCTTTTGAAGGGGTCCGTTTACTAGTCACGTTTGCAACTACGGGTGACGTATTTCGAACGACTGTTTCCTCACGATCCCAGCTCGGAATGAGGCCCTTATTGCGCCGCGGCCGCACGGGAGCGGTATCTGCGCACTTACCGCGCCGGTTCCGATTCTTCGGAGCCGTCATCCTCCCCGGTTGCTTTCTTCCGGATCCCGTGCTTTTCCATGCGGTACATCAGCGCCTTGCGGCTGATGTCGAGATACCGGGCGGCGTGAGTCTGGTTCCAGTTGAACTTTTCGAGCGCCCGGATGAGCAGTTCCTTCTCGATGGATTCCAGGCTGATGCCCCGGGGCGGGAGATCGAGTTGTAGCACGTCTGCGAGCGGCTGTTCACGGCGGAGGAACTCCGGCAGATCGGCCACCGTGATCTCGCTGCCGCGGCTGAGAACCACCAGCCTTTCCACAACGTTCTCCAACTCGCGTATATTACCCGGCCAGCGGTAATTCTGAAAATGCGGAATCAGGGCTTCCGGCAACACCAGGTCTGGTCGTCCCACCTTTTCCTTCGCCAATGCGAAGAAGTGTTGAAGCAACTCCGGAATGTCTTCGGCCCGCTCGCGCAACGGTGGAAGCTCCAGGGGGATGACAGCCAGGCGGTAGTACAAGTCCTCACGGAAGCTGCCGTCTTCTATCATGGCCTGAAGATTCCGGTGCGTGGCCGCGACTATTCGCACATCCACCTTGTTGGCGGACACCGCACCCACCTTTTCCACCTCCCCCTGCTGGATCAGGCGTAGCAATTTCACCTGCAACTCGATGGGCATCTCGCCGATCTCGTCGAGGAACAGAGTGCCCAGGTTCGCCATCTCGACTTTGCCGGTTTTATGTCCCATGGCGCCGGTAAACGATCCCTTGACGTGCCCGAACAACTCCGATTCGAGCAGATCGCGTGGAATGGCGCCGCAGTTGATGGTGATGAACGGCTTCTCCCGGCGCGGGCTGTTGAAATGGATGGCGCGGGCGAGCAGTTCTTTACCGGTTCCGGTCTCCGCGCGAATGAGGATGGTGGAATTGCTGCGGGCCGCGCGGGCAGCCATATCGAGAAGGCTCAACAACGCTTCGGAGTGTCCGATGATGTTCTCGAAGCCGTATTTCCGGTCCAGACTCGAACGAAGCGTACGGACTTCTTCCACCAGGCGGAAATGTTCGAGCGCCCGATGCACTACAAGGACGAGTTCTTCATAATCGATGGGCTTGGTGACGTAGTCGTAGGCGCCCCTCCGCATTGCCTCCACAGCGCTCTGAATGGTACCGAAGGCGGTGATGATAATCACCGGTAATTCGGGCCAGGTCTCGCGGATCTTCTGGAGTAGATCCATCCCGGACAAGCCGGGCATCTTCAAGTCGGTCAGGACAAGCGCCGGCAGTGCTCTGTCGATAATCTTGAGGGCGGCCTGGCCATCCGCCGCGGTCTCCACTTCATAGCCCGCCTCTTCAAGTTGTGTCTGTAGCACCCAACGGAGATTCTCGTCGTCGTCTACTGCCAGAATTCGAACTGGATTCATATTCTGTCTGTTTTGGCGGCAAGATTACCGAAAACGTCATCCCCTTTTCCGGATTCCGTTCCGCGACGAGAGATCCACCCATCTGCCTCACAATCTGGTGCGCCACGGATAAACCCAAACCGGTTCCGTTTTCTTTCGTCGTGAAAAAAGGGTCGAAGAGCTTGTCGATATCGGCCGCCGCCACTCCGTGCCCGTAGTCGATGACGCGGATCGCAACGGATGCGCCGGACGCGCCCGCCGAAAGCGTTACCGGCTCATTCTCCGGGCTTGCTTCAATCGCGTTGATCATCAGGTTCAACAACACCTGTTCCAGTTGCTCCGGATCACACTCCACAGAAGGCAGGTTTTGAGCGGTCAACTTCTGCAAATTGACGGTTTTCCCACGGATGGCATGGCTGGCGAGCGCGATGACGTTATCCAGGATGGGATCGAGCTGCACCAACTGTAAATGTGGCGCGCGCGGCCGGGCGAAATTCAGAAAATTGGTAAGCAAGCCATTCAGCCGCCGGCATTCGTTGGTGATGATGTCCAGACATTTTTGGCCTCGCGAATCCAGTCTCTGCGTGCGCTGAAGAATGCCAGCGGCGCCGGAAATGCTGGCGAGCGGATTCCGTATTTCGTGGGCCAGGCCGGCGGAGAGCTGGCCGATCGCCGATAGCCGCTCCGCTCGCTTCATCCCTTCAAAGTTCGCCTGGACCTTCTCATAGACGGAACTGAGCTGATCGGCCAGGGTCCTGTACTGCTCCTTCTGCCGGCGCTGCCGGCCCGCGGGAATGCCAACAAGGGCGCCGATGACATAAAGCCAGACCGCTTCCGTAGAATGATTGAAAATTGAACCCGGCACCACCACCCGCAACGCGAAGGCGTGAAGCATCAAAGCGGATGCGGAGATGGATGCGATGACAACGCCGCCCCTCCAGCCATCGTACAGGGCCGCCCAGATCACCGGCAGGAAGTAAAGCCTAACGACTGCTGCGTCATGAAGCCACTGCGGCGCCATCCATTCGAGCCCTGCCACCCCGGCTACGGCAAGGAAAATTCCGGTCCTCTGTGCCAGGACGGACTTCTGAAGGCCAGATAACACGGAGGCAAATGTTCGCGGGTGGTGTGACACTCTTCTCAGCGTACAGCGGCGCACGTCCTGTGAACCAGAATCATTTTACGTTCACGAACCCCGCCGTTGGAAGAGTTGATGAGAGGTCATCGCGCGTTTCATGAATTCGCATAACTCCGGTATAGAAGCTGGCCGCGAGCGCGATACAGAATGCAATCAGGAGCACATAATAGAGGAGGCGGTCCGCACAACTGGGCCTATGGTGCGTGCCGCACGTGTCCGGACATCCTGGCTTCAGGCATCGGAACATATCAGCCTCCTTGCAATGCGTCCGGGAAAGTGGGTTATCCGGATATTCCCGCAATTCTTGTCTCGTTTGACCTGTTTCATCCAATCCCTCCGCATGTTGCCTATTGACCACAGCAATTGTAAGGCCATACGGCATGGAGGGAGTTGTTCAGGAAAGAGAAGCCGGGGGTTGATAGCACCCTGGCGGCTGGCCCCGGATGAAAAACCAAGCTTATATCAGCTTCAATCGGAACGGCGTATCCAGCATCTCCAATCGCTGATTGATCTGACGCACGCGTTTCTCCATCCGCTCACGCGACTCCGGCGTAGCGCGCATTCCTTGCAGTCGAATCAGAAACGGCTGTTTCTGATGGATGGGCTTCCTGCGCCCGGCGGGATACGGCTTGCGGTTCTTCGTGTATCTTCCAATTAAGCGGGGGCTGCGCCGGTGGCCCGGCACTTCGCTGAAGTCAGCCAGCATGAGTTCGGTAGAAAGACCTTTCACATGCTTCTCGAGATTTGCCAACTTTCACCTCCTCCGGAGTTACCAATTACAACGGTTCGGGCATAGCCAGTAACCGCGGGGGAGCCTGAAGTGATCCCCAAAGCGCGGTGACCAGATACTATGGCAGGACATACACTCCAGCAACATTCCGTACCGGTTCAATGCCAGTACGCCCAGTTTCGCTAAGTGTTCTTTCGAAACCTGGGTTGGCGCGATGCGAACCATCGGCT
>CAADGY010000406.1 GCA_900696665.1 uncultured Acidobacteriota bacterium
AGTTCGTTCGACCGCATGGTTGGTAATCTCTTCGGTCACCAATTCGCAGGTTCGATGTCCAGTTCCCCTCTCCGGGAGGGGATGCATCCGGTCCGGGAGAGGGGTTTCCCGTACATGCAGGTCATCTGCGCCCCGCTGCCGCCCTTCGGCGAGGGAGAGGCTCTTGCCGGCAGTCTGGCGCCACCGACGCCCGAGCAGTTCCGGGCCAAGTTCGAGGTTATCCGCGAGGGCGACCCGAGCAAGCCAACCGAGGCGATCGTCTTCTACTCCTACCCGGAGATGTTCGGGCACGCCGAAGTCCAACTGGCCATGCCGGCAGACGAGTGTGTCCGCTTGGTTGATGGCCGGATCGTTGGTGTCACGGACCTGTGGCAGGGCATGCAGTTCTGGATGGAAGACGGTAGCATCGGCACGGTCACGGAAGACCGCCACCTACTGTACGAGATGCCCGATCCGCCGCGGCCCTGGAAGAACGGCCTGTGGGCCAGCCGCGTGATCGGCAACATTAAGCACTTCGGCTACGAGGTGATCGATTTCCGCTGGGCCGGCCAGACGGTCACGGTGACACCGGATCATCCCTTCTGGTCGGCGAGCCGTCGCGGCTGGGTACCGGTGGGCGAGTTGTTGGTCGGCGAACTGGTACGTGTGGCCGGCAATGTTGTGGCCCCGGTTGACGCCATCGGCCCTCGCCGGTCTCAGAAGATCGAACTGTACAACGTCGAGGTCGAGTACTTCCACAACTACTTTGTCGGGCGGGGCGAGAACGCCGTCCTGGTCCACAACGGGCCAGGGTACATTAAGCGTCCGCAGGTCGCAGAAGCGCTTGAAGAAGGCTTGATCACTGAGACCAATGCCTATCGGGCAGGTGTCACCCGCCCTCCGCGACATCACGTCTTTCCGCAAGCTCGTCGAGGCTGGTTCAGCCAACGTGGGGTCGATATCGACCGGTACACTTTGCCCCTCGACGAAAGCACTCACCAGGCGTTACACTACGGTGGAGGTCCTGGAAAAGGGGGCGGCTGGTGGAACGACACCATCATCGGGAGGTTGGATGCGCGGGAGGCTGCATTGGGTAGGCAGCTTACGCCACGGGAAATCCTCGCCATCGGAGCACAGCTGCGTCGGGAAGCGGGACTCTCTCACGTGAAAGTTATTCCTTACGGTGCGCCATGAGTAATCCAAATAACGCAGAACGAAGCAATCAGGATACTGGCCAGCGGGTGTGGGGAGGCGAATGGCGGGCCAAAGTTCGTGCCCGCCTCCATGCGATCGGCTGCGAGACGGTCGAGGATCTGCTCACTCGGCACCCTGCTGAACCATACCTCAAACTGGTGAAGCGCCTGGGGGATGATGTTGCTGCTTTGCAGGTGACCGTCCTGCAATTTGAGGAGGCGATCGAGCAGGGCCGATTCCGCGAAGCCGCCAAGGATCGTCTTGCCCGTCTGATCAATGGTCACCTGAAGAAGGGGTGGGGGCGTGGCCTTCATCTCGACTTCAACACCGCCGGGGTTTACGCTGACTGGGCAACGGAACTAGAAAAGTTTCGGCCCGAGAGCCGCCCACTTGCTGACGCCGTGTGGAGGGCCTTGCTGACGCTTCCGCCTCCCCAAGGTTGGACGCCAACCGGGCCGGACGATGCAATCATCAAGGCGGCCTTTGAAAAAGGGTGGCCGGAGCAGATGCCTGCGAGAATCAGTGTGGTCATCACGCCGCCAGTCCTCTGTCCTCGTTGCAATGCTGTCCTCAGATCGTGGGCGGATGGAGTGCAGCATCAAACTTGCTCCCATTGCGGCGAGCAAGTTTCGGTACGCTGAAATCGCCGTCGAACAAGTCGCTGCAGCCGACCGGGGCCGCCATTACGGTTTCGCGCGACATGAAACCATTGTAGGCGGCCCCGGCGGCTGAGCTAGGTCGTTAGCCGCAAGAATGCGAGGAACGACCATGTCCACTGCAAGGATCTCTCGTAACGACCCGTGCCCGTGCGGCAGCGGCCGGAAGTTCAAGCACTGCTGCCACGCAAACTCCTTTGGCAACGGCGTCCCACGGCCACGCCCAGTCCCGACCGATGGCGCGTTTCTTCGGCGCGGCCCCGAACCGCCACGCAAGCCGCCGCCCCAGTTGAAGCCGATCGCGCGCGTCGCGGTCGAGTACGCGATTTCCGATGCCCTCGGCAAAGCTGAAGTCAGTTTCTGTTACGAACTCGGCACGCCCATCATCATGGCCGATGGGAACGTGCTACCCGTCGAGTACCTGAAGCCTGGAATGCAATTCCGGCTGGAGGATGGCGGAACCGCCACGACCACCAAGGTCCAAGAGCCGAAGGTCTGGCAACCGCCTTCGCAAGAACGAGACGCCAACGGCAACTCTTACCGTCGGATCATCGGGCGTGTCCATTACAACGGGTATTTCCCGCGCATGGACTTCGGCGTTCCTGGCGATGTCATCCAGACCACGCCTGGACATCGATTCTTTTCGGTGACACGTGGCGACTGGCATCCGATCGAGACATTTCAGCACGGCGAATTGCTGCGCAATGAGCAAGGCATGTCGGTGCCTGTCGAGTGGATCAGTCCCATGCGATGGGAATTCTGCGATCTCTACAACGTGGAGGTCGAAGAGTACCACACCTATTTTGTGGGCGGCGGTCCTTCTGGCGGCATCTGGTCGCACAACGGCGTGGGCATGGGGTGCCGGGTACCGAGGGCCAAATCCGTAAACTTGCCGGCTTGGCAAAGGCTGACCATCGACTGGGCGCACATCGCAGAGCGCCACTTGCCAGGCGGAATCTACAGTGCGGGTCGAACCGTGTTTAACGGCCTCAACCAAAGCCAAGTCGGCCGCCTGATACGAGAGGCCTACGGCAATTCCAAACTTCTGCGAACTCAGGTCGATTTCGCCGCGAACGAAACGCGCGTTCTGCTGCGAGGTAGAGCGGGCCCATGGACAATCGAAATGTGGCTCAACAAAACCCGTGGGATTATCGAAACCGCATTTCCGATTTTTTAGGAGCAGTGCTCATGGGCTCATTTCGGGTCGTGGTTAATGCCAATGAAGAGACGATTCGCGAACGGTCTCGGGGAAAGCATCCAATCGTCTGTCCAATCGCAATCAAGCTGGCCGAAACGTGGTTTCCCCATGAAAGCTGGGACGACTTTGCTCTAGTTATCCTTGACTGGTGGATTCAGCGCGTTATCGGTTTGTGCAGAGAGAATGCGCCGTCAGCCAAACTGGATTTCATGGACGGGCCTTTTGAAATTGACGTTCAGCGATCTGCCCAGTCGTGCCTGGAGCTTCGCTGTCTCGAGCGGAAAGCAAGTGGCTCGACGGTCCGCGCCAGGGGATCGTGCTCACCCGCCGAGTTTGAGAATGAAATTGTTGCCGCTGCCAGGAACGTTCTAGCGGGTGTACGTAAAGCTGGCATGTGGAACGACGCGTGCGCCAAGCTTCAGGCGTTCTTGGACCAGGCCTTTCCTTTGCAGACGCAATTGAGCTGGTGAGGAGTAGCGGCTAACAAAGCGTTGCACTTGACGGGCCGGCATTTTGGTTTTCCGTGACATCGCGTTTCTTGTTGCCGGCCCGCAAGTGAACGCAGGCGTTAGCCGCAAGAATGCGAGGAACGACCATGTCCACTGCAAGGATCTCTCGTAACGACCCATGCCCGTGCGGCAGCGGCCGGAAGTTCAAGCACTGCTGCCACGCAAACTCCTTTGGCAACGGCGTCCCACAGCCACGCCCAGTCCCGACCGATGGCGCGTTTCTTCGTCGCGGCCCCGAGCCGCCTCGCAAACCGCCGCCCCAGCTGAAGCCAATCACGCGCGTCGCGGTCGAGTATGCGATTTCCGATGCGATTGGCAAAGCCGAGGTCACATTCTGCTACGAACTCGGAACGCCCATCATCATGGCCGATGGGAATGTGCTACCCGTCGAACACCTAAAGCCTGGAATGCAATTCCGGCTGGAAGACGGCGGGCTCGCCACCACCACAAAGGTCGAAGAGCCGAAAGTTTGGGAGCCGCCATCGCAGGAGCGAGAGGCCAACGGCAACTCGCTGCGCCGCGTCATCGGCCGCGTGCATTACAACGGCTATTTCCCGCGAATGGACTTCGGCGTTCCTGGCGATGTCATCAAGACCACGCCTAGCCACCTGTTCTTTTCGGTGTCCCGCGGCGACTGGCATCCCATCGAAACGTTCCAGCGGGGGGAGTATCTCCGCAACGAGCAGGGCATGTCCGTTCCCGTCGAATGGATTAGCCCAATGCGATGGGAGTTCTGCGACCTCTACAACATTGAAGTTGAAGAGTACCACACCTATTTTGTAGGTGGTGGTCCTTCCGGCGGAATCTGGACGCACAACGGACTCGGCGAGAGTTGCCGTGTCCCGCGCGCAGCCTCGGATCGAATGCCAAGGGCGGATCGATTTCCGAGCCGCGATTTTAGCGGTAGATTGCATGGCGATATTCCTCGCTCTGTACCCGGTGGTTGGCGGCAAGGCGAAATCCGCGACGCCATTGCGGAGGTTTAGGGAAGCCTCGCACGACGCCGCGGCAACATGGCAATTTTCGGGGAAGAAGGCGGACATCGCGCTCGCATTGCGCAAGAAGAGGCTTGGCTGCGCCAATTGCTACGGCGCCTTGACGATCTCCGCTAATTCGCTTGGAGGGGAAGAAATGAACAGAGCCGACGAACTGATAGAAACGTTAACCTCAACTCCTGACAGGGCCGACGACGGCGTCCTTGCCAACGACTTGTTAGGCGAGTTCCACCGCGGCTTTCCCGTTGAGCGGCTGCGCCCATTGCTTCGCAGCAAGAACGCAAGCGTGGTCCGTGCCGCGTCTTTCATTGCCGATGAGCTTGGGTCCAAGGCTGGCCCTCTTCTGGACACGGTTTTCGATTTGCTCAATCATCCTGACAGGCACGTGCGTGGCGACGTAATCGGTTCAATGCTGACGTGTACTACGCCGAAAAACGAGAAGGAGATCGCGGCCGTAATCACGCTGCTACAGGATTCGGACTGGCCGATCCGTTGGAAGACAATGGAATTCATGTCCCTCGCGTCGCTGGATCAATTGCGAGCCGCGCTCCGCCACTTCGAGTCCAGTAACTCCGAGTTCGAGCATGTTTCGGGGCTTCGCTGGCTGACGAGCGAAGGGGGAAGGAACGTCGATCAGATCAGGTCGTGGTTGGAGAGCGACTATTCACTCAAAAGGAAATACGGGGTTGTTGCTGCGACCCGAATCGCGTCTGGTCATAATCGCGGGCGCGGTTTCGATTTCTCCGGCGGAAACCCCGACCCCCTGATCTGGGCAGCATCAGTGGCCGATGACGATATTAAAAAGTTCGCCAGCAGCATGTTGGAAATGAGAGCAGCTGTGCAACCTGTTCCTTTGCGGCCTCAGCTCAAACGACGGCAATACGGCCTACTGTGCCCGAATTGCACTGCGGTGTTGTCCACGCCCGACCCCAAGACCAATGAAATCGTTTGTCACCATTGTGGTCAGCACATCGAGCTTGTCTGACCGAGGCGGAGCGGCGGCTAACAAAGTGCTGCACTTGACCGGGCCGCCATTAAGGTTTCGCGCGCCATCACGGTCTTGCAGGCGGCCCGGCAAGTGAGCACAGTCGTTCGGCTACCAGAGGAACCATAATGGAAGCACTACGAGTCGGACGCAACGACGCTTGCTCGTATGGCAGCGGCAAGAAGTTCAAGAAGTGCTGCCTGCAAGCCCGCCATTCCTATCTGCCGGCAACGTCCGCTCGTTTCGTGCAGCCGCCGGCCCGAAGCTCATTCGCACGGACTGCCGGGCCTGTGAGCGCTCGCAGTGCTCCACCTCCACGAATGGCGGGTCTGTTTGATGACTTGCCGGCGGAGACCGCAGAAGACGAACCAGACGCGCCGCCATTGCAGAGCGTTCCGCTGCTCCCCGTCGAGGTCGGCCTGCATTACACCTATCCTGAGCCGTTCGGGGAAGCCGAAGTCACTTTCGTCTTCCCTGCTGGCAAGTGCTTCCTACTCGAGAACGACGACCCAATCCTTGTCGAAAACCTGAAATCCGGCGACCACGTGGTGCTTCGCGACGACCAAATCGCGACCATCACCGAGGTTCGGCTTTATTATGAACCGCCCGATCCGCCCACGGTCGGGGAAAATGGGCGTGTGCTGAGCCGCGTCATCGGGACTATCAAGCACAAGGGCCCTACGGTCATCGACGTGCAATGGGCTGGGTACACTGCGACCAATAGCCCGGAACACCCATACTACTCGGTCAGCCGCCAGCGCTATGTCCCGGCCAATCAGCTTCAAGTCGACGAGTTGCTTCGAACTGACGACAACCTGGTAACTCCGGTCCTCTCGGTCAGCGCGCCGCGTCATGGC
>CAADGY010000407.1 GCA_900696665.1 uncultured Acidobacteriota bacterium
CAGGTCCGGGCCAATCTGAGAGCGTTGATCGCCGACACCGGCACCCTGGTAAAAGCCGCCGCCGGCGGGAACCTGGGCATACGTGCCGACGCATCCAAACACCCGGGAGATTTCCGCAAGATCGTGGAAGGTATCAACAAGACCCTCGAAATCGTGGTTGAGCCGCTAAAAGTTACCGCGCAGAATGCGACGGCTCTGGCATCCTCATCCGAGGAGTTGACGGCAGTCAGCCATCAGATGGCGGGTAACGCGGAAGAAACCGCCACACAAGCCAACGTAGTTTCGGCGGCGTCCGAGCAGGTCTCGAAGAACGTAGCCTCGGTCGCTTCGGCCTCCGAGCAAATGCAGGCCTCGATCCGCGAAATTGCTAAGAACGCCAACGAGTCGGCTCGAGTAGCCAAAAATGCTGTCAGCGTGGCGCATTCAACCAACACGACCGTAATGAAACTTGGCGAATCCAGCCAGGAGATCGGCAATGTAATTAAGGTGATTACTTCTATCGCGCAGCAAACCAATTTACTGGCCCTCAATGCAACGATCGAGGCGGCGCGCGCCGGTGAAGCCGGTAAGGGCTTTGCGGTCGTGGCCAACGAAGTGAAGGAACTCGCCAAGCAAACCGCTAAGGCCACCGAGGATATCGGCCGGAAAATCGAGGCGATCCAGGGGGACACCAAGGGAGCCGTTAAGGCGATCGAGGAGATCAGCACGATCATCAACCAGATCAACGATATCTCCAACAGCATCGCCTCGGCGGTGGAAGAACAGACGGTGACCACTAACGAGATCGGCCGCAGTGTAACGGAAGCAGCCGAAGGTGTGGGCGACATCGCTAAGAATATCGGTGGCGTGGCGGTGGCGGCGAAAAACACGACCCAAGGGGCCAACGATACGCAGAAGGCGTCGCAGGAGTTGAGCCAGATGGCGGCGCAGCTTCAGGCGGTCATTTCGAAGTTCACGTTCTGACCGGTCAGGGGACTGGGGCGCGGCGCGGCGGCTGCACCGGCGCGTCCCTTCAATTAACGAACGAAGACAGGTGAGTGATGGCCAAAGCGTTAGTGGTGGATGATTCGAAGGCCGTTCGAATGATCCTTGCAAAGATCTTGAAGGAACTCGGCTACGAGGTTCGCGAAGCGGAGAACGGAAAAGGCGCCCTGGAGGTGATCGAGGCCGAGAAAGATGCGGTGGCACTGGTCCTGGCAGATTGGAACATGCCCGAAATCAATGGATTGGATCTGCTCAAGCGATTGCGCCAGAAGCCGGAGCTTTCCTCGCTCGTGGTGATTATGGTCACTACCGAAACCGGGCTGGATCAGATGATGGCAGCCCTCGAGGCGGGCGCCAACGAGTATGTCATGAAGCCGTTCACAAAAGACATTCTGGTCGAGAAACTCCAGCTTGCGGGGATCCATCCTTGAGGAGTGAAGCATGGCTGCGATAATCAAACGGTTGCTCCAAGCCGGGGAGCGGATCCGTGTGCTGGCCGTGGACGATTCGGTGGTTATCCGGCGCCTGGTCACTCACGCCCTCGAGCAGCATCCCGCGATCGAGGTTGTGGGAACAGCAGCAAATGGGGTGATCGCCCTGCAGAAGATTCCGCAGGTGAATCCCGACGTCCTCACGTTGGACATCGAGATGCCAGAGATGGACGGACTGGAAACCTTGCGGCGCATTCGGCGTGAATATCCCCACCTGCGGGTCATCATGTTCAGCACGCTCACCGAACGTGGCGGGGCGGTGACGCTGGAGGCATTGAGCCTCGGCGCCGACGATTACGTGGCCAAGGCGTCCAACGAAGGATCCCTGGATCGCTCGATGGCGCGCCTGCGGGAAGAGTTGGTCCCGAAAATCAAGCAGTTCTTCCACATACCCGCACCAAATAGTGCGGTGGCCCGGCCGTCACCAGAGCAGGCGCCGGTGTTCCCTCCGGCCTGGCGGAGCACGAAAGTGCAGCCTAAAGTAGTCGCCATCGGCGTTTCTACAGGGGGGCCAACCGCGTTGAGTGAGATCCTGCCGAAGTTGCCGGCGGGATTCCCGCTACCAGTTCTCGTGGTTCAGCACATGCCACCTCTTTTTACAAGGCTGCTCGCCGAGCGTCTCCACTCTATCTGCCAACTGCCCGTCGAGGAGGGGAGTCAGGGCGCACTGCTGGACGGCGGCAGGATCCTGGTTGCACCGGGTGACTTCCACATGAAAGTGTCGTCAAACGGAAAAGGAGTGCGTGTCGATCTGGATCAGTCACCGCCACAAAACTCCTGCCGCCCGGCCGTCGATGCACTGTTTGCATCGGTCGGGGAGGTTTATGGTGGTGCTGTCATCGCTGTGATTCTGACCGGAATGGGACAGGATGGGTTGCGCGGCACGAGGATTCTCAAAGCACAGGGCGCGAGCGTTCTTGCGCAGGATGAGGCTTCGAGTGTTGTTTGGGGAATGCCCGGCGCTGTGGTAAACGCCGGCCTTACCGACCGTGTGCTGCCGCTTGATCAAATCGTACCAGAGATTCTGCGCATGGTGGGGAGAGCCTAGGAGAAGTTGGATGTCTAGCCAAACACCAATTGTGGAGATCCGCTCCGAGAACTACCGGTTCCTTCAACAGCATGTCTATTCCCACGCGGGCATCGTACTGGAAGAAGACAAGCACTACTTGTTCGAAAGCCGTCTCGCGCCCATCGTTAAGCAACTCGGCCTCAACTCGATCAATGATTTGTGTACGTTGCTCATGGCTACACGGGAGACCCAAGTGAGCCGGCAGGTCGTCGAGGCCATGACGACCAACGAAACCTACTTCTTTCGCGATCCCGCCCAGTATGATGCCATTCGAACAGTCTTGTTGCCCCGGTTGAGGCGCGAGCGTCAGAATACGAGAACACTGCGCTTCTGGTCGGCTGCGGCGTCCACCGGGCAGGAAGCCTACAGTCTGGCTATGGTTCTCCTGGAAGAGGGGTTCAGCGGCTGGAACATTCAGATTCTGGGCACTGATCTCTCCTCTCCGGTCTTGGAACGCGCCCAGTCCGGCAAGTATCAGCAGATCGAGGTGAACCGCGGTTTACCTGCGGCGCTTTTGGTGAAGCACTTCCGCCGCTCGGGCATGGACTGGCACTTGAGCGATACCGTGCGCCGAATGGTTCGCTTCGAGACGATCGATCTTCGCGCGAGCATGCGTGCCCTCGGACCTTTCGATCTTGTGTTCTGCCGTAATGTCATGATCTACTTCGACGCCGAAACAAAGAGGAAGATCATGAAGGAACTCTACGGCACGCTATCTCGAGGCGGTTGGCTGTTGCTGGGCGGCGCCGAGACAGCCTTTGGCGTAGAAGAGTGGTTTGAAAGACAGACAATCGGCAATGCAGTTGTATATGTCGTCCAATGAAAGGACCTCTATGCCAACCGGATTGACGGTAGAGATACTGCCGAGGAATCTGGCGCAGATCGTGGAGTCTGTGTTCGAGACAATGCTGGGTTTGAAAGCGAGCGAATGCGACGCGCCATGGTTCCCCAGTACAGACCGGCTGACGGCGGCTGTCCACTTGTCAGGTGATTGGAATGGTGCAGTGTTGCTGGAGTGCGACCGGTGGCAGGCATGCCGGTTTGCGGGATGCTATCTTTCCGTGGACACTCCCAGCGTAGTAGACGACGTAGTACGCGACGTGCTCGGAGAACTGGCCAACATGATCGGTGGCAATCTGAAATGCTTGCTAACGCCGAAGATTCAGCTTTCCCTGCCTTCTGTAGTCGACGGCAGCGATTATGGCCTTCGCGTCTGTGGGGCGAAGGTTCGCGATCGGCTGACTTTCCAATGCACCGAAGGCCCGTTCTGGATCACAGTCCTCGCCACTCCTTCCTGAGGGTCGGTCACCCGACAATGCGGCTGCAAGCTGACGCTTGCAGAAATGACCTCGCGCTTGTAAGGCATAGCAAGCCACTAACTCACCTTGAGCCAAGGACAATGGGACTCGCCAGAGAAGTTCCAAAATAGTGACCAAGCTAACCAAAAATGAGGGCGGAGCAGAACGACAGTGGCCCCGGAAGGGGAATTGTATTATTGCAGCTTTCCACGGGCATCCACCTTCCAGACTTCTTCAACTCTTCCACTGTGGACGCCGTACACCATGTCGTACAGGTTGACTGCGGGGCAAACATGGTTGGGGATGATCTGAAGCTTTTCACCGACCGTGAACTTACGTCCGCCGTCCCTGACCGCAAGGTAGCCGTGCTCCTCGTTCACCTTGTAGAAGAGAGTGTCCGGCTCTCCGAGCACTAATCCGTAGCTGACCTCCGGCAATCCGACCGGAAGGTCAGAAGAGAACGCCTTCGAGCCGCCATCGACAATAATGTGATCCTCTCCCGATGTGGAAACAACGGTCGTCAGAACCGAGACGGCACACTCGTCAAGCCGGCAAGCCTTGCAATTCAAAGTGTTCCTGTCGTTGAAAAGGTACGTTCCCGGGCGGATTTCGTTCAGACCGCGGACGAGATGGGAATAGTAAAGGGTTGGGGTGGATCCGCCGCTGACAATCCGCGCCTCGATCCCGGCTCTTCCGAGATCAGCCAGGATCTCGCCAATCAACGCGCTTAATCGGTTCAACGCCTGCCTCGACTCCTCACCAATCTCCAATATGTGGCCGGGGAAAAAGGCGATTCCTTCAAACGTAACGCCGGGTAAGCGCAGAATTTCTTCTGCGAGCGGACGAACGTATTGGGGCTTCGTTCCCATGCGGCCGAATCCAACATCCGCTTCGGCCAGGACGCCAATTCTCATGCCTGCCTGGTGTGCGAATTCGGAAAGCTGCCGCGCTGCCTCAAAAGTGTCGAGCGCCACGGTGACCCGGGTTTTTCGGGCCACCCGCATCAGGCGATCGAGCTTCCCCTGTCCAATAACCGGATAAGCAACCAGGATCTCTAAAGGGGCCGCTCTTAGCATCACCTCGGCTTCTCCGACTTTAGCGACCGTCAGACCATCCGCACCGAATGCCAGTTGGCGGCGCGCCAACGCCACAATCTTGTGAGTCTTTGTGTGGGGCCGCAGACGCAATCCATGCCGGCGCACATACTCGGCCGCACGTTTCAAGTTCAGTTCCAACTTCTCGAGGTCGATAACCAGCGCAGGGGTTTCGATATCGGCTATCAGCATAATGTGTGAATCGGGATCGGGAGAGGCATCAGGCCGAACCCGCCAAGCCCGCCAGAACCACCGCGATCATCAGAGACGCGATGCCGGTGTAGAGCCAGGTGCGTACCCGTTTCGGCATCTCACTCCACTCGCCCCCGGCAATTCCGAGCACATTCGCGCCAACGATCGCCGAGGCCATCATGACAGGCCAGCCTACAGTGGCGCCATAGAGTCCCAGGCTATTGGTTCCATCCCCGTACAGTTGAAGAGTCAACACCCACATCAAAGCCATGACGGCCGCGTAGAACCAGTTCCGGCCCCCTACGCGAAAGAGACGGTACGACTTCTTCTTCCACAAAAGAACGGCACAATAGCTCATGCTGGGCACCGCACCGGCGCTCATAATCAATACCCAGACGCTGAAACTCGAATTTCCCGGCGTGGCGCCGGACCTTTCTGCCGCCGCACTGATCCCGGTGGTAAGAGCAAAGCCGATGTTGAAGCAGGCGGAAAGAATTCCGCTTGCCAGGCAGATCAGCACTCCCTTGCTGAAGTGGGTTTGAGTCAGGATGCGATATCGTTCCACAGCCGCTTTGGTGAGCTGCTCCCGCACTCGTCCCGCAACACCGCAGAGGCAGAGCCCCAGAGAGATCATCACCAGGCTGCCCAACAGCCGGGCGCCGCGCGCGGAAACAAGCAGTCCATAGCCAGACAGCATGGCCGGAATGATGGTGCCGAAAATCGCAGTCGTTCCCATCACGATCATGTAGCCGAGAGAGAAACCGAGCGCCGAGATCCCCAATCCGAACAACAGCGACCCGAGCCCCCAGCCGAGGCCGAGAAATAGGGCAACTAGCAGGCTGGAGGGCGGAACACTCCTATAGATCTGGAGCAACCCATCGATCGTGTTGAAGGCAACCGCGGCCGGCAACAGGACCAGACCGAATACCGCAAACAGAAACCAGATGTTCTCCCAATTCCAATGCTTGACCAGCTTCATCGGAAAGGCGAACGTTCCGTTCAAAATGCCCGCGGCGGCGATCGTCAAGATCCCGAGCAGAAGAAGATTCATCAGTTCACAGCCTCAAGAGGAGACCGGCTCAGGCGATTACCCCACCCGGAAAGCGTTCAGGGATGCTCGAATCATGTATGGCCAACAGCGGATCGCAGAATCGCTTGTAATGGCGAATAACCCTCCGGCAATGGGCGGCATCCTCGGCCAAGCCGACCGGTTGCTCCCGCGCGATATTTGCCTCGACGAACGCAGTCTCCAGAATGCCAACCACTCCTCGCACCGTTCGGAGAGTTACGGCTGCCGAACCTGGGTGATGGCCCCCTGTGGGCTCGATGAACAGATCCTCCAGGACCTCGGTCCGGGTGTCGGGCAGATATAGCCGGCCCTCGATCGCCAACCGGTGGAGGTACGCCCACGTTTTCCCGGTGAAGTAGCAATCCCGTGGAGGATGGCCGGGGTTGTCGAGGAGAAACTCCATCAGGCCGGCTCGCGCGAGATAGACGTCGGCGCGCGGAAAATACTGCGGCAGGAGACCGCCGCTGTGATACGTGATCGGCTGGGTCAGGAGCAAAATGTCCACTGCATCGGGGGCCAGCCCCGCTAGTTCGAAGACCTCATCGAGCGTCCGCGAATGCTGCAGCGCACATCGCGCATCCAATTGCCCGCAGGCATCGGCCAGAGTCCGGAAGTCGTCTTGGTGCGGGGGCAGGCCGCTGTCGATGACAACTGTCTTGTTCCCGGCCTGGGCAATCCAGACGTAAAAGACAATCCGGTAGAGGCTCGTGTCGTTCGCTCCAAATAAACAACACCACCCCGGCAGATTCTGCTCTCCTACTCCGTAAGCGCGGAGGGAGTAATTCATCTCGCCGACCTCGTAAAGGGAACTTTCTGGTCACCGACCTTTCGAATCCAGTCCCTTGTCCAAGCCACCGACTCCAAGCCACGGTCACAGAGCCAGCTTCCACAGAAGATCATGGACTCGATGCGGCCACTGCGGAGCCACTCCAGGCCGAGTTCACTCTGGCTTTTCATCAACGGCATGGGGAGCGGTTTCTTTCCGCCGAAGTCCCACCAATAGACGCCAAGAGCAAGGCGGGCTTTGGGCGCCAGCCGGGAAAGCTTGCCCATATTGGCAGCCAGATTCGCCAACTCGGGGCCTTGCCAGGTCCAGAATTGAACCACGTCGCACAGTTCCAGATACTCGGCAAACTCGTCCACCAACTGATACTCGTACAGGACGACTTGGAGGTCCAATTTCCTGCCGATACGCGCCAATGTTTCGCGAAGCTCGCGAATCTGATCGATGGCGAGAGAAGGCTTTTTCCCGGAGCCGGGCCTCGGAAAAAAATCGTCCATCACCACACCGGTGATCTGGCGGTTTCGGCGGACCAGATCAAGCACCATCTGGCGTTCTTTCTCGTTTGTATGACCGCCGGCCGCAACGATTCCCCACACCACTTCCCGCAGTGGTTCGAAGGCGAGCGCATATTGCTCCAAAGGAGGCTCGGGGCCCTCTTTGAGATGAATCATATAAACGTTGGGAATGGCCATGTAAAAGGCAGCTTCGGCCGGTGTCATGCGGGATTTGCCGGGAAGATTGAACATGCCGTTATAGCTTCCTGCAACGTGTGACCAAAGCCACAGGCTGTCGCGAACGGTTAAGCGTGGCTTGGGTGTAGCGGTGCTTGCCAAACCGAGCGAGGCGGCCGGACCGCTCAGCAAGAAAGGCAGCGATTTCAGCAAATCCCGACGGTTGGAGAGAAGGGTGTTTTGGACCGGTTTGGACATTGGCTGCTCCCGGGAGGCAATAGGTCCGGATGGGACCACGAACGAGTGTAAACCGATTTTTCTTGACAGTCAAGATTTTTTCTGATATATCGGTATACCAGTCAGACCAATTCTGGAAACCATGAGCTTCCGAATCCGGGGCCAGATCGCAAGGCCGCCGCGACTACACACCGTCGTCGCCGAAAAGATCCAGGAAATGATCAGCGAGGAAGCCTTGCAACCCCTTTCCCGATTGCCTCCCGAACGCGTGTTGAGCGAACAGTTTGGAGTGAGCCGAACCGTTATTCGAGAAGCGCTGAAGGTATTGGTCACACGGGGCGTTTTAAAGGAGGTCCCGGGCAAAGGCACGCTGGTCTGGCAGAACGTAACTGAACCCCTCACCGATCTGTTGCACGGCTTCATCGCTCGCTCGGGCCCCAGAGGGCAGACGCACTTATTCGAAGTACGGAGAGTCCTCGAAGTGGAAATCGCCGGACTCGCGGCGGAACGGGCCGAACCAGAGGAGGTCGATCATCTCGAGCGGATTAACAGGACACTGGAGCGAATGAACCGCGAACCGGAACCCTGGGCGGGAGAGCGGTTACGCCGCTATAACGAACTGGAATTCGATTTTCATCTCACTCTGGCTCGATGCACTAAGAATGAGTTGTTCGTGATCCTTCTTTCCGCGCTCTCCGGGGCGTTTCACCAGAGCTGGGCATGTATTCACAACCGCCCGGAAACCCGTAAGCAAGGCGTGGAATTACACAGGAAGATTCTGAAAGCGGTTCGTGAGAAAGATTCGCGGGCGGCACGGCAGGCAACCGACAACAATCTCGAGGCATTCCTTCAGGCGTCCCTCGAGCCGGATCCGGAAAAAGCACGAAACCACCAGGAAAGGAAGCCGGGCGGCTTATCAAAGTGAAACATCGAATCGGTTTAATAGGTTGCGGTTGGGTGGCGCCCTTTCACGTTCGCGCGCTGAGCGCCATCCGAGAACACGTCGAGGTCGTCTGGATATCGGATCCGCAGAGCGAACGGATGGATCTGGTGGCCGGGCAGATCGCACGGGAGTTGGGCCAGCAGAACCCCGTGCAAAAGATCGGCGATTATCGGGCGGAATTGAATGACGTCGAGAGCGTTTTCATTCTTCTTCCGCACCATCTGCACTGCTCAGCTACGTTGGAAGCGCTCGGTGCCGGCTGCCATGTCCTGCTGGAGAAGCCGATGGCCCTCTCGCTCGCGGAGGCGGACGCGATGATTGCCAAGGCTGACGAAAAGCAGAGATTGCTGATGGTCGCGCTTCCGCATCGATACCGGAAAACCACACAGGCTTTCAAAAGGTTTATCGACTCCGGGGAATACGGGCGCCCGTACCTGCTGGACGCAATGATGGACGAGAACTTACGGGGCTACGCCGATCTGGGCTGGATTCAGAAGAAAGACTGTCTCGGCGGCGGCGTCTTCTTTTCCGCCTCTCCTCACATGCTCGACGTGATTCTCTGGATCGGAGGAGAGATACAGACAGCTTCGATGGTTGGCACGCACGGCGGATTGGCAATGGAGGGCGAGGACACAGCGGTGTCGGTGCTCAAGTTCAAGAACGGAGTCATCGCCACCACCCGGCATACGTGGGCTTCGGCTTCGCCGAAGACGTGGTATACCGTCCGCGCTTACTGCGAGAAGGCCACTTTGACGCTGACCATGGATCCGTTGGGCAGCCTAGTCCGCGAGGGTCCGGACTGCGCGTTCCGTTCCCAGATTTCCGTAGCGCCGCCTGACAAGATCCTGATGGACAGCGACGAGGGCCTTGATTTTTCGGGCGAAGTTAAACACTTTTTCGACTGTCTGGATACAGGTGAACCCTGCCAAACGGATGGGCGTGTTGCCAGAAAACTGATGGCCCTGGTTTTGGATGCCTACGCCAAAGCGGCCCAGGAAGGCGGCAACTGAAAAATCCTGGAAAAACGCGTTTTGTTGACCGGAGGAGGGAGGCACGATGCTAACGAGACGAAAAATGCTCCATGCGGCGACGCTAGCGGGCGGGGCGCTATTCGCGCGGAGACCGGTCCTTTTACAGGGAACCCCGGCACAGGCCACAACCGTCGGGGACTGTTTGTGGCTTTGGTCTCACATCGCGGGAGCCTATAGCGGACAATACGGCCTGGTAGGAGAGTCCCGGATCACTCCAGTCGAGGCTGCGCACTACATGTCCATTCCGAATGTGTTCATGATCGGATATGAAGGCCAGCCGGACGTCCGCTCCCTAGAACAGTTCGCGATTCCGTTTCAATCTTTGCGGCAAGTAGTTTGGTCGATTGTGGACCCCGGAGAAAACAGGACACCCGATTCCCGGCGGAACGCAGTCGTGGAATTCGCTTTCCGGAACCCGCAGACGACGGGCGTTGTGATGGACGATTTTTTCGTGCGGCGCAAACACTGGGAGAAAGACCGGATTGCAGCTCTCAGCCTGGAGGAATTGAAACAAGTCAAGCAAGGCTTACAGTCGGGAGATAAGCGGCTCGATCTTTGGGTGGTGCTATATGCCCACGAGATTGCGCAGGATTCTTTTCCACGGCTGGGACCTTATCTCGATCTCTGCGATGTCGTACAGGTATGGCCGTGGTTCGGCAAGGAGATCCCCAATCTTCCCCGCACGCTCGAGCGCGTCGAAAAAGTGGCTCCGCGAGTGAAAAAGGCGCTCGGTTCGTTTCTGTGGGATTTCGGAGACAAGAAACCTCTCCCGGTTTCCGCTATGAAGCGGCAGTGCGAATTCGGTCTCGAATGGCTCCGGAAAGGCCGCATCGAAGCCATGGTCATTTGCGGAAGCTGGCTTTGTGACAGGCCGCTCGAAACCGTCGGCTGGACGCGGCGGTGGATTCGCGAAACCGGCAAGCAAAAGCTGTGAGAAAGCCGCTCACACACGGCCGGAATCGTTTCGATTCTCCTTCATGTCAAGGGAAGCTTTCAGGAATGCTTTCAAATTCTCCCGTGTAGCCCTTCTGGCTTTTCGGGGATCTCGCGAGCGGATCGCATTCAAGATATTGCGGTGAAGCTCAACTCCATGTCTCCGGGTGGCGGAATGGGCATGGATATCCGTCCAGGATCTCTTGAACGCCTCGGACAGAGCGGAAAGGAGAACCACGAAGAGTTCGTTTTTCGTACACCGCGCCAGGCTGACGTGAAATTGAAACTCCAGATTGTTGTAGGAGCGTAGTTGTTCCTCTGTCCACTGGTTCTCACGGGCATTCATCTCTTCGAGAAGGCAGTTGATGCGTTCGAGTTCCGAGATTTCCACGGGAGTGGCCCGTTCGGCGGCGAGGCCGGCGATTTCCACTTCAAGCAGGCTCCTCACCTCGTACAGATTGAGGCGGCCGGAGGGTCCCTGCCGCGATACACAGAGATCCAGCAGATCGATGAAAGGCTCGCTCAGGTTCCCTGAAACAAAGGTGCCCTTCCGGGGAACTCCTTTGACGATCCCACGCGCCGCCAAATGCTTTAATGACTCCCGAATGACGGTACGGCTTACGCCCAGCCGGTCGCAAAGGTCGCGCTCGGCCGGCAAGCGCGATCCTCCTTTCCAAGTGCCGCTTAGAATTAACTCCTGAATTTGACCGGCAACCACCTGGTGTAAGCGGGGTGATGCCTCTCGTCTCTGCCCTCGCATCTCTGTCCGGGATTCTACCAGATGTTCCCGGTTTCCCAATTGCCGAATAGCATAGCGGTCAGAAAAGGAATTTCGCTCCCAATTGAAGTTGGCGGGGGCTGTTTGCAGTCCCCAAAACCCGCCCGAAATTCGGGCTGCTCATGTTTGCCACAGGCGGGGCAAAGGTTGGGGTGTTGAACGTGTTAAACGCCTCGGCCCGAATTTCGAGCACCTTGGATTCGGTGATGGGGAATTGCCGGAATACCGACAGGTCGAAATTGCGCAGCCAGTCCGAGCGCAGCCGGTTTCTTCCAAAGTTGCCGAATGTGTACGCCGCGGGCGTAGCGAAGGCCGCGCGGTTGAACCACTGGTCCGTGCTCGGGTTGTCGAGTTTTGGAACACCGATAAGATTTGGACGCATATAGCCGCTTGCGTTGCCGGTGTTCGCGATGTCGCCGCTGATATTGACGTTGTACGGCTGGCCCGAACGGAGCATGGCGATGCCGTTTATCTGCCAGTTGCCGAGGATGTAATCGACGGCCCGATTGCCCGTCTGAAGGGCTTTTCCCCGCCCGATGGGCAGTCGATAGACCCAGTTGGCTGTCAGAAGGTGGGTGACGTCGAACGCAGAAACGCTACGATCGTTGTTGAACCGGTATGGATCCTGAATGGAACAGCCCTCGACACCGAACCAGCCGGAGCATCCCGCGTCGATGGATTTCGACCAGGTATAGGAAACCATGTAGCCGAAAGAGGAACGGTCGCCGGTGGGTTTCTTATCGAGCAGAAACTGGAACGCGTGGTAGTTGCTGCGGCCCCAGCTCCGGTCAAAATAGGTTGGGATGATGAAAGGGAACGGAGCTCGCAGCCGGTGGTCGCCCGCACCCGGTGTAAGGGCTGTATTGTAAAAGCCGCCCATATCCAGACGCCGGTTCCCGGAAGCGACATAGTTTGCGGTGATCACCGTGGACGCGGCGACCTGATGCTGAATTCCGCCGTTCCACTGCAACGAATAGGCGTTTTGGATAAATGGGTCGAAGAAGTACTGGCCTGTTTGGAAGGGGGTGGGAGGCGGAAGCGGCCCGGAGCCAACTATGGGGTTGGTGATAGAGACGGCCGGGGTGGGCTGGGTGGGGGTGGGTCGATTGAGGTTAGATTCGATGCGCGCCCCGGTGCTGGGCCAAGTACCCTCGTGATTTCGTGCAATCTGGGTGATTCCTGCCCAATTGTCAAAAAATACGCCGAAGGAAGCGCGGAATGCCGTCCTTTGGGTGATGCGAAAGGCGATCCCTGCCCGCGGTTGAAAGTTCCGGGTGCTGTCGTGGAAAATCTTTGCGCGATCTTCGAGCACGACCCGTTCGGGCAGGACACCGCCGGGAATACACGGAGCGGAGCCACGCTCCGCGCAGGAGGGAGTGCGCTTTACTCCACTTTGAAGAATATAGAGCCCACGAATCAGGTCCAAATCGCCCACCTGGTCGGTGCCGTCCTCCGGGCGGCCCATGGCGGGTATGATTGTGCGGTCATACCGCAAACCGAGGTTTATCGTCAGCCGCGGCGTCGCCTTCCATTGGTCTTGAAAATACGTGCTGACCACCCCGCCCCATTGCAGCCGTGTATTCGTATTCCGGAAAAAGTAGGAGTCCGGAAGATTGAGCAGGAAGGAGGCAAGGGAACTGCCGGTTGCACCCAGATTCTGCGGATGAGCGGTCTGCGGCACGCTGATGCTGACGCTCAGGCTCTGTGCCATTTGGCGGAAATCCATGCTGTTGAGTTCGCCACCGACCTTGAAGCTATGCTTCCCCCATAATTTGGAGTAGTTGACCTTCTCCTGCCAGCTTGCGGTGGGAGTCTGCAACGTATCGCTTTCCCCGCCGGAGAAAAAATCGGCGACACCCAGAGAGGGAATGTAGGCTTGCCCCCCAACATAACTGTTGAAGGCGGTATCGGAAAACCCGATTGATTTCGCGAAGGCTACATTGTCAGGCACAAACGCGGACCGGAAGCGGGCTTTGGTGTCGTAACGGGTTCGCGCCCGGCCGAACTGTACGTGTAGCACGCTGGTTGGGCCGAAGGTGTGTACCCAGCTCAAACCTATGTTCTTGGCCCGGAATTCCACCAGGTTGGCGATGGCCTGCCGTCCGCCAGATCCGTCGGAGTCCTGTAGGGTTCCACTGTAGCGGAACCAGAAGAAATCATTGCGCAAAACATGGTCCATCCGCGCGCTATATTCTTCCTGGTTCTGCTTATAAGGGCTGGGGTCCATAGCGTTCCGATCGGCCACGCCCGTATGGGCCGGCGCGGGCAATGTGACCCTGGCATATTGGAGAATGCCGGGATCGATCAAGCTCGCCGGGATATGGTTTCCAGGAAACGGATCCCGAATGAAAGCTCCCTGGCGGTCCGGATCGAGCCGTGTGCTGAAGGGATTGTAGATCTGCCTGGGCTGGTCGCTCAGATCTCCGGCCAGGTTCGCTTCGGTCGGCACACGATAGAGCACATTGGCGGGCCGGCGGAAGCGATAACCCTGGTATCCCAGAAAGAAGAAAGTGCGGTTCCGGCCCGAATACAACCGGGGCAGCACAACCGGTCCGCCCAGCGTGGCGCCAAACTGGTTCCACCGGAAAGGCGTCACCTCCGGCAGAAAGTAGGAGCGGGCATTGAGGACGTTATTTTTCAGGAACTCCCACGCGCTTCCGTGGAGCTCGTTCGTTCCAGACTTGGTGACGACGTTGACAATGCCGCCTACGACCTGGCCAAACTCGGCCTGGTCGTTATGCGACTGCACCTTGAACTCCTCAATGGTGTCTACGATCGGCGCCAGAGCGTAGGTGCTGACGATGGCGCTATGATTATTGATCCCATCCAGCAGGAAGAAATTGCTACGGTTGCTCTGCCCGTTAATGGACGGAAAACTGAACGCCCCCACCGCTCCTGAAAGCCAGCCGCCGCTGTTCTGGGAAGTATTTACCGGGGAGGCGCCGGGGGTAAGCGTCAGCAACTGCGTAAAATTCCGTCCGTTGAGAGGCAGGTCGGCCACCTGTGTGCGGCCCACCGCCGTCCCCAATTCCGCTGTGGAAGCTTGCACTTCGGCGCCAGCAGCCTCTACCGATAGCGTTTGCTGCACCGAGCCGACATCAAGCTTGATATCGAAGGTGGCCGTCTGATTCACCATGAGCCGGAACGGCGTGACGTTCTGAGTGCTGAAGCCGGGCTTGCGGGCGGCTAGCGTGTAGTTGCCTGGCGGAATGTTCATTACTACGTACACACCCGCCGAGTTGCTGAGGGTGCGGACCTCGACCCCTGTGGCAACGTTCCGTAGTACGATCTCCGCCTCGGGAACTGCGGCGCCTGAGGCATCCTGGACAATACCGTTGATGGTTGCCGTTGACACCTGGGCCTGCATTGACGGGAAGAGGACTGCCAAAGAGACGAGCAGAATCCCGAAAACAAACAGCTTGTCATCTGAAGAGGTGAAACGGAACCGTGCCATAGTAGTTCCTTCGACGGTTGAATTGAGCTACTCCCAGGTCAGCCCCTCTGTTACTGGTCATACCAAAAGAGTATTCTGGTCATACCATTTATCACGATCTTCCTTCAAAGTCAAGAAAAAATTTCTTTTTGTGGGCAGGAGTTTCCCCAGAATTTTCAGCCCTCCCAGCCGAGCGTCAACTCCAGCTGCAGGCTGGCGGGTGGCGTTTCCGGCGGACTGATGGTGGCCCGGGAGAGAATTTGCCGTATTCCGTCAGCCAAGGTGTAGAACCGGAAGGGTGGAATTCCGAAGAACCGCTGCGAGATGATTAGCAGCTTCTCGCACAGAATCCGCAGCTTTATCTGCTGGCCCAGGAACGTCGCCGCAAAGTAAGCTGCGGCCATCACCAGAATCACTAAGTTCTTCAGCCGCTGGTACTTCATCACACGAATGTCTTCTAAGTTGTAGCTCTGTTTGATGAAGCGGAAAGCTACCTGTCGGGTAAGGGGCTGGCGCGGTGCGCGGTGGCCCGGCCCATTTCCAGCCCCTCCCCATAAGGTAGGGTCGAGGACTGGCGCGCCGGTTTAGGCCGATGTTTGTGCTCCCTGTTGTCCCGCCCTTTCGTCTGCGGGTGTCACAAGATCTCGACCATGCCACGTTTCCAGTTCCCGCCACGTCAAACCCAGCGTGCGGATTTCCCGCACTAGGC
>CAADGY010000408.1 GCA_900696665.1 uncultured Acidobacteriota bacterium
CCGACACCAGCATGGCGGAACTCGACACCATGCGGCGGCGCGTTGCCGGCGGCAGTCTGCATCCGAAAGAGGCCAAAATCGATCTGGCACGCCAGGTGATTTCCGATTTCCATTCGCGTGACGATGCGGACCGTGCGGCTGTCGAATGGCAGCGTGTCGTAGCTTCCGGCGAAGTTCCATCCGACATCGAGACCGTCAGGATGACGGGGCCGGCGGTACGCGTCGACAAAATGCTCGCGAAGGCGGGCCTGGCCGACTCGGTCAGCGATGCCGTGCGTAAGATCAAGGCGGGAGCCGTGGAGGTCAACGGCAGCCGCGTAGGAGACCTGATCCAACTCGAGTTTCCCGCGACCTACGTCGTACGTGTCGGCAAGAGATGGAAAAAGATCACCGCTTAGCGCCTTTCTTCACCGGGGAACCATGAGCGACATACGCTATTTGCAGCCAACCGATACATCGGAAGCGATGCACCTGAGCCGTGTTGCCGGATGGAACCAGACGGAAGACGACTGGCGCCGGGTGATTTCCATCGCGCCCGATGGTTGTTTCGGCATTCGCACCGAAGGAAGGCTTGTGGCCACCGCGACCGCGATCTGCTACGGCAAAGAGCTGGCCTGGATCGGCATGGTGCTGACCGACCCGGACTATCGTGGGCGCGGCTATGCACGGCGCCTGATGAAGCGGGCGCTCGAGTATCTGGCGGGGCGCGATGTGGCCTGGATCAAACTGGATGCAACCGACATGGGACGTCCGCTCTATTCGAGCTTCGGATTTGAAGACGAGTGCCTGGTGGAGCGCTGGTGGCGGGGCGGGACGGAGGGCACCTCCGCCCGTTTGCACGGCGATACAGTACTGCCGCTCGATCTGGACGGCGCCGCATTCGGAACGGATCGTTCAGAACTCCTGGCGAAACTTTCCCCCTATGGCTGTGTGGCTGGCACGAACGGTTACGCGATGTGGCGTCCGGGAGAGAAGGCGCTCTATTTCGGACCCTGCGTCGCCCGGCAAGAAGAGGAGGGACGGAGGTTGTTCGACGGTTTCCTCTCCGCGCACGGCGGCCAGGATATTTTCTGGGATCTTCTTCCAGGCAACAGCGTGGCGGTCCGGCTCGCTTCGGCCGCGGGATTTGAATGCCGGCGCCGGCTTACGCGTATGACGTTGAAGGGCCGCGGCAGCGCCTCGCCGCTCGGCAACAACGATCAGTATGTCTATGCCATAGCGGGTTTCGAATACGGTTAAGAACGGGCGTCTTACTATGACACGCAAACGGTACTCCTGGAAGCTCAAAAACCGTGAAATCCAATTGGGCGACAGGACTCTGATCGTTGGGATCCTGAACGTGACGCCCGACTCGTTCTCCGATGGTGGGCGGTACGCAGATCCCGATCGCGCCTTCGCGCGCGCCATCCAGATTGAAGAACAAGGGGCGGATATCATCGACATCGGCGCGGAGTCGACTCGTCCCGGATCCGCGCGGATTTCCGCATCAGAGGAGATGGGCCGGCTTGTGCCGGTTTTGAAGCGGCTTCGCGACAAACTGGGAATTCCGATCTCCGTTGATACGTATAAGGCCGCGGTAGCCGAAAAGGCGCTCGAACTTGGGGCGGAGATCATCAACGACCCGACCGGTCTCACCTTCGATCCACACCTGGCGAAGGTGGTCATGAATCGGGACGCAGGGCTGATTCTCAACCACATGCGGGGCACACCCGATACCTGGGAAAAACTGGCTCCATTGAAAGACGTAATGGGGACCATTGCGATGGAACTGGAAGCCACCGTAAGCCGCGCGAGGCTGGCCGGAATGGACCGGGCGCGAATAGTGATCGACCCCGGCCTGGGCTTCGGCAAGCGCAAGGAGCAGAATGCTGAGATCCTCGCGCAACTTCATGTCCTGGCCCGCTACGACTTGCCGCTGCTGGTGGCGCCATCCAGGAAATCATTCCTGGCTCAAAAGACGGAACAGGGCACCACCTATGCAACCGCGGCCGCGGTGACCGCGGCCATTCTGAACGGCGCTCACCTGGTACGCGTGCACGATGTGGCGGAAATGGCCGTGGTCGCGCGTGTAGCGGACGCGGTCCTGGAATACTCAGGCTAGTACTTCTGGCAGGCAGGACAAAAGCAGGTGCCCCGCTGTGCGATTACGATGCGCCGGATGGGTGTGCCGCAGCGCGGGCATGGCTGACCGGGCTTGCCATACACCTGGTGAAGCAACTGGAAGCTCCCCTGCCGGCCGGACGCATCCACGTAGTCTGAGATGGACGATCCGCGGTGTTCGATCGCCAGAGATAGCACCTCCACAATAGCGCGATGCAGCCGGACGCAGCGCTCCCGCCCCAATCGCATTGCCCGCGTGCGCGGATGAATGCCTGCCTTGTGCAGCACTTCGTCGGTGTAGATGTTGCCGAGTCCAGCCAGGAAGGTCTGATTCAGCAGCAGTGGCTTGATGTGCCCGCTGTGCCGCCGGATTTGCCGTATGAACTCGGAGGCGGAGATCGAAAGGGGATCCGCACCCAGGCGCTCGACACGTGCCGGCACGCACTCTCCCCATTCGATACGCCCGAACTGGCGTATGTCATCGAACCGGAGATTTCCCGAATCGAGCGCGAAGACCGCGCGTGTATAGGGACCCTTACCCGAAGCCAGCAGCAGCTTGCCCGTCATCCCCAGGTGAAAAGTGAGAAAACCCCGGTCCAGGCGGCAGACGATGAACTTACCCCGCCGTATCAGGCTGGCCATGCGGCGGCCGCGTAGGAC
>CAADGY010000409.1 GCA_900696665.1 uncultured Acidobacteriota bacterium
ATCCGTGGGGCAGGGGGGCGCGAATAGGGCAGCGGACGTGCTTGCCATCCAGAAAGCGCTGAACCAGATTCCGCCGGCCAAGGGCGGTCCGGACCCCAAACTGGCGGAGGATTCCCGGATTGGGCCCAAGACGATCGGGGCCATCGTTAAATTCCAGCGCGCCCATGCCGGATTGGTTGCGGACGGGCGGGTGGATGCGGGCGGACCCACGCTCGCGAAGATCAACACGCTGCTGGCGCCCCAACCCGCGCCGCCGCCCCCGGCCCCCAATTTCACCGACAAGAACCTGTACCGCGGCGGCGGCCCCTCGCCCAACGACATCAAGCAGGATGCTTTCGGCGACTGTTATTTCGTGGCCACTCTGGGCGCGGTGGCGCAGCAGAACCCCCAACTAATCAGGAACGCGATTCACTACGACCCCGTCACGCAGAGGTTCCGCGTCAAACTCTATGACCTGAAGGGCAGCCTCAAGCTGATCTGGGTGACGCAAAAGGAACTGGAGGATAACGTCAAGCGCCACGGCGGCAGTTACGTCGACAACACGGGCAAGTACGAGCGCACGTGGCCCGCGGTGATCGAAACGGCTTACGCCAAAATGTTCGACACCAACCCGAAGGATGGATTGGGCGAGGGCTACCAGAAAATCATCAACGGGGGCTGGCCTTCCGACGCGATGATGGCGATCACGGGCAGCGCCGGCACCGAGTTGAAGTACAAACACTACCCCAGTCTTGGGATGGCCGGTTCGGTGGCGCTGCTGGGCGCGAAGGTGTCCACAGCGCTCACGCAGAAAAAGGCGGTCACGCTGTGGGTGGTTCCGGAAAAGGATAACCGGACGTTCTGGCAGGTCATCACCGGCGCGCCTGTCGCACAGGATGGACTGGTGGACGACCACGTCTATGCGGTGGTCTCCATTGCGCGATCCGGGATGGACTGGAAGGTCACCGTCCGCAATCCCTGGGGTCACAACATCAATGTCGGCGAGGGCAGAGATTCCAAGGGGGCGCTTATGATTGTGTCGCTGCAAAAACTGGTGCAGACGGGCGGGCTGGAGGCTTTCCAGGCCAGCAAGTGAAAATAAAGAGGGAGACATGGCTACATGGAAAAACGCGATATTCGTGGTTGTGACGGCGATTTTCGCCTGGGGGTGCGGCATGGCTGAGACGCGGGTCGTTCAACCCAAGCCGCCGAACGGCATGAAAGAGGTGCAGGCTTCGGAGCAGAGCAAGAAGCTCGATGCCGAAGTGCGGGAATTTCTGCGCAGCGAATACACAATCGCCTCGGCCCGATATTTTGCGCGGGAAAGCGACATTCCCTGGATCTCGATCTCGAAATCCGTGCAGAACCAGATGGCGGAGAAGTCGATCAAGCGGACGATGTTCGCCTGGTACGAGCCGGGGCTCGATTTTGTTGAGGTGTATCCGCAACCGGCCCAGGGCGGAGCTTTCGCGCTGGCAAAGCCGAAGGAAGGCAGTCTGGACGCGGTCGAGTTGATCGGGTACTACGTGCTGAGCGCGCCCGCGGCCGGGAAGTAATCGCACGGCGCCGTCTCAGTCTGCCGCCACTGCCGCAGGGGTCCGCCAGAACAGGAGCGGGCCGGGAACACCCCCACCTGACCGATATTGCCGATATCGCGGATCTGAACGTCGCCCGCGGCCACGCCCGCCAGTCCGGCCAGCGCCAGTGCGCCGGCCAGGATCATCAGCATGCGGATGAAGGCGCGACAGTGGCCCGGGGCCAATGGAGTCAAATCACCTCGACCCAAAAGCACTTCTTCGCAGCGACCCCCCGGGTTCGGTTGCCGTAGCTGCGCTCGTGGGTACCTCGCGCGACCGAAGCGCTTGTATTCTCAATCGCTTACAATTTCGCAGTAAAGTGAGCTGGGGCGGGGCAGGCTGCCCCGCGCCGCCCCGTCTCGCAAGTCCCAACGCAGATGTAGGGCGCGCTTCCAGCCCGCGCGGAGCTTCAGCTCCGTCAATGAGAATACGGCGAACCGGGGTCTGGACCAGTTCTTCGGGCCGGGAGAGAGCGCGGCGACGGAGGCGTCAGGCAACGGAGATTCCCCGACTTCAGCGGCTTACCGGAAAAAATCGCCCGAAACCGGTACGAAGGAGCCAGAGCTGAAGGGGAATTGGGCGAAAATGGCCAAGGGCTCGTCGCAGGCAGGCCCCGTCTGACCCCGGCTTGGCCTTGAATGTCCCCACTCTCTATGATACGCTCCTTACAGTTCATTCTCGAAAGGCGTAGCATTCTTTCAAGAATCGGCATAGGATGTGGAGGCCAAAAATTGCAAACACCGATTAGCCTTCTTTGCCTCATCTCAATAGCCTTAGTGCCTTCCCCGGCATTGTTGGCACAGCTTCCCGGTCCTTTCGATGACTCGGCTGTGGTGTTGCGCAGGTGGGTTCCGCAAGTTGCAGATGGGGGAGGGTGGAAAACGGAAATTCGCATTCTTAACCGCCGAACCCGCGACGTCAATGTCGTCGTTCGGTTTTTCAAGAGCGGTGGCACCCCTTGGATAATTACGACAATCGATTCATCCGGTACGACCCGGATGGCTGACTCGTTGACTGTCCGACTGTCAGCAAGAGGTCTGACTCGACTTGAACCCTCCGACGCTACTTCGAATACTGAGCAAGGTTTCGCATACATTGAGCAACAGTCTTCGGGCGACGTGGATGCCTTTTACACGTTTCGGCAGCGGGTTCCTGGACGGAATGACAGCGAAGGCAGCGGTCTGGCTGACTACTCATATTATAAGAAATTGTGGGGGCTACTGGATACAAGCGGAGGCTTTGCTACTGGATTAGCGTTGGTGAATCCTTCCCCCCGTGCTCAACAATACATCTTGCGGGTCTTGGACACTGCTGGAAATCAGACTCATGCCTTTCCTCTGAATCTTCAGCCAGCCGAGCACATGGCGTTCTCCGTAGCCGAGAGGTATCCTGATCTCGCCAACAGGACGGGAACCATAGTAGTCGATAATGTGAGCATTGGATTACCCGGAATGTGGCCAAATTCAGTTGCGGCTGTATGCATTCGCTTCCATCCGACAGGCTCTTATTCAGCGACCCCTATGGTTGCGTTTCCGGATTAGCCGCACTAGGATCAGGATCAGGTGTCAGCCTGTCCGGCTCATCATTCACGGTTTCGGGGACACTCAATCACTCTACGTGGAATCTGAATGCCCCCGGGCAATCGCGAGCACCCGAACCGACAGCAGCTCTGCGCCCGCCGAGTTCTTCAATCCAACAGGCTGAGCCGGTCGCCAAAACGTCCTGCGGGTTGATCGCCGAACACTCAGCCCGCTCGCCGGAATGAGTTTGGTGATTGAGTGGACTGTCCCCCCCCCATGGCAAGGCGCGCGCCCAGAACCTAGTGCGGCCTGGAATTCCGCTTCGCTGCACACTTCGACAGTTCTTCCCCTGTCGGCCACAACTCGTCTTGTCAGTTTCTCAGCGCCGTATGCGGTGACAACCACAAGCGCTCCAGTCTTGATCTCCATGCCACAATTTTAGCTATGTCGAATCGCACTGTAAGAAATTCTCCAACGTGTTCGACATTGGCATTGACTACGGTAACACGATGGGGTATATTTGGTATCAGGTACAGGAGAGATAAATGGCCGACTCTACACACGGACCGCTTCCAGTCTACCTATCATTCTCAACATTTCGCTCTGCGGTTCAAAACCTGAGGGCGCACGGCTTACCCACAAAGCTTGACCGCAGTGCTTGGGGGTCGAGGTCCGGGGCCGAGCAGGGCCAAATAATCAGCGCACTCAAATTCATGGGGCTGATCGATCCCGAAGGCACAACTCAGGAGTCGCTTAGGCGGTTGACGGCCGTTCCAGAGGATAGCCCCGAAGAGAAGCGCCTATTGGCTGAATTGCTGCGAAGCCGCTACCAGAAGGTTTTTGAACTGGATCTCGCATCGGCTACCCCAAAACAACTGACAGATGTCATCGGAGACTACGGCGTCACCGGGGCAACAAAGGACCGATCCGTTCGGTTCTTTGTCCGGGCTGCACAGTATTGCGGAATCCCTATATCACCCAGGTTGACCGCCCGAATGAAGAGCCGTTCGGCGGCATCCGATACCGAGGAGACAACCGCGTCAGATAACTCAACCCCCACAAAGCCCAATACACGAGGACGAAGGCGGCGCAAGGCGAATGGTATTCAGCCACAACTGGTCAGCCCTCCGTCCGTCGATACAACCTCTAGCCCAATGAAAACAATACAGTTACCGAAGGTCGGCGGCACTCTAAGCGTGACTGGGACTTTCAACCCGTTCAACCTAGTTGGCGAGGAACGGGCGCTGGTGTATCAGATCATTGATGCGATGACGGAATATGAGGAGCGGTCATCAATAAGTTCTGCCCCATAAAGGCAGAAGGCCCGGCGTAGCGGCGCCGGGCCATTCTAAAAAGGAGGTGACGCATGATCGTCACTACCTTGGCGAGGCGATGGACTGTGATCGTTCGGATCGAGTTCGGCGATTACGTTATTACCATCGAGGTCCCAAGAAGAGCCGCGAGGCTCTAACTTAGGACAAGCGGGGCCAAAGAGGAATACTCAGGCCCCGCCCTCGCAATTCCAATCTCAGGCTACACCACAGTTAACCAGCAGTCAAGAGCGAAGTTCCAAGGCCAATCGGGTCGGCTGCGCCGGGTGGGTGCGCCGGGGCTGCGCCGGGTCAGCCTGAGGTGCGCCGGGTCAGCCTGACCCGTCCCACAGCACTTTTTGGATCTAACTGATTCGAAAACACTTCTTCGCAGCGACATCCCGGGTTCCTCGGCCGTCGCTGCGCTCGAGGGTGCCTCGCTCGACCGAACCACATATGTTTTCAATCGCTTACGATTTCGCAGAAAAGTGAGCTGGGGCGGGGCAGGCTGTCCCGGACCGCCCCCTATCATGAATGTCCCCGAAATCCAGAAATCCGGCTTCATTCCATTTCGAATTCCCGGTACGTATTCCGACCGAAGCCGATCAGCGCCCCGAACCGATGGCGATCGCGCTTCCGGTCTGATGTCGCTCAAGCTCCGCTCCTACACTCGAAAAAATCCCCCAGCGCCATCCACTCAGTAAACGATCCCCCGATTCGCTGACGCACAGCCGTGACATGCATCATCCGTCATGTGCTCCGGCGGGAACTCCTCATGGCAGAAGCAGCACGGCTGGAATTCCGCCCTCCGCGCTGCGATTGCCGCTTCGATCACTTGATCGAGTTTCTGATAACTGGATGGAGTCTCCCGGACCGCAACACGTCTCCAGAAGCAAGTGGACGCCCTCGGTGCGTAGGCGCCCTTCGTCCACTCGGTGGTGGGGAGCCGGATTTCAGCGGCTTCCGCGGTAATCAGGACAACACAACCCCGCTCCCCCTCGATGGTGAGCACGACAATACCAGACGAATTGGCAACTACGTTGGCCGGAAAGGAGCAGAGCACATGGTGGGCGTGTCTCTCCGCGATTGTCGGCGTCTCCCAGTGATCCTCGATCTCCACCTCATTGCTCATCGCGCCTGCGCTCCTTCCTTCGTCCGGGGCGCGCTGGGGGCGGGGCAGTCCCGGGTCGCCAGCCTCCTCCCTACCCCAGCCACTCCAAATACCGCACCACCGCATCGATCCCGCGATCAAAATTCGCCAAACAAAACTTCTCATTCGGCGCATGCAGGTTATCATCCGGCAGCCCGAAGCCCATCAGCACGCTCGGAATCTCCAGATACCGGTTGAACAGCCCCACAATCGGAATCGAGCCCCCCGAGCGGATATACACCGTCCGGTTGCCGAACACCTCCTCCATCGCCGAAGCCGCCGTTTTGAGATAGGCGTTGTCCGGATCCACCAGCGACGGCGCACCCGCATGCAGCAGGTTGAACGACGCCCGCACCCCGCGCGGAGTCACCCCCTCGATCGCCGCCTTCAACTGCTCCACCGCCTCTTCCGGCCTTTGATCCGCCACCAGCCGCAGCGAGATCTTCGCCACCGCCCGCGCCGGGATCACCGTCTTCGCCCCTTCGCCCGTGAATCCGCCGCGGATGCCATGCACCTCCAGCGTCGGCCGCGCCCACACGCGCTCCAGCACCGAAAAGCCCGCTTCGCCCGTCAATTCCGGCGAGCCCACTTCCTTCTTGCGGTACTCCTCTTCGTCGAACGGCAGCGATTCCCAGGCTTCCATCTCTTCGGGCGACGGTTCCGCCACGCGGTCGTAGAAATGCGGAATCGAAATCTTCCCGTCGCGCCCTTTCAGCGCGGTGAGGATCTCCGCCACCGCCATCAGCGGGTTCGGCGCCGCGCCGCCATAGACGCCCGAATGCAGGTCGGTCTTCGGACCCTCCACGATCAGCTCGCCAAAGGCGATGCCCCGCAGGCCGGTGCAGATCGACGGCAGCTCCGGCGCGAACATTTCGCTGTCGCAGATCACTGCCGCATCCGCCGCCAGCGCTTCCGGGTGTTGCTCGACATACGCCGCGATCGATTCGCCGCCGCACTCCTCTTCGCCTTCGATCAGGAATTTCACGTTCACCGGCAGCCGGCCGTCGCGCCGCATCAGCCATTCCACGGCCTTCACCAGAATCCACGTCTGGCCCTTGTCGTCGCACGCTCCGCGCGCATACACGTTGCCGTCGCGTTCGGTGGGTTCGAACGGCGGCGAAATCCATTCGTCCAGCGGTTCCACGGGCTGCACGTCGTAGTGGCCGTAAAGCAGCAGCGTAGGCCGCCCTTCCGCGCCGAGCCATTCGCCGTACACGAGCGGATGGCCCGCACCCACGCGGATCAATTCCGTGCGGGTCATCCCCGCGCGTTTCAGGCCTTGTTCGACAAAGGCCGCGGCGCGCTCCACATCCTGTTTGCGCGCCGGATCGGTGCTGATGCTGGGGATGCGGAGAAGCTCGAACAATTCCTCCCGCGCCTGTTTCTTGAAGCCTGCAAGGTCGCTCATGAATCCTATCCTTTTCGCTCCCACTATAATGCAAGCCAACCGTCTGATCCACGAAAAGAGCCCTTACCTGCTCCAGCACGCCCACAATCCGGTGGACTGGTATCCCTGGGGCGAGGAGGCTTTCGCCAAAGCCCGCGCCGAAAACAAGCCCATCTTCCTCTCCATCGGCTACTCCACCTGCCACTGGTGCCATGTGATGGAGCGCGAATCCTTCGAAAGTGAAGCCATCGGCGAACTGCTCAACCGCCACTTCGTCTCCATCAAAGTCGACCGCGAAGAGCGCCCCGACGTAGACCGCATCTACATGACCTTCGTCCAGGCCACCACCGGCAGCGGCGGCTGGCCCATGTCCGTCTGGCTCACCCCCGATCTCAAGCCATTCTATGGCGGCACCTACTTCGCTCCCGATGCCCGCTATGGCCGCCCCGGCTTCGCCAGCGTCCTCGAACAACTCGCGCAAGCCTGGCTCACCAAACGCCAGCAGTTGCTGGACTCGAGCGAAGCGCTGATCGGCCAGATCGCGCGCGCCGTCGAGGTCCGGCCTGATACAAGCGTTCTGAATCCCGAAGCGCTCGAATCGGCGTTTCACTACTTCCGGCGGTCGTTTGATTCGAAGCTCGGGGGGTTCGGCGGCGCGCCCAAGTTTCCGAGGCCGGTCGTCTTCGACTTTCTCCTTCGCTACCATGTGTTTGCCAAGAATCCGGAAGCTCTGGAGATGACCCTGTTCACGCTGCGCGAGATGGCCAAGGGCGGTATGCACGACCATCTCGGCGGCGGTTTTCACCGCTATTCGGTGGATGACCGCTGGTTTGTGCCGCATTTCGAGAAGATGCTCTACGACCAGGCGCAACTCGCCGTTTCGTACCTAGAGGCGTATCAAATCACGCAAGAAAGCGCGTTTTTGACCACTTTTGAGGGCATTTTTCGCTACATTTCGCGCGATTTGACGCATCCCGAAGGCGGCTTCTACTCGGCCGAAGACGCCGATTCCGCCCCCGACCCGGCCCAGCCAAAGGAGAAGAGCGAGGGCGCGTTCTACATCTGGTCCTATGCGGAACTCGTTGAAACGCTTGGGCCTGAGCGCGCCGAATGGTTCGCCCACCGCTACGGCTGCGAGGAGGAAGGCAACGTCGCCCACGATCCGCACGGCGAATTCACCGGCCGCAATATCCTGAGCGAAGCGAACCCGATCGAATCCACAGCGCGGCGCTATTCTGTTGATCCTGAACAACTTCAGAGCGACCTGGGGGCGATGCGCGAGGAGCTTCTCACCGCCCGGGCCCGCCGCCCGCGCCCGCATCTCGACGACAAGATCCTGACGGCGTGGAACGCGTTGATGATTTCGGCGCTGGCGCGCGGGGCGCGAATTCTTGCTAAAAAACACCCCGAAATCGCGCAAAAATGCCTCGATTCGGCGCTCCGGGCGGCCGATTTCGTCACCAAAAACCTCTACGACAGCGAAACGCGCACGCTCTACCGGCGGTGGCGCGAAGGCGA
>CAADGY010000410.1 GCA_900696665.1 uncultured Acidobacteriota bacterium
CACGCCTACCCAGTACATCCATGGAGCGTGATGATGCGCCGCCAGCAGGATTTCGTCCTTGCTGAAAAATCCCGAAAACGGCGGAATGCCCGAGATCGCAATGCCTGCGGTCATGAGGGTTGCGAACGTAATGGGAATTTTCGATCGCAGGCCGCCCATCTTTCGCAAATCCTGTTCCCCGGCGAGCGCATGAATCACGCTTCCTGCGCCCAGAAACAGGAGCGCCTTGAAGAAAGCATGGGTGACCAGGTGAAAGATGCCCGCGGAGAAAGCGCCTACGCCCAGACCGAGGAACATGTATCCGAGTTGCGAGACCGTGGAGTACGCGAATACGCGTTTAATGTCGTTCTGCACTAGGCCGATAGTCGCCGCGAACACCGCCGTCGCCAGGCCGATGAACGCCACCACCTCCATCGCCACCGGCGCTTTCAGAAAGAGTGCCGACGCGCGAGCGACCATGTAGACGCCCGCGGTTACCATGGTCGCCGCGTGAATGAGGGCGGATACCGGCGTGGGGCCTTCCATCGCGTCGGGCAGCCAGACGTAAAGCGGAATCTGTGCGGACTTGCCCGTCGCTCCCAACAGCAGCAGCAGACAGATAAGTGTGATCGTACCCACACCTGCCTCCACAGGCCTGGCCGCCGCGGCTTCGAAAACCTTACCGAAATCGAGCGTGCCGAAAGTGACCACAATCAACAGCATGCCCAGCAGGAAGCCGAAATCTCCGATCCGGTTTACGATGAAAGCCTTGTTGGCTGCGTTCGATGCGCTCTGCTTCCTGAAGTAGAATCCGATCAGCAGATAGCTGCAGAGGCCAACACCTTCCCACCCGATGAACAGCATCAGGAAGTTGGCGCCGAGAACCAGTACCAGCATGAAAAACATGAACAGGTTCAGGTACGCGAAGAACCGGTAATATCCGCCTTCGTGGGCCATGTAGCCGGTGGAGTAAATGTGAATCAGCAGGCCGACACCGGTCACGACGAGCAGCATCACCGCCGTCAGGCGGTCGACCGCCAAATCGAAACCAACGTTCAGGATGCCGCTCTCGATCCAGGTGTAATACCGTTCGACGTGCGCTGTTTCTAGTGGCATCGACGTGAAGAGAACCTTGAGGACCCACAGGAACGATAGCAGCACGGATCCGACCGCGACGAGATTGACCGCGGATTTCGGCAGCCTGCGCCCGGCAAGGCCGTTGACCAGAAAGCCGGCGAAGGGAAGAGCGGGAATAAGCCAAAGGTGTCGCATCAAAGTTTCATCGAATCCACTTCATCGACTTCCAGCGTCGACCTGTTTTTGAAGACCGTCAAAATGATCGCCAGCCCTACCGCAGCCTCAGCCGCCGCCACCACCATTACGAAGAAGGTGAAGATGTGTCCGTCCACCTGCTTCAGATGATAGGAAAAGGCCACGAAACTGAGGTTCACGGCGTTCAGCATCAGTTCGATGGACATGAATACCGTGATCAGATTCTTGCGAAAAAGGAAGCCGGCGATGCCGAGTCCGAAAAGGATCGCGCTGAGGATCAGGTACCACGAGAGCGGGACACTCGACATCATCCTAGTCAATCTCCTTCCGGGCGAGAACCACCGCACCCAGGATCGCGATCAAAATCAGTGCGGAAGTCACTTCGAACGGGAGCAGGTACCGCGTAAACAGCACACGCCCGAACTCACCGGGGGAGCCGCCTGTAAACTCTCCGAACCGGACGGGATCGACGGCCGGCAACAGTCTGTGGACGGTGTAGCCCAGTACGGCGAAGAAGGCGCCGAGAAGCGGAACGCCGAGTAAGCGCACCAGCAGGGACTTACTCGATCTCCGCTCGGCCCCCGCATTGAGCAACATGATGACAAAGACGAACAGCACCATGATGGCGCCCGCATAGACGATCATCTGCGCGGCGGCGATGAATTCTCCTCCCAGCAGCAGGTACAACACGGCGAGCGCACCCATTACCCCGATTAGCGAGAGCGCGCTGTTAATGGGATGCCGCTGTATTACGAGGTTGATTGCGCAAGCCACCGCGAAAATCGCGAAGATGAGGAACAGAATCAGGTCCATTGTCTATGCGAACACGGCTACCAACACGCCGGTAACAAGCAGGTTCGCCATCGCGACGGGAAAGAGATACGTCCAGGCGAACCGCATGAGTTGGTCGTAACGAAACCGGGGCAGCGTGCCCCGGACCCATATGAACAGGAAGAGCAGAAACCCCGACTTGGCGGCAAACCAGAACAGGGGGGTCAGAATACCACCGAGCGCCGGCACAAGGAACAACAGGCCCGCCACGAGGAAAGCGATTGCCACCGCCGGCAGGGAATACCGGTCTTTCGGCCGCGCGGGGTGAAGGCCATGATAGAGCGCGATCGCGCTGCCTGAGAAGAACACGATGCTCGGCACGAAACTGGAACCGTATGCGGCGGGCCAAAGCGGATGCCAGCCTCCCAGAAACAGCAGCGTCGCGATACACGTCATGGTGATGATGTTGGCGTATTCCGCCATGAAGAAACTCGCGAATTTCATACTGCTGTATTCCGTATGGAAGCCCGCGACAAGCTCTGTTTCCGCTTCGGGCAGGTCGAACGGAATCCGGTTCGTTTCGGCAAAACCGGCGATCAGGAAAACAGCGAAGGAAATAATCTGGGGCATCGGCAGTTGGAAAACGGACCAGCGCGGAATGAAGCCCAGGTAGTAGCCAGCCTGCGAATCGGCGATCTCCCGCAAGCTGAGCGTATTCGCCATCAGCAGGGCGGAGGCCAACGCGACAGCAAGCGGCAGTTCATAGCTGATCATCTGCGCCGCGCTTCGCAGACTTCCCAATAGCGCGTATTTATTATTTGATGCCCATCCCGCGAGTACAACCGAGTAAACTCCGACGGAGGAGATGGCCAGAATGAATAACAGGCCGATGTTCAGGTCCGTGAGTTGTAAATGCGTGTTTACGCCGAAAACTTCGATCTCGGGCCCGAAGGGGACTACGGAGATCGGGATGAGCGCCAGCGCAATGGCAAGAAACGGCGCTATCATGTACAACGTCTTGTTGACGTGAGCGGGAAGGAGATCTTCCTTGGTCAGCAATTTGATAACATCCGCCAGCGGCTGCAACAGACCGTGAGGCCCCACTCTCGAAGGCCCCAGCCGCAACTGGATGTGTGCGAGCAGCTTCCGTTCCGCCCACTGCAAATAGGCCAGCGTTGTGAGCAGAATCGCCGCCACGATCCCGGCCTTGATCAGAGTCAGTGTGAAGAAATCCATTTCGATGTGACCGCGAACAACAGCCGCGGACGCAGGTCCCCTCTCCGCGCACGTTGGGAAATGCGCCCCCTACTACTTAGCGGCGATCGGCCTCCGGTTCGGCAGCCTCGCCGTACAACACTCCCGGATATTCCAAAACAGACAGCAGCGTTTTCGAATAACGGCCCAATGTGCCTGACGTGAATAGAGTGTCGCCCGCGGACTGAATCAACTCGGGGCGCGAATCCAGCGTTACGCGCCCGTTTAGTGGAAGACTTTGGGCTGCTCCGCCCGCAGCGATCACCGGCAAAGCAACATTATACCCGCGAACCGTCTGCCGGATCTCACGTAGTACGCTTTCGGGGGTCCACATGCCAAGATTGATTCTCATTTCTTTGGAAAGGAGCCCGAGAATCTCGAGGTCGGTCTTGACGCCCATGGTCTGGACGGCGCTGCGCAAGTGCTGCACTTCTCCACAGACGTTGGTCACGGTTCCGTTCTTTTCGTAAGCTGATGCAGCCGGAAATACAACGTCGGCCCGCTCCGCGGTCTCGGTGAGGAACAGGTCGTGAACCACCACGAAAGCTCTATCCGCAGCCAGCTTATTGTGCTCGAGCGGATTCGCTCCTACCACCCAGAAGGCATCCAGGTCCTCAGCCGCCAACATCTCCGGGAGGCTCATTCCGGGGTTTTCGACTCCCTGGTAGCCGGGACCGAGATGCGGCAACAGCCCCATATCCACGGCTCCACGGGAATTCGAATAATCCACCAGGCAAATGTACTTAACGGGTATGCCGAGAGAATCCCCGAACTCAACCAGCCGCCGGACCGCTTCGCCTTTTATAGCGTCCCCGAACAGGATAACGAGTTCCGGCTCGGCCTTCAGTTGATCCCGCAGACTTTCGAGCGCGCCCAGCTCCGCCCCCGGCTCCACGCGAACGCCGTGCACTGAGTACTTGTCTTCCCGGACCGGTCCGCGCGTCACCGTATAGGTGTGTGACTGGTGATGCCGCCAGTTGGCACGCAACTGGTAAGCCAGCAGCGGATGCTGCTGCGCCAGGTCGGAGCCGATCACCAGGCTCGCCTTTGCCGTATACACATCCTTTACCGTGGCCAGCACGCCAGTGCGGCCGGCCAGTGCGTCGATGAGCGCGGGAACATCACCGGTGCGGCGATGGTCGATGTTGTTGGTTCCCAACCCTTGCCGTGCGAACTTCTGGAGATAGTAATTCTCTTCGTTGCTGGTTCGATTAGACCCCACCACACCGAACCTGCCCCCGCGCTCACGGATTTCCGTAAACCTCCGCGCAACTTCCCCGATGGCGCGAGACCAGGAAACCGGCTCCAGTTTCCCGCCGATTCGCATTAGCGGAGACTGAAGGCGTTCGGGGTGCGAGTTGAAATCGAACGCATACCGGCCCTTGATGCACAAGAACTCGCCGTTGATACCCGATTTGTCGCGGTTGTTGCCCCGTATGATCTGCCCGTTGCGGGTTCCGAGCGTCGTCTTGCATCCGTTGGAGCAATGAGCGCAAATGGTTCCGGTGTGCTCCATCTCCCACGGACGGGTGCGGTAACGGTACATGCCGCTGGTCAGCGCACCCACCGGGCAGATGTCAATGCACATCCCGCACTCGTCGCATTGGAGATGGTCTTCTTTGTTCGGCGCGATCTCGGAAACCACGCCCCGATAGATAACGCCCAGGGCGTCCACGCCCATTCCTTCATCACAAATCCGGACGCAGCGATAGCAGAGAATGCAGCGGGGTGCATCGAAGTAGACGACGGGCGACCATTGCTTTTCGTCGACGTGGACTTTCATCTCGTCGAAGCGGCCCTCGCCGGCTCCGTACCGGAAAGTCATGTCCTGCAACTCACACTCTCCGCCCTTGTCACAGACAGGGCAATCGAGCGGATGATTAGTGAGGACAAACTCGAGCATCGACTTGCGCGCCTCCGCCACCAGAGGCGTTTCCGTCCGCACCACCATGCCTTCAGCGACGGTCAGCGTGCATGCCGTCATGAGCTTGGGCATCCGTTCCACTTCCACCAGACACATCCGGCAGGCAGCCTGAAGCGTAAGGCCTTCCCAATAACAGAACGCCGGAATCTCGATGCCCACCTTTTTGGCGGCGTCAATCACCAGAGTCCCCGGCGCGGCCTGCACGGCCTTGCCATCGATCGTGAGATTTACTGAATCAGCCATTTATACAAAGCACTAAGCCAGCGCGAAACGATTCACCTCTTCATAAGGACACGGTTTGCCATCCAAATGCGCTTCGAATTCGTCGTAAAACTTCTCCACAAAGGAAATAGTCGGCATGGCCGCCGCGTCGCCCAGCGGGCAGAATGTCCGGCCCAGCATATTTTTGGCGACCTCGCCAATAAGCGGTATATCGCCTTGCTGTCCGAAGCCCGCATGGAAACGGTCCAGTAACTTCCGCAGCCAGATCGTACCTTCCCGGCACGGAATGCACCAGCCACAACTTTCGTGGGCGTAGAACTTCATGATGCGGAGCGCGGCTTTGACCATGCACGTGTCTTCATCCATGACGACGACGCCGCCCGAGCCGAGCATGCTCTTGGCCTGGGCGACCGTATCGAAATCCATCGCGAGGTCGCATTCTTCGGCCTTCAGCACCGGACAGGAAGACCCGCCGGGAATAACAGCCTTCAATTTCTTGCCGCCGCGGACGCCCCCGCCCACTTCGTTAATCATCCTCAGGAGATTGAAACCCATCGGCAGCTCGTAGACACCGGGCCGGTTCACGTGTCCCGAAAGGCAGAACAGGCGCGTTCCGCCGTTTTTGGGTGTTCCCAGAGCCGCGAAGGCTGCACCACCGTCGCGAATAATGGCCGGAACGGCGCAATATGTCTCCACGTTATTCAGAACGGTCGGACACTGGAAGGCTCCGGACACCGCCGGAAACGGAGGACGAATACGGGGAATTCCCCGTTTTCCCTCAAGAGATTCGAGCAACGCCGACTCCTCACCGCACTCATACGCCCCGGCGCCGGTGTGAGTGTAAACGTCGAAGTCGAAGCCCGTACCCTGGATGTTTTTGCCGAGATAGCCGCGTTCGTACGCTTCGGCGATAGCCCGGTCCATAAGGTTGATCAGATACCGGTATTCGCCGCGTATATAAATGTAGCCTGTATGCGCATCTACAGCCAGCCCGGCGATCATCATGCCTTCGATCAACTGGTGTGGATCATATTCCATCAGCAGGCGGTCTTTACAGGTGCCGGGTTCGCTTTCGTCGGCATTGACGACGATGTACTTCGGCTTCGGAGAATTCCGCGGGACAAAACTCCACTTCATCCCGGTGGGAAAGCCTGCTCCGCCGCGTCCGCGAAGGCTGGAGATCTTCACCTCATTGATGATGTCGTCCGGCGTCATGGCGGCCGCTTTCCGGAACGCCTGATACCCTTCATGCGCCAGATAGGTGTTGATCGATTGCGAGTCCGGCAGGCCGAATCGCCGGGACAGAACTTTAACTTCGAGCGGGCTTGGTTCGTTGTAAAGCATCTCTTCAAGAACTAGTGCAGTTTTCGCAGGCTGTCGATCAGCGCGTTGAATTTCTCCGGTGTCACGTTGTGGTGGAAATCGTAATTCACCTGAATGGCAGGCGCCCAGGAGCATGCACCGATGCACTCCACCTCCTCCAGCGAAAACTGCCCGTCTGCGGTCACTTCCTTATGGCCACAGCCGAGCTTTTTCCGTGCCTGCTCCCAGATCTCCTCGCCGCCGGTCAGCAGACAACTGATATTGGTGCAAACCTGGATGTGATACTTCCCCATAGGCTTCGTGTGAAGCATGGAGTAATAGCTCAAAACCTCTCGTACCTGCAGCTCGCTAATTCCAATGCGCGCCGCGATTTCCGCGATCACTTCGGGTGTGACCGAGCCTACTTCATCCTGGGCGAACATCAGCATCGGAATCAGCGCTGACCGCTGTCTTCCAGGCGGATAGCTCCTCAACAGCTTTTCGAACTTTGCTTCCAACTCAGGGGAAAAAGTCATTTACCGGTCCACATCGCCAAGAACGAAATCGATGCTGCCCAATGCGGCAATGGTATCGGCGATCAGCCTTCCTTTCACCATATCTGGCAGCGCCTGCAAATTTGCGAAACTCGGCGTTCGCATAAACACACGATGCGGTTTCGAAGTCCCGTTGCTAACCACGTAGTAGCCTAACTCCCCGCGCGGAGATTCGATGCACACATACGCCTCTCCGGCAGGCACCGTGAAACCCTCTGTCACGATCTTGAAATGATAAATGAGGGCTTCAATCTGGGTCTTCATCTTCTCGCGCTCCGGGAGTACCACGTTCGGAGCACTGGTCACCCAGGCGCCCTCCGGCATACCGTCCATTGCCTGCCGGATAATCCGCACGCTCTGGCGCATCTCCTCCAGGCGGACTTCGTACCGGGCGTAAACATCGCTCGCCTCGCGTGTGGGAATCTCGAAATCGAATTTGTCGTAGCTCGAATACGGTTCGTCTTTGCGGATATCCCATTTCATGCCCGCGGCGCGGATCATCGGCCCGGTGACGCCGCAATCCAGCAGATCTTCGAGAGCAAGAAATCCTACACCCTTGGTCCGGTTCATCCAGATCGGGTTTTTTGTCAGCAGGTCTTCATATTCGGCCAATTTCGACGGAAATGCGTCAATGAACTTGCCGACGGCCTGCTCCCATCCTCGCGGCGGCTCCAACGCAAGCCCTCCGACGCGGATGTAGCTGGTCATCATGCGCTGTCCGGAAAACATTTCGAAAATCCGCAGCAGGTCTTCGCGCTCGCGGAAGCAATAGAGGAACACCGTCATGGCGCCGATGTCCATGGCGTGTGTTCCCAGCCACACCAGGTGGCTGTTGATCCGCGTAAGCTCCACCAGCAGGACGCGCATCCATTGCGCCTTCGGCGGAATCTCCAGTTGCAGCAGTTTTTCGACGGCCAGCGAATAGCCCAGGTTATTCGACAGGTTGGCGAGATAGTCGACGCGGTCGGTTAGCGGCACGACCTGTTGATACGTCTTCACCTCGCATTCTTTTTCAATGCCCGTATGAAGATAGCCGATATCGGGCGTCGCATTGAGGATGGTCTCGCCTTCCAGTTCGAGGATGATGCGCAGCACCCCGTGCGTGGACGGATGCTGAGGCCCCATATTGAGGACCATTCGCCGCCGCGACGTGCTCCCCTCGGTAGGTTCTTCGGCTGGCGTCAAGCTGGAACTGGAGAGATCCGGTTCGCTCATATCGAATCACTCATCCTTGTAGCTGTATCGATGCCCGTGAACGGGGTAATCCTTGCGTAGCGGGTGCCCCTCCCAGTCTTCCGGTAGCATGATACGCCGCAGGTCTGGATGGCCCCGGAAGGTGATCCCAAACAGGTCATAGATCTCTCTCTCGTACCAGTTTGCGGCACGCCACACACCGGTAACGGAGTCCAGTTCCTGGCCCTCGGCAACACGGCACTTCAGACGCAGGCGCTCATTGTTGCCGATGGAATGGAGGAAGTAGACGATTTCAAACCGCGGGCTGGCGGGATACCAGTCTACTCCGGTAATGCCGCCAAGCCTGGCAAAGCCGTGTTCGGTTCTCAACTGCCGGCAGACGTCCCGAATCTTTTCGGGAGCAATATACAGCACCGCCTCCCCCAGGGCGGTGGCGCCATCTACAATGGCGGACGGGTCCCACGACTCCAGGGCGCGAGCGACCGGAATCTCCCTCAAGATTTCAGGCAGCATGTTCTTCCCTGACCGGCTTGTCGATAGGTTCTTCTTCCGCCGCCCAATCGAGCGCTCCCTTTTTCCAGATATAGAAGAACCCCGACAGGATCAAGGCAACGAAGATGAACATCTCGAAGAAGGCGAAGAGTTTCAGTTCGCGATAGACCACGGCCCACGGGTACAGGAATACCGCCTCGATATCGAAGAGAATAAAGATCATCGCGACAAGGTAGAACTTGACGCTGAAGCGTTCCCGCGCCGTTCCGGTAGGCACAATGCCGCTTTCATAGGGCATGTCCTTTATGCGGTTTTTTACCTTCTTCCCAAGAAAGAAGGAGCCGCCAATCATACCCGCGGCGACAGCAATCGCTATCACCACCTGGACAACGACGGGGAAATAGAGCTCGATGTAAGTATTAGGCATGAAAACTGGCGCCGGCCAAGAACCCCTAATCCTCGAATATAATGAGCGAAGAAAGGGGGTGTCAAACCGCTGATGTCTGGCAAAAGAACAAATTCGATCGAAATTGTTCTGAATGGCGAGCGGAAAAGCGTTCGGCCGGAGTTGACGCTGGTAGAGTTGCTCCAGGAACTGGAGATCGATCCGGCGCGGGTAGCCGTCGAACTGGACCGGTTCATTGTGAGGGCGCCGGAGTGGGCCCAGACCCGTTTGCACGACGGCGCCGAAGTGGAGATTGTACAGTTTGTCGGCGGGGGATAATATTTTGTCTCTTTTCTTTCGATTACCGGCCCCGTAAATTTCCGGTATTGACTCTCTCCGTCAATCCAGTACAATCCTATTGGCGGTTACTCGAAAACGGAAGCCCATTCTCATGTTCAAAACAAAAAAGAATCGCCCTGAGGCCAGCACCCCGGCCCGCACCTTCTCCAGCAGCGAGGTTGCCCGCATTGGCGGGGTCAGCCTGAGGCAATTGCAGTGGTGGGATGAGCGGAAAGTGGTATCTCCGCGACACGAAGGGCACCGCCGGGTATATTTCCCGGAAGAAGTCATCGAGATCACCGTTATCGCTGAACTGCGGCGTAAAGGCTTTTCTCTTCAAAAGATCCGCCGCGTCCTCCGGTTTCTTCAACGGGAAATGGGCAAGCGGCTTGCCGATGTCCTGAACTATGAGTCGGATCTGCACCTGGTGACGGACGGCAAATCCATCTACCTAGAGGACCGGCACGATCGCATCATCGACATCATCAAGAACGCCCGCCAGCCGATGTTCCTGGTTTGCGTGAGTGACCAGGCCCGCCGGCTCAGCGCGGCTACTTCCCCGAGAAAACCGGCTCGTACCGAAAGCCAGGCTGCGGGACGCAGAGCGGCGCGGGCAATCTGACCCCCCTCCGAGTTTGCGGGGCCCCGTAGTTGCCAAGATATACTGGAATTAAAGGTCCTCGGAGGTCTCCGGATGTCTGACCATCGCCGCCTGCTTCTGACTTTTCCTCTCGTTATTCTGATTTGTGCGCTGCTGGGTGGCTCGTTCGGTCCCAGCCTGAATGGCGTCGCGGTGGCCTCCGCTGCGAGCGACGACGATATCCAGAAAAACCTTAAAATCTTTACGAAAGTCTACGACGTCGTCAGCGAGAATTCAGCCGAGCAGGTGGACCCTGACAAAGCAATCTATAAGGGCGCCATCATCGGCATGCTGCGGACTTTGGACCCGCATTCGAGCTTTTTCGACCCTCGTGATTTCCGGCTGCTGCGCGAAGACCAGCGCGGACATTATTTCGGGGTGGGGATGATCGTGGCGCCCCGCAGCGGCAAGACGATCGTGATTGCGCCGTTCCCCGGTTCACCTGCCTACAAGGCGGGTATACGGCCCGGAGACGTGATCTTAGAGGTGAATGACAGGCGAACGGATAATTTGACTACCACCGAGGTTGCGGATCTGCTAAAAGGGCCGAGAGGCACGGCCGTTCAGGTAGTGGTGGCACGGCCGGGCGCGGAAAAACCAATTACTTTTAACATTGTTCGCGACGAAATCCCGCGCAAGAGCGTGCAGGATGCCTTCTGGTTGAAGCCCGGTGTCGCGTACCTGGACATCGATTCCTTCAACGAGAACACAGGCAAAGAAGTCGAAGATAATCTCAAACGGCTAGGCGAACAGAACATCGAGGCCTTAATCCTCGATCTGAGGGACAACCCCGGCGGGCTGCTGAGCGAAGGTGTGGCCGTGTCTGACCGTTTTCTGGAGAAGGGACAGACCATCGTTTCCCACCGCGGCCGCTCGTCCCCTGAGAAACGGTACGTCGCCCGGCAAGGCGCCCGGGGCAAGCAATACCCGATTGTTGTATTAGTGAACCGGTACTCGGCTTCGGCGGCCGAGATTGTAGCCGGGGCGCTGCAGGACCATGACCGCGCCTGGATTATCGGTGAAAATACGTTCGGCAAAGGACTCGTGCAGACCGTCTATCCGTTGACCGGCAATACCGGCCTGGCGCTGACTACTGCGAAATATTACACCCCCAGCGACCGTTTGATTCAGCGCGATTACTCGAATACCTCTTTTTTGGACTATTACTACCATAACGACCTGGATGAAAAGAACCCGCTGGACGTGAAAATGACCGACAGCGGACGGACTGTGTATGGTGGCGGCGGAATTGCGCCGGACGAGAAGTTCACCACTCCTAAGCTGTCGCCATTTCAAACCGAGCTGTTGTTCCGGAAGTACGCGTTTTTCGGGTTCACAGCGAAGTACTTCGGTTCCCGCGAGTCCACGAAGTTGCCGAAAGGCTGGGAACCGGATCAGGCCATCATCACCCAATTTCACGATTATCTTCTGAAACAGAACGTGAATTTTACGGAAGCGGAGTTTTCCGAGCACCTGCCCTGGATCAAGGAACAGCTGAAGCGCGAGTTTTACCTGACGGCTTTTGGCACCGAGGACGCCCGGCGCTATGTTGTAGAGACGGATCCAATGGTCATCAAGGCCGTGGAGGCGATTCCGCAATCGAAGGAACTGCTGGCCACCGTCAAGAAGATGGTTGTGCAGAGACTGAGTAAGCAACCGAATAAGTGACTACGAATACAGCCGCTGCTCCGGGTACAACTCCACAAGTCATTGTTCTGGATACGGGTGGCCAGTATTGCCATCTGATCGCGCGTAAGATTCGCGAGTTGGGTGTGTACGCCGAGATCCGGCCGAGCAGTACGCCGGCGGCCCAATTGAGCGGGGCGAAGGGCCTCATCATTTCAGGTGGGCCGTGCAGCGTCTATGACGAGGGCAGTCCAACCGTAGATCCGGCCATTTTCTCCATGGGCGCCGCGGTTCTCGGCATCTGTTACGGACAGCAACTCATGGCGCTGTCCCTGGGCGGGCGGGTACGTAAAGGCGAAAAGGGCGAGTATGGCCTGGCATTTCTGGAGATCGCCGAGGGCGCAAACCCGCTATTTGCCGGCACTCCAGCCCGGCAGCAGATTTGGATGAGTCACCGGGACGCCGTAGAGAAAGTACCGGAAGGGTTCCGTGTTATCGCGGGGACCGATACGTGCGAGGCCGGTGCAATGGTGGACACCCTAGGCAGATTATACGGGGTCCAGTTTCATCCGGAAGTGGTTCACACCCCCGCGGGCCGCCGCATTCTTTCGAATTTCGTGTTCAGTATCTGCGGTTGCCGTCCCGACTGGGAACCGAAACACCAGATTCCCGCCATCGAGAGCCGCATCCGCGAAGTAGCCGCGGGCCGAAGCGTGTTCTTTTTTGTTTCGGGGGGCGTCGATTCCACTGTCGCCTATACACTGTGCCTGCGGGCGCTGGGCGATGCGAAAGTCCACGGCGCTTATGTCGATACGGGCCTGATGCGCGAAGGCGAGACGGAGTACGTCAAAGACGTTTTCGCTTCGCTCGGCAGTCACGGTTTCGCCGTAGAGGACGCCTCGACCGGTTTCCTGAGAGCGCTGTCGGGAGTGTGCGACCCCGAGCGCAAGCGTCACATCATCGGCGAGCAGTTTGTCCGCGTGCAGGAGGAGATTCTCGAACGCGGGCACTTCCTTGATTCACAATGGATTCTCGGGCAGGGCACGATCTACCCCGACACCATCGAATCGGGCGGCAGCGCCAACGCCGACCTGATAAAAACCCATCACAACCGCGTGCCGGGCATCTCGGAACTCATCGCATCCAACCGGCTGGTGGAACCGCTGCACCTTCTTTATAAAGACGAGGTGCGGGAAATCGGCCGCGAGTTGGGGTTGCCCGGTGATCTTCTCGACCGGCATCCCTTTCCCGGCCCCGGTTTAGCCATCCGGTGCCTCTGTTCGGAAAGCAGCGCGCCGGTAGAGCGCCTGGGCCCGGGGTGGTTGATTCCGGTGCGCTCGGTCGGCGTGCAGGGGGATTGCCGCACCTATATGCCGGTGCTGTCTGTCGGCGGCCTCGATCATGACCAGGCGCGGAGACTGATCAACGAATACCCCGGCATCAACCGGGTGGTTGCCGCTGTCGCCAGTCAGGCCGAAATCCCGGAAATGAAGGTGTGCCCAAGCGATCTCAGCGCACAAAGACTGGCCCGTTTGAGAAGGGCTGATGCCATTGTCCGCGAGCTTTCGGCCGAATCGGGATTTGACCGCCAGGTGTGGCAGTTCCCGGTGGTGTTGATTCCTCTCGGAACCTCTGAGCGTCCCGATTCGGTGGTGCTTCGCCCCATCCATTCCGTGGATGGAATGACCGCGCAGTCGGTGACCATGGATGTGGAGTTGCTTCAGCGGATGGCATCCAAGCTCCTGCGCGTCGAGGGGATCTGTGGGGTCTTTTACGACTTGACGCATAAACCGCCCGCTACTATCGAGTGGGAATAGGGCGGCTCAGCGCTCTTGCGGGATCAGCCGGATCATACTGAAATTGACGGAACAGCTACGCTCGTCATTAGGCGGACGCCAGACGGGCGAACAGAGTAGTTGAACTTCGTATTCTGCTTCGTCGGGTACGTCCGCTTCCAACACGAACAGACCGGTGCGTTCCAGAGTCCACGAGCCCGATTTCCTGCCGTTCACGATCACTTCGATGCGCACGGGCTGCCCCTGGCGGAAAGAGTTCTCGTGTGCATGGCCGCGAATGCGCAGGCGCTGCGCCCCCGAATGGACACGCCTCAGCACGAGCGAGGCGCTTTCTCCCACCCACCTGTACTTATTGCCGAAGACTCCTTCGAGATCATGCCAGCCCGAGCCAAGTTGCTTCTCGTGGCCGGGTTGAGAGAAATCGGCGATGTCGGCGCGCTCGCCCGGGTATAATTCGCGGCGCTCGGCGGACGGCAGCAGGTTGTAGACACCCTCCTGATTCTGAGCTTCAAAACCACACGCCGCGCAGGCTAGCCCGTCGCCGGTACTCGCCAGCCCGCCGTGGCAGTCCGGACAGCGCAGCAGGTTCTGAAAATGTGCGAGATCCGCTCCTTCATCGCCCGGCGTACCCGCCTTCCGGCACACCGCCGCCAGAGTGCCGCCGAGCAGTTTCGCCGCACGCCATGCCGAGCGGTAGGGATCGAGCCGTATAGCCGCGCGCTTCACCACGCGCTCACCCCATCCCCGTTCGGGCACAAACAGTTCGTACTCCTTTTCGACGAAATGCCTGGTGATCAGGGCGTGCCAGTCCTGCAAACGCATCGTGTGGTTCTGGCGGATACCAAAGCTCTCTTCCTGGTGCGCACCGATTACGTCACGGACCAGGTAGCCCAACAGCCCCCAATCGGACAGCTTCCTCTCCCAGGGCTTCATCGTCTCGTAGTAGGGACATCGGTAGAGCCGCAGAGACAGCAGGCGTTTCAGCGGTTCTTCGGAAAAAAGAAAAACACCGCCCGGGGCAAGGACCCGTTTTACCTCGAGGAAAACACTCTCGATATCGAGAAACTGGCTCAGCACCTGGAACGCCATCACGAACCGGATGGAACCATCGCGGAAGGGAAGATCGACGGCGTCACCCGTGATACGTATGGGTACCCGCGAGAGGTTCCAGCGCTGCTGCAGGATGGAACCGTATCGCAGTGCGTCGGCAGAGATGTCTAGTGCAAAGCCGCTGGCGCCGAACTCGTTGCAAAGCATGTAGCTGGTATGACCGACGTTCGAGCCGATCTCGAGGAACGGCGACATGCTTCCGATCATGGAAAGATGATTGCGGATAATGCCGGAGCGCCGGACGTTCTCCTCGGCGTAAGCGGCGATGGCCCGTTCCGGTTCGCCGAGCGACGCGAAGCTATGGAATTCCACTTCCGCGCGCTTTACGCTGAGAGACTGTGCCTGCGTTTTCATTTAGCTAGCGTCCATTCCCCGCGAACCATTTTCTTTTCTACTTTGCGGAGATTACGCGCATTGTCCAGCGGGTTGGCGGAAAGGAGAATCAGGTCGGCGTATTTGCCGGGCTCGATGGTTCCGGCTTCGGTTGCGCGGCCGGCCGCCAGCGCGCCGTTGCTGGTGGCAGCCCGGATGATTTCCGAAGACGGCATTCCCGATTCTACCAGTAACTCCAATTCGAGTTGTTCGGCGCCGCCGGCCGCCAGCCCCATCCGGACGCCGTTTCTGGCAAGCGCAGCGGTATTGCGCTTGGCCCTGTTCAGGGCCGCGAGCGACCCCTGAATTCTCGAGAGCGCCGGCACGATAACGACATCCAGGCGGTGCAGGCGGTCCGCCAGTTCCCTGCCAGTGACGTCTTTATCAGTAATCATGCCCGCTACGGCCCGTGAGCCCGCGTCCACTACTTGCAGAAGTTCCCTTTCCGTTGAAACGTACGGCAGTTGCCCGGCGAGTACCCACTGGAGGGCCGGCAGCAGATAGAAGCCGCGCCCATCCACTTTTTGATAGGCAGCCGGGATGGGCGTCGCGGTTCGCGTACCCACCGCTCGAATGCGCGACCCCGCGATGAGAACGACGGAATCATTCACGGGTGGCGCGCCGGTTCCGTCGATCAAAACGGCGCCCACAATAGCGATGGTGCTGGTTTTTTCCGGGGTGCCGCACGCGAAAACGAGCAGGCAGGAAATCGTCAGAAGTGCAAGTTTCATTTCTCGAGCAGACAGGCCAGGGGAAGCATGCGGAGATCTGGCACCAAAACATCCGGGGATGCCGTGGCGAGGCCGGCCATCGAGCTCAATCCCGTCGCAACGGCGATCGATCGGATTCCGTTCGCCCTCGCCGCGCGGACGTCATTCTCATGGTCTCCCACCAGAGAAATCAGGGTCTGTGGCGAGATCCAGCCCTGCCGGCGTGCATACCGGATGGCGATGCGCACGAGTTCTCCCCGGCTGCGGCCAAACTCGGCGAAGGCGCCGAAACGGAAAAATCTCCGCAAGCGCGCCCGCTGCATCTTCTTCCAGGCGATTCGTGTCAAGTTTCCGGTGACCAGGCCGACCGGAATGCCCCGGTCCAGCAATTGCTGCAACAGCTCTCTCGATCCTGGGCAGACCTTCGTTTCAAGGACAGGGCAATTACGAACGTATATCCGCTGCGCTTCCCGCACGACCGACGGCATGCTTGCGGCGATCATTAGCCGTGTGGCGCCGGCATCCTTCATCATGCGCGTCAGAATGTCCCGGTCGAGCATGCCTTGCACGGGAATATGATCCGTGGTTGTGTCCAAGCCGGTGACAACCCGCACGGCTTCCACGAGCGCCTGCCGGTGGTGCGGGCCCGCGCGCCGGATCAGTGTCCCGTCGATGTCGAACAACACGACGGCGGGAGCCGCCTGCCTGGAATCGGACGCCATTTACATCCAATATAGCCGCAATCGCCGGAAGCCTCGTCTGCTGGCCGCGGCAGATTGCTACCATCGGCATTGAAGCCGTGGCTCCTTCAGCGAATCATGAAACTGAGATCAAACTGCGGATTCCGAGCGCGGAGGAGGGTCGAAATCTGCTCCGGCAAGCTGGGTTTTCAGTCGTAGTGGGCCGGGTTTTTGAGACCAACATCGTTTTCGACTTCCCCGACCAGCGCTTCCGCAGGGAACGCAAACTGCTCCGGCTGCGCTGCGCCGGCGCCCGCTCCATTCTCACCTACAAAGGAACGCCGGAAGAAGGCCCGCTCAAATCCCGGGAAGAGATCGAGTTGGAGGCAAGCGATCCCCGGCAGGCCAAGCTCCTCTTCGAACAGTTGGGGCTTCAGCAGGTGTTTGAATACGAAAAATACCGGACCGAATATCGGTGTGCGGCCGCCGGCGCCATGGTAATGCTGGATGAGACTCCCATTGGCGATTTTCTCGAAATCGAAGGAACGCCGGAGGAGATTGCGTCCACCGCCGCGCAATTGGGATTCGGTCCGGACCGATACATCAATTCCAGCTACGGTACGCTGTACCGCGATTGGTGTAGAGAGCGGAACTTGGAGCCCTCGAATATGACTTTCAACGTTCACCCTGGGCGGTCCGCCAGAGAGGAACGCTAAGGCATAGTACTGAGCTTCCCAGCCAACTTGCCTTAGCCACTCGAAAAGTCTTGTTCGCGAGAAGACTCAATGGTATTCTCAAGCTGTCCCGGCTCAGTACCATGAGTACCGGGGCGAGGTCTCGCGTATGATCACGAGCATTCTGATAAGCGTATTGTCCGTATTGCTGCTTGCCTACTGGTTTCGATACACGTGCCAACTGATCCTGGGGGCACGGACGAGCAAAGACTACGCGCAGCAGGTCGCCATTGCAAATCAGCTCAGTTTTGTGGATGTCCACGCCCGATTGCGGGAGGACGCCTCGGCCCGGCTTGATCCTCTTTGGCAGTCACTCGACAAAGATTACCGAATCCTGACCTATCTGCTACGG
>CAADGY010000411.1 GCA_900696665.1 uncultured Acidobacteriota bacterium
GCGGGTCGTGGGAAAAATGGAGATGCGCAACTGGACGTTGTCCAGCTCCGGGCCGCCCAGGGCCGCGCCGTCCTGTGGCAGCCCCATTTGATAGGTGACCAGGTTGGCCATCACCTTGAAGCGCATGGAGATTTTCTCCAGAACCTCGAGGGGCAGGTGCGCCACTTCGGTCAGAACGCCATTGACGCGGGCGCGGACGGCGATGGAATTCTCCCAAGGCTCGATGTGCAAATCACTCGCCCCAAGCCGGATGGCATCCTGCACCAGGCAATTGACCAGCACGCTGACCTCGATGCCTTGGGCGGCGCTTTCGGATTCCAGGTAGTGACGGGTATAGCTCACCCGCCACGAACGATACGAAATGGCCGGAGGGGTATCAAGCCGCGGGCGGAACAATTCGCTGGGCGGGCGGGCGACGATCCGAACCCTCAACCATCCGTTCTGCCCGCTGATATCCCGCCCGAGTTCCCGCACCGCGAGAATTACCAGCAGTCCAAGCAAGCGACACATCCAACTGCGCCTGTGGACGACCGATTCGGACTGCGCGGCTGCGCCCGGATCGTGGGTTGATTGCGAACACGGCTGGCGGCACTATGCGCGGGTATGAGACTGACATGGTGGTTGAGCTTGTGGCTTGGCGTCAGCGTTTACGCAGCCGGTGCCACGATGGAAGATGTCGTTCGTGAAGCGAGCCGGTTGGAACTGGAAGGCCAGTTTCAAGAAGCCGCGCGAACGCTCGCCACCGCGCTGACGGACCGGTCGTTGTCGGCGGGGCAGCGCCAGCGCCTCGCCTTTGAAGCCGATCGCCTGGAGCGGATCAAGAAGGATTATCCCTACACGAAGCAGGGTCTGTTCAACGCGCTCAAGAAGGCGGTGAGGGATTTGGCGGAGGCGGAATTCGAGCAATGGCTGGCGGAGGGCCGGTTCGATGAACGCACGATTGACGGTGAACGGCGTTTCATGAGTTCGAGTGTGAGCAATTCGTTCTTCCGCCATCCGGAATTGAACCCGCGCCGTCTGCCGCCCAAGGACACGACACGGCATGATCGCATGGTGTGGGAAACCTGCACCGCGATCCGGCAGGCCGCTCTGGCGGAGATAAGACCCTACGTGCTACCCAAACGCTTTCGCGCCGTGATGACAGTCGCCGCCAAACCGGGCGCGGCGCCGGCGGGCGAAATCATCCGTGCCTGGCTGCCCATTCCCCGCAGCTATCCATTCCAGACGGACTTCAAACTGCTTCGAACTTCCTCCGAGCCGAAACAGATGGACGACGAGAAGAGTCCGATTCGCGCTCTGTACCTGGAGCAACGTGCGGGCGCCGACGAGCCGACGGCGTTCGAGATCGAGTACGAATACACCATGCATGGCGTGTGGTTCGACGTGAAGCCGGACCGGGTCAAGCCGGTGAACGCCAGCGACCCCGCGTTGAAACCCTTCCTAAGCGAGGCGCCGCATGTGGTTTTCACGCCGGAGATGCACGCGTTGTCAGAACAGATCGTCGGTGGCGAAACAAATCCCGCCCGGAAGGCCAAGAAGTTTCACGACTGGATTGCGGAGAACATCAAATACAGCTTCGCGCTCGAATACTCGACGATCCGCAACATCAGCGAGTATTGCCGGGCGAAGGGCTACGGGGATTGCGGGCAGGAGGCGTTGTTGTTCATCACGCTGTGCCGGCTCAACGGCATCCCGGCGCGCTGGCAATCCGGCTGGAACACCTTTCCGGGCGCCAAGACGATTCACGATTGGTGCGAGATTTACCTCGAACCCTACGGCTGGATTCCGGTGGACAACTACAAAGGCATTTGGGCAATGCAATACGCCCTCACGCTAACGCCCGAGCAAAAGCGCGAGGTCAGGGATTTTTATTTCGGCGGGCTGGATTATTACCGCATGGCGGCCAACAGCGATCACAGCCAGGAACTGACGCCGCCGAAAAAGTCCTTCCGCTCGGACGACGTGGACTTCCAACGCGGCGAACTCGAATGGGGCGGGCAGAATATCTACTTTGATCAATACTCGTACAAGCTGGAGATCACGGAGGTGAAGTTTTGGCAAAGCAACTGAAACTGGCCCTGCCGCCATTCCAGCCACTGAAGGCTGATCGTTTTAGTTAGAGGCCGGCGAGGGTCAGAGCTTGCACCATTTTGCGGGAGATGTCCCGCCGCCTCTCATGCGAGAGGACCTCGCCGCGCCGCTGCGTAATTTGTGATCGGTCCAATGTGTAGAACAGGTCACAGTCGAACCGAGTCGGGAATTGCAAGCCTTCATCGGGGCCGAGGGTGATCTGCAGCGCGTCAGTCTTGAAGGGCTGGCCCGGACGCAGGGTTGTGCCCATCAGCACGACGATTTCCCTTTTGCGTTCACATCGCTCCGAGTTGGACACCAAGAGAACTGGATGTCCCGGTCCATGAAGCGGTCCCGTCCAGATTTCCCAGGGCTTCATTTCGGGAACGCTTGAGCGGCAATCATCCTGCCGATGGCTTCGCCGTCCTCTTCGCGCTCGTGATAGAGCTTTGCCAGCACATCAGCCGGCAACGGATCAACGTTCGTGATCCGGCCAGGAACCGCCGCAAACTGTTCACGAACTTTGGGCAGTCCGGCCTGGATGCTCTGTCGCATCACGTCCTGCTGAGAAAGCCCGGCCGCTTGGGCCGTTGCCTGGACCTCTTCCAGCAACTCATCTGGAAGGGAGAGGGGAATTGCC
>CAADGY010000412.1 GCA_900696665.1 uncultured Acidobacteriota bacterium
ACTGTTCAGGACGAGCCAATGGACCCCAAACAGCGCCTCTCCACGGGGCTGAGCGCCGAGGACGAAATGTTGATTGTCGCCTTTCGCAAGCCCACCTTACTCTCGCTGGATGACTGCCTCTATGCGTTGCAGCGCACTATCCCCCATCTGACACGCTCAAGTCAACACCGCTGTCCGCAGCGGCACGGAATCAGTCGCTTGTCCGAGATATGCAATAAACCGGCCAAGCAGCGTTTCAAATCCTATCCCCTGGGCTATTTCCACCTCGACTGGCGCAAGCTGATCACTTTCCGCGACTTTCTGGCCGCAACGACGAACTGATCGGCTTGCGATATGTTTGGGATGTGACGGGCTGACACACATCCGCCCCGAATAGCGCTGCCTTCAGCTCAGGCTGATAGCGTCTAATCTGCTCGACTGGTCAGTAGGCCCGCGCTGAATCGAAGAGCGCAACAATGTTTTCAGGGGGGACATCCGGCTGGATGTTGTGGACAGCCCCCAGCACGTATCCCCCGCCTGGGCCTAGATCGCGAATTCGCCGCTGCACTTCCGCGCGCACATCGTCGGGCGTGCCATAGGGAAGCACGCGCACGTTGTCAATGGCGCCCCAGAAACCGATATCCTGCCCGAACTCCCGCTTCAGGCGAGCGGTGTCGTCCATACCGGCGGCGCTGACCTGAACCGGGTTAATGAAGTCAATCCCGATTTCAATGAAGTCAGGAAGCAGTTTGGGCAATGAGCCGTCAGAGTGGAACAGCACTTTCGCATCCGACCGCGAATGGACCATGTCAAAGAAGCGGCGGTGCCGGGGCTTGATGAACTTCCGATAGGTGTCCGGCGAGACCATCGGACCGCGCTGGTCGGCAACGTCATCCGAGCAGCTGATGACATCGACAATATCGCCAACAGCCGCAATCGCGCTTTCGGCAACCGCCATCCGCCGCTCCAAGACGGCGTCCATGATGGCGGTCAGAACTCCGGGGTTCAGATGGAAATCGGTATACCAGTCCTCGTATCCACGCAGCCACTGGCCGTAATGTACGCAAATGTCCTGAAGATGCAGGACGATCCCGTACTCCGTGCGCTCGTGCAGCCACAGCGCACGGTCGCGGAGTCCGCGCGTGTATCCGGCGTCTCCTGCAACATCCGGCCAGGGATAACGCACAACATCATGGAGGCTGATTTCACCAGCAAGCGGGAACCTCACAGGGTCAAAATAGAGCGAGGTGGGGGGGCGCTTCCAGACCACGCCCCACGGGTCCTGAAAGGCGTTATCCGGCAGCTCAATATCGGCCCAGTTATCCGGCGGACCTAAAAACACGCCTCGAACGTCAACGCCAAGCCTCTCCAGGACACGCTCATCGATCGCCGCGACGCCGAGCACGCGGGAATTCCCGGTTGTGCCAAGCGGCTGCGTCTCAAGCGCCAGGCCGAGAGACTCCACCAGCCGCCGGTAAGCGGGCATGGTGATGCCGGAGTTCCGGGTCGCGCCGAGGTCCATCGGCACACGATCAGGCTCCTGGTGGTTCAGCGCCCTTTGTAAGCGTTCGCGAGGGTTCATCCCAAATCCTATTGCGGTGCGGAACGAAATCAGCCTTTGACAGCGCCCATGGTCAATCCGCTGACAATATAGCGCTGGGCGAGGAGCGCAAGGAGCATTGGAATTCCGGTGATCACGGTCGCGGCGGCGGCCAGCCCGCCGACATTGATATTCAGATACGACACGAAGTTAAAGACTGCGACGGGCAGAGGGCGCGTGGCGGCTCCGGCGAGAATGATGGAGAACAGGAAGTTGTTCCAGGAAAAGATGAACGCGATGATCGACGCGGCGGCGATCGTGGGCGCGGAAAGCGGAAGCGCCACGCGCAGGAAGACGGTCAGAATGGAGCCGCCATCCACCAGCGTGCTGTCCTCAAGTTCGGCGGGCAGTTCCTCAAACGCGCCGATCAACATCCAGGTGATGATGGGGAGGCCAACCGTGAGGTGCGTCGCGATCAGCGACTCGTACGTCCCGACCATCTTGAGCCGCAGAAAGAGAATATACCACGGCAGCAGATAGCTGATGGCGGGCATAATGCGCGCTGCCAGGATGACGACCGCCAATCCGCGCTGTCTGTACCGCGCAATGCTGAAGGCGGCGGGAGCACCGACGACCACGCCGATCGCCGTCGAGGCCGCCGCGACCACAAAGCTATTCCAGGTGTAGCGTGGAAAAGGATTGCGGATAAAGGTTTCGCGATAGTTCTCCAGAGTAGGCTCAAAGAGCACCACCGGCGGGGTCGCCAGGTTATCGACCTGAGTCTTGAACGAAGCCATCGCCATCCAGATGATGGGAAACAGGAAAAACAGCGTGAGTAGCGTGAGCGCGAGGTAGAACAGGCTTCGTTTCCAGACTGCTCGCTCGCGTCTTGGGTTTTGCGATCTCATGCGGCTGCCTCCGTCCGGCGGCGCAGAATGATCAGGAGCAGGCTGACGCTCAGCACGAGCGTGAAGAAGACAACCAGCGCCGCCGCTGCGTACCCTAATCGGAAGTAGTCGAAGCCGGTCTTGTAGATATAAAGGTTCAGCGTCTCCGAGGCGAAGCCCGGCCCTCCCTGCGTGGTGCCGTAAATGATGTCGAATGTTTTCAAACAGTCGATGGACCGGAACATCAAGGCGACCATGATCGTTGGCCGCAGCATCGGCAGCATCAGAAACCGAAAGCTCTGCCACCACGAGGCGCCGTCAATCGCCGCGGCCTCAAACGGCTCGTGCGGCAGGGCGGTCATGCCGGCCAGGATCATCAGCATGACGAGCGGAGACCACTGCCAGGTGTCCATGAGGATGAGCGTGGGCAACACCGAATCGGCTGAATTCAGCCAGAGCTGCGGCGGAAGGCCGAGCGTTTCCAGTATCCAGTTGGCGACGCCATCGACCGGGTTGAGGATCAGCATCCAGATCAAGGACATGGCTACGGGCGTGGCGACCATCGGCAGGAGAAACAGCGTCCGTACCACCCCTCTTCCTACGAAATTATGGTTAAACAGCAGAGCCATCCCCAGCCCAAGCGCCACCTGAAGCGCCAGCGCGCCCAGCGTAAAATACGCTGTTCGCTCAAGCGCGGCATGGAAACGGGTGTCTTTCAGCAGAGCCGCGTAGTTCTCAGTGCCGATCCATTCGGGGTTTTCCAGGTTGAAAGGGGAGAGATCGTGAAGACTCAGCCAGACGGTGTAGCCGACGGGATAGGCGAGCATGACGGCGACCACCAGAATCGCGGGCAGAGGAAACAGCCACGATGCGATCAGCCGGCCACGCCGCAGCGAGGACGTTTTTAGGCGTCTCGCGCTTATGAAACTATTCAACTGCCGTCCAAACACACTCTGTGCCATTCCATAAGCCCTGAGTTCTGTGTTCTTCGAATCGGGCTGCGATTGCGCGAAGGGACTGGCTGGGATTGCAGCCAGTCCCCCCAGGCGAGTCGCACCTTTTTTACTGCTCTTGCTTCAAAAGCTCCTCAAGCTGCGCCTGGGCGGCGTTCGCCGAGGCCACGATGTCCTTGCCTTCGATGGCATCGACGATCACCTGACCGACCACATCACGCCAGGGCTGAACGTTCACGATGTGCGGATTCATGTAGGGCATCGCAAGCTGTAGAGATTCCCGCATGGCTGCGGTCAAATCAGGGTGCGGGTCGTTCTCGGTGAACGCCGGGTCTTCCCAGGAAGACGTGCGCGGGGCAGGGATGCCGAGCAGCTTGGCTTTCAGGGAGTTTTCCTTGCTCGTCGCCCACTGAATGAAGTACCAGGCCGCTTCCCGGTTCGGGGCATTCGGCGGAATGCTCATGACCCACCCATAGGCGTAAGGCTTTCCGCCGGGCACCACCGCGAAGCTGACATCGTCGGCTACCCCCGACTGCTCAGGGTCGAGAATGGTGGCGGCAGCCTGTCCGCTCTCGGTCCACAGCGCGCCTTTCCCGCTGGTGAACAGCTGCACGTTCTCCGGCCAGCTGTTGTTGACCGCGCCGGGCGGGCCGTATTCGCGCAGCATTCTCCCCCACCAGTCGAAGGCGGCGATGGCTTCCGGGGTGTTGATGGCCGGCTGGCCGTCCACGGTCCACGCGCCGCCCATGCCGTACAGCACGGACGAGAAAACGGAGGTAGCAGCCGCTCCCTTGCCCCGGTTGATCCAGCCGTAGAAGTCATTGTCGGGGTCGTTGAGCGCCGCGGCGACGGCTTCCGTTTCCTCGAAGGTCGTCGGAACTTCCAGCCCGGCCGCTTCCAGGATGCTCGGCCGGTAGATCATGATTTGCGCGTCCGAATAGGTGGGAATGCCGATCAGATCGCCGTTGACCGTCGCCAGCGAAATCGCGCCATCGGAGAAGTCTTCGAAGTCGAAGTCCGGGTTGGTGAGCGTGGGATCGTTGATCAGGTCGTCGAGCGTGGTGTACCAGCCCGCCTGGTGATACTTGAAGCCTTCCTGAATAGTCATCGAGCCGAAGATGTCGATGTCATCGCTGCCAGCAATCAGCTCGACGGTGAGTTTCTGCCGAAGCTGATCTTCGACGAAGGTTTCCATGTTGACGTCGATGCCCGTCAGTTCCTCGAAAGCGGGCAGTTCTTCAAGAATAAAATCGGTCCACGCAGTGTTGGGCCACAGAACCCGAAGCGTCGTGCCTTCATAGCGGCGCCAGTCAAACTCACCTTCCTGCGCCAAGCTTGGAGAGACCCCGACCGAACTGAACATAACGGCCAGGAGCATCATGACACTGAGGAAAACGGCCAGTCTTGGTTTCATCCTTGCCTCCTGCTGAATATTTTTTCGTTGGTTCCCTGGGGCCTTAAACGGGCGTCTCCGCGAGGGAAACGTGCATTTGCTCTAGCACACTGCGAACATGATTGCGCTCTTCGTCGGTGGCAGGCACTAGAGGCAGCCGCGGATCACCGACCTCTTTCCAGGTCATGCCGATTGCCGCCCGCAGAATCGGGATCGGATTGACGCGGCCATTCTGGTTAAGCGACTTGAAGAAGGGATACAACTCCAGGCTGATTCTCGTCGATTCGATAGCGTCTCCTTTCAAGAACAGGTCGATCATCTTCTTCATGCGGTCGCCAATGACCTGCGATCCGCCGCTGACCACGCCGACACCCCCCTGGGACAGCGTTTGAAGGACCATCATGTCGTCGCCGGAAAAGACTTTGAACCGGTCGGGTGTGCCGAGGTAATAATCCGATGACTGCAGCGGATTGATGCCGGCCTCTTCTTTGACGCCGAGGATGTTATCGATCTGGCTAAGCGCAATCAGCGTCTCAGGATCGATATTCGTGCCGGTGAACAGCGGGATGTTGTAGAGCAAGATGGGAAGGTTGGTGGACTCGGCAACGGCCTTGAAATGCCGGTAGACACCCTCTTGCGTTGGCTTGAGGTAGTAGGGCGCTACGACCATGGCGACGTCAAACCCCAGCTTCTCGGCTTCTTTTGTCAGCCTGATCGCGTGCTGGGTGTACGCCGCGCCCGTCCCGGCAACCACAGGCACACGGCCGTTCACAGCCTCTTTCACGGTCCGAAAGAGGCTCAGCCGCTCGTCGTACGTCATCGAGATGAACTCGCCGGTTGTCCCCCCGACAATCACCGAGTCGCAGAAGCCGCGCTCGATGACCATCTCGGCCAGCTCGCCGAGGGTCTGGTGATCGATCTCGCCATTCTCTTTGAACGGCGTCACGAACGGAATGAGAACCCGTCCCAGTAGTGCATCGAGAGTGTTCACGCGTTATTGTCCTTTCTGTCTGCGGCGAGACTATCTTTGTGTGGCACTCCATTGCGCGATCAACCGCGCGCATCCGTCAGTGATATGGGTATCGATTTCGCGCTTTGCCGCCTCGACATCGCGCACCTCGAAAGCTTCGACAATTCGGAGATGCGCATCCAACAACTCGCTTGGCGTGTAGAGGCGAAACTGCCCGAAGAAAATCCCCCTCTTGACGTTGGTTTCAATCGCATTCCACATTTGCAGCAGCAGCTCGTGATCTGCCATTAAGTAGATATGCCGGTGAAGCTGTAGATCCAGTTCGTGGAATTTCTCCATATCCTGCTCGGCCGCTACTTCGGCCATCTCGGAAAAAATGTCGCGCAGCTCCGCCATCTGCTGGGCCGTGCCATTCTGTATTGCCAGCTCCGCAGCAAAGGCTTCGAGGACACGGCGAACGCTATACGTTTCGGTGATGATCCGGTCATCGAAGTCGGCGACAAACGTCCCACGGTAGGGGATGTTGGTGACTAACCCCTCCTTCTCGAGCGAGCTGAGGGCTTCGCGCAGCGGGCCGCGACTGACCCCGAAGCGAGCGGCCAGGCTCGCCTGGTTGATGGGAGAACCAGGGGCCAGCTCGCCCCGCAGAATGGCTTCACGGATGGTCTTCCAGATGGTTTGACGGAGAGTGCTCTGCTTGAACTGGTCGAGTGTGCTCACAACACACCTTTCCAAATAGTTAACTGTTAACAGTTGACAATTCTATAGTATGTGAAATAGCTTCTGGAGTCAAGCGATCTATGGATCAGCGAGCAAGATGCAGTTCCTGGGTTTGGTGGTGTCGATGATTAGACGTGCATCGATATGCGCATCGGTCTGTGCGGGGATACAACGCTTGTGTGTCTTTATTATGTTAAGAATTCCCGCTCGGTTCCACCTGGCCGGTCCGCATCGAGGACACTGAAAGTTGTGAGGCCGCCCTGCCTGGTGAGAGGGGAACGCCCGTCTGTGCGAATGGCCCACCACGCTCGCATCCCTGGCCTCAGGATGCGAGCGCGGTGGAGAACCCACTTAGTAAGAGTACCCCGATCCCCAGGACAAGATTGGCCATCAACAGCCGGGCGTTCAGCTTGGCTTTCGCCTG
>CAADGY010000413.1 GCA_900696665.1 uncultured Acidobacteriota bacterium
ACGAGCAGCCAGCGCGGTTGGAGACGCATGCCTTTATCGTGCTGTTCTTTCCTCACCTCATCGCCGGGCCGATCGTCCTATACGAGAACATCGCCTGGCAGGTGCGCCGCCGGCCACGGCTTGCCGGTTACCTAACGGCGAGCTTCAAGATCGGACTGCTGATATTCGCCATCGGGTTATTCAAGAAGGTGGTGATTGCGGATTCGCTTGCGCCCTTCGCAAATGCCGTCTTCACTTACGCGGTGAGGTCCGATACAGTGATCAGTGCCAAGGACGCTTGGCTTGGTGCTGCAGCCTATTCGCTGCAACTATATTTCGACTTTTCCGGCTACTCCGATATGGCAATCGGATTGGGTCGGATGTTCGGATTTCGCCTGCCGGTGAATTTCAATTCACCCTACAAGGCCGCCAACATCATTGAATTCTGGCACAGATGGCACATCACGCTTTCGTCCTTCTTCCGGAACTATGTGTATATCCCCCTCGGAGGCAATCGGCGTGGCAGACGACAACAACTTGCATTCATCTTAATCGTCTTCTTCCTGACGGGCCTCTGGCATGGCGCGGCCTGGGCGTTCATAGCCTGGGGTGTCACGCATGGTGTTCTAGTCGTGATCAACCATGCGTGGAGTCGGGCGATGCCGGGCAGACTGCGAAGTCTTCTTGCGGGATCTCCGATGGCTCGCAAAGCGTACAACTGCGTGGCCTGGGGGCTTACTGCGACTTGCGTCACGCTGCTCTGGGTTCCGTTTCGGGCGGAATCGCTCCCGGTAGCGCTCAAGATGATCGGTGCGATGCTAAATCCGTTTGTTCGTACCTACTCCAGAGTTTTTCCAGATATCAATTTGTACCTCGTACTCTGGATTTCGTTGGTCGGGCTCCACCTGTGGTGCTGGTGCGCTCCCAACACGCAGACATTCGTTCGCTACGTTCGCCGACTGAGGCGCGGCGGGGGTGCGGTGATTATGGGAGGGCACAAGTCTGATGTTGCTGCGGGCTGGGTTTATACGTGCGTGGTCGGTGTGGCGCTCTATCTGTCCTTTGCAAGCATCGGCTATGTGAAGAGTGAGTTCATCTATTTCAATTTTTGAGAGGACTTGTTGAGGTGGGCAGGCTGGCAATAGGTGTCCTCGCTGCCTTTCTCTCCGCACATGCGGTGTGGAGTTCTCTGGTTGCCTACGGTTTCGAGCGTTTCTACGACCATCGGCTTCCGGATTTAACCAAGATCGCCAGCCGGGCAAAGGATTGGGAACCATTCCTGCATGCGTTCTGGCAGGCCAATGCGCGTCGCGATCTGGCGAAGCCAACCATCGCCTTTATCGGGTCTTCGATGACCTATGGTTATCCGTGGCAGGAGCCCGTCATTTTTACCAGAGTGTTCTCTGAGAGGATGAAGGGCTGGAATGTCTCGAACATGAGCTATTACAGTGCGGATATCTGGGGAATCCGCGAGTATTTGCTCTGCCCGCTTGTTGTTTCGAGAGACTTAATGCCCGATGTGCTCGTCGTGGAAATCCCGTTGGTCAACTCGATTCGCCAGATCCATCCAGAGGATGCTCCGCGGAAAAGGAAATGCATGGGTAGTTCTGAAGCGGTGCTTCCGGGATATTTTTCTTTTGTATTCAGGAGGCCGATTGGTACTGGTTGGATTCCGCTATTGTGGGATGATGAGGCGTATCAAAAGAGGGATCAGGAAATCCAGATAACCAAAGTAGATGCAAATTATTTTGCTAGTGAGGAGAAATTCAAGAATATAGAAAGAGAATATCGCCGGGATTTACGTGCATTTTTGGATGAAATTGCCGGTATCTCCAGGAAGGTGTTCATTTTTATTTCCCCGATCTATTTGCCCGGCGTCGATGAGGCTGGCGCAGATCGTGCCGCAGTCAAACGGCAAATGGAAGTTACATGGGATGTATGCCGTTCTCATGGCGCGGTCATTTGTTTGTCATTGGATGAATTCAGCGAAAACCGGAATTTATTTTATAATATTACCCATTTCAATCAACAGGGTCATCGAGTTTTCGGGGAGTGGCTGGGACACCAGATTTCCCTGAAAGAGCGGCCATTCCTGAACTGATCTTAGGACTGTTCTGCAAAGGGGATCCTGATTCTTATCCAACTAAAATCGTGAGCACACACTTTTTATTAGTCGGCACTGGCCGAATGGGCCTGGCCCATCTGCGCGCCGCCCGCAACCTCGGGCTCGAGCCGGTCGGCCTTTGTGACCAGAATTCAGAAAATCTTGCCAAGGCAGCGGCGGAGGCGGGTGTCGATGCCAGCGCTTGTTTTGGTAATTCTTCCGCATTGTTTGCCGCAAATCCGGGTACGGACCTGGTGTTGATCGCGACTACTGCCGACTCGCATCGCACCCTGGTGGAGCAGGCCGCCGCCGCGGGCGCCCGCGCTGTTCTGTGCGAAAAGCCGATGGCAACTTCGGTCGCTGATTGCGATGCGATGATTGCAGCGTGCGAACGGTCCGGTACTCGCCTGGCGGTGAACCACCAGATGCGATTCATGGATCAGTATTCCCGGATCAAGGGCGAACTCGATTCGGGCAGGTTCGGCCCCCTGGCAAGCATGAACGTCGTGGCTGGCTGCTTTGGCTTGTCGATGAACGGATCCCACTACTGCGAAGCACTGCGCTGGCTATGCGGCAGCGACATTGTCAGTGCTACTGCCTGGTTTGCCCCCGGAGCCCTGAAAAATCCTCGCGGGCCACAATTTTCCGACCAGGCCGGCGAGATGCGTTTTGAGACTGCCGACGGCCGGCGATTGATGATGAGTATCGGAGCGGATCAGGGGCACGGCATGACCGTTACCTATGCTGCCCGATATGGACACATCTTCGTCGATGAGCTTGAAGGTGTCTATTACGCCACTGCCCGCAAACCCGAGCATCGGGATATGCCGGTCACGCGCTACGGCATGCCATGGGATCGCTGGGAGGTGCGCTTTCCGCAAGCAGATAACGTCGGACCGACGCAGGCGGTGATCGAGGCGCTGCTCAAGGGCAAGGATTATCCGGATGGCCGGTCAGGACGCAATGCGGTTGCGGCATTGGCTGCGGCGTGGCGCTCAGCGGAGCAGGGCAGCGGAATGGTGCGGGTCGACGACCTGGGCGAATACGCGAACAAGCGTTTCCCCTGGGCCTGAGCGGAGCATCGACATGCCGACCCGCAAGGTAATCGAACAGCTCACCCTGCCGCCTTCGGCGCCGATCAGGGATGCTGCGCGCGTTATCCAAAGCCAGGAGATCAAGTTCGTGCTGGTGTGCGATCCCGAAGGCAGGCTGCTCGGGACGGTGACCGATGGAGACATCCGCCGGTCGATACTTGCCGACCTGGGTGCCGATGCGCCTGTCGAGTTGATCATGAACCGCAATCCAAGGGTCACGCATCAACACGAGAATCGTGTCGAAATCCGCGAACAGATGCGCCATGCCGTGATTCGCCACCTGCCGGAGGTGGACAGTGCCGGCAGGGTCGTGGACATCTTTTTCCTCGACGAGCCGGACGATGTGTCCCCTCTGCCCAATTCTGTGGTGTTGATGGCCGGCGGACGCGGCGAACGACTGCGCCCCTTGACTGAAAATGTTCCCAAGCCTTTGATCAAGATCGGCGGCAAGCCTGTACTGGAGCGGGTCATCGAAGGCCTGATTGGCCAGGGATTTCAGCGTTTCCATATCTCCATCAATTACCTCGGGCACATGATCGAGGAGTATTTCGGAGACGGCAGCCGGCTTGGTATAGAAATCAGTTATCTCCGCGAGGACGAGCCCTTGGGTACGGCGGGCGCTTTGGCCGGCTTTGAGCGCCCGGAACACCCTTTCGTCGTGATGAATGCCGACTTGCTGACCGGCACCAATGTTCGCGCCATGGTTGATCTCTGCAAGCAGGGAGCCAAGGCAGTCATGGGGGCGCGGGAATATGCCTATACGGTTCCTTATGGATGCCTGACGGTGAATGAAGGACGGATTCACTCCATTGAGGAGAAGCCGACGCTTTACCACTTCATTAGCGCAGGCATCTATGTTTTCGCGCCGGAGGCGCTCGATTTTTTAACGCCCGGGAAGTATCTGGACATGCCGGATCTCTTCAGAAAGCTGATCGATTCGCGCCTCGATGTCCGGTATCACCATATTACTGAGGAGTGGATAGACATCGGAAGCAAGGAGGACTTGGCCTGGGCGCGCCGAATTCACGCGACTGGTGAATCAGATGATTGAGGGGCGTCGTGTCATTGCGGTGACACCTGCCCGCGGAGGGAGCAAGTCGGTTCACTACAAGAATCTCTATCTTCTTGGGGGAAGGCCTTTGCTCGCCTGGCCCATAGAATGCGCATTGAAAACGCCCGAGATCGACCGGGTGATCGTGTCCACGGACGATGAACGCATAGCCGCTACGGCGCGTGAGTTCGGCGCTGAGGTCTATCGTCGGCCTGCCGAGCTGGCAACCGATACTGCGCTGGTGGCGGACACGCTCCGGCATCTTTGGGGACAGCTCCGGTCGGAAGGCGAGCAAGCGGAAATACTGGTCTTGCTGGAGGCAACCTCCCCATTCAGAACGCCGGAGCTGGTCAGCCGCTGTCTTCACCGCTTGGTGGATGAAGGTTTGGACTCCATTGCCACTTTTCACGATGCCGAGATCAATCCGGAGCGCGCCTGGCGAATTTCGGAGGGTATGCCGGAGCCTTTTATTCCCGGGGCGGTTCCCTGGAAACCTCGGCAGTTGCTGACGCCGGCGTATCAGCTGAATGGAGCGGTTTATGCCTTCTTCCCGGACCGTCTTCCGGCGGGAATCCCGAACATATTATTCGGCAAGATGGGGGCCGAGATCGTTCCGGCGGACTCGGTGATAGATATCGATACACTTAAGGACTTTGTGATCGCCAATGCAATACTCCAATCCTGAATCAGTACCACGCCTGGCGGACCTGTTCTCGTTGAAGGGACGCACCGCCCTGGTTGTTGGCGGCTCGGGCCTTCTTGGCGGCGAGATCAGTTATGCATTCGCCGAACTTGGCGCCGAAGTGATCGTCGCCAGCCGCAACGAAGCGCGTTGCGGCGAATTCGTTTCCACCTTGCGCCAGCAATTTCCCGGCGTGACAGCACACGCGTTGGGCGTGGATATCACCTCTCCGGCCTCGATCAATACGCTGCTGGAGCAGGTTGGCGAAATCACCGGTGGCGGCCTGGATATCCTGGTGAATAGCGGGTGGTCCGGGCGAAAGAACACCTTCGAGTCGATTTCGGATGAAGACTGGAACAACGACATCGAAGTCTGTCTGAACGGGGTGTTCCGCACCATCAAGGCGGCAGTTCCACTCCTCAAGGAGCGGCGCGGCAACATACTCACTATCGCATCCATGTACGGTCATGTCGCTCCCGATTATCGTATGTACGATAGTGAGCGCTTCGCCAACCCGCCTAGTTACGGTGCGGCCAAGGCGGGGGTGATCCAGCTCACAAAGTATCTATCCAGCTTTCTTTCTCCACACGGGATTCGCGCCAACTGCATCAGCCCGGGTCCGTTTCCTTTTGAAAGTACGCAGAAAGAGAATCCCGACTTTATCGCCCGCCTTGCGGCCAAGAACCCACTTAACCGGATCGGGCGTCCGCATGAATTGAAGGGCGCAGCGGTGTTGCTGTGTACGGATGCGGGGGCCTACATGACGGGGCAGAATCTCTGCGTTGACGGTGGTTGGGCGGTATGGTGATTCGTACGGGCATCATCGGCTTCAGCGAGGGCAACGGACATCCGTTCTCCTTTTCGGCGATCGTCAATGGTTACGACGATTCGGCCTTCGCCAAAGCGGGCTGGCCGGTGATCCACGACTACCTCCGCAGGCAGCCAGCCGACCGGTTTGGCCTAGGCGACGTCGGTGTGACGCATGCCTGGACACAGGATCCGGCGCTGACCGCCAGGCTGTGCGCAGCCTGCCGCATCGAGAACGCCTGCGCCGACGTGTCGGAAATGTTGGAAGCGGTCGATGCGCTGATCGTCGCTCGGGACGACTGGGAGTCGCATGCCGAATTTGCCATGCCGTTCCTGCGTCGTGGCATTCCGGTGTTCGTCGATAAGCCGCTGACCCTGGATGCCGACGAGTTGGCCGCATTCATCCCGTACCTGGAGAACGGGAAGCTTATGTCCTGTTCAGGCCTGCGCTATGCCGCGGAAATCGATCCGTTGCGCGTGCCGGAGCCTGCGACCGGGCCGATCCGGTTGGTCGCGGGAGCAGTTCTCAACGGCCCTGAAAAATACGGGATTCACCTGATCGAGGCAGTGGCGAGCCTGGGCGGGGCCTTCGCGCGGCCTGTGGCCATCACCCGCCTCGAAGCGCCGCATGATTCGTTCCTTCTGCGTTTCGAGAACGGCGTTCCCTTCCATCTCGACTGCCTCGGGAACGTAGGGAAAACGTTTCATCTGAGCGTGTTCGGAGACCTCAGCCACTGTCATTTCGATCTGCACGACAATTTCAGCGCCTTCCGGCGCACGCTTGAACATTTCTTTGCCATGGCGCAAACGGGTGTTCCGTCTATTGAACCGGCCGAAACAGTGCTCATCATGCGGCTGTTGACCCAGGCTCGCGCCCTGGCTCCGGGGAGTACTGCTCGACTGGATTCGTGAATTCATGGGGAAGAATATAGCTATGGCGCAACTCGGAAATCCTTTCGACCTGACGGGTCGCACAGCCGTTGTGACTGGCGGTGGCGGCATTCTCGGCAGGGGTTTCTGTCAGGTTTTGGCGGCGCATGGTGCCCGCGTTGCGGTGCTCGACCTCGATGCCCAGGCGGCGAGCGCGTCGGCGGAGGCGGTTCGCGAGGCGGTAACGGGAGCGGAATTGCTCGCCCTGCCGTGCAATGTGGCGGATCCTGAGCAGGTGTCGGAGGCGGTTGTACGGGTCGTGGAGCGCTTTGGCGGCATCGACATCCTACACAACAATGCGGCGACCAAGACCGGCGACCTGAAGGAGTTCTTCGAGCCGCTCGAGACCTACAAGCTGAGTACCTGGCGTGAGGTCATGTCGGTCAACATTGACGGCATGTTCCTGATGGCGCAGGCGGTCGGCCGGCAGATGCTGGCGCAGGGGAGGGGCGGCAGCATCGTCCAGACGGCGTCGATCTACGGGGTGGTTGCTCCAGATCAACGGATCTACGATGGCTCGCTATATCTCGGGCGGCAGATCAACACGCCTGCCGTCTATGCCGCATCGAAGGCGGCTGTCGTCGGGCTGACGAAGTACCTGGCTGCGTATTGGGGCGACAAGGGGATACGCGTCAATACGCTGACACCGGGTGGCGTCGAAAGCGGGCAGAACGATGTCTTCAGCCAACGCTACTCGGCGCGCGTTCCGCTCGGGCGCATGGCACAGGCGGGCGAAATGGAGTCCGCACTGCTGTTCCTGGCATCGGGCGCTTCAAGTTATGTCACAGGCCAGAATCTGATCGTTGACGGCGGGCTGACCTGCTGGTGATTTTCTCAATTTACATTTGGTGATTTCATGGACGTGATCAAGTACCCGCAAGCAGTTGACCTGGAGAAATACTCTCCTGACAGCCCCTCTCCGGAAACCTACTATGGGCTGCCGCAGGACATCCATTTCTGCACTCGC
>CAADGY010000414.1 GCA_900696665.1 uncultured Acidobacteriota bacterium
AGGGACATTGCGTTCTGCGTCCACCGGCACACTCGCTGCGACTTCCGTTCCCGAAGTTGCCGAGATAGTCAGACGGGGATGCTGACGCCTGAAACCAGCCAGCGCCCAGACCGTCATTCCTAACCACACAGCGACGTTGACCAACGTCAGCACGCTTGACCACGGGCGGAGCCCTGAATACTCCGAAGCAGCCCACGAGATCAGAGAGGCAAGGCTCGCGGCCGTGAAGATCGCCACGAGAAGTCTGCCGGTAACGAGAATCAGTCTCGGCACCGGCCTTGGCATCAGCACCAACGTGAGCCAACTCGTCACGAGCGCGAGCGGGTTGCCCGCTTTCGAGTTGGAGATGGTGAGAACAGCGATTTCAGCAGCGAGCAGCGTAATCGCGATCCCACACCGCCATAGCCACGAAAGGCGTTGTGCTTTAGTCGCTCCCCGGACCCGCCCCTGCAGAAATGCAGCTTCCTCCGCGAGCCCATCCACACCCCGGCGCAAGCGCTGGCCCACCCAGTACGCCAGCCCCCAATTCCCAGCTTCGGAGCCGACCGCTCGCGGCATGCGGAGTATTCCTTCCAGACACCCCCAGAATAACCGCTTCCCCGCGTCTCGGAAACAGACCGAGAGAACTCAGAGGCTGTAAAGCCTGCCGATGAATCGACCCTTGGCGACCACCCCTGGATTGAAGACCGGCGGAGTCGCTGTCGCAGGCAATTCCGCGAGTCGGCTACACCTCCAAGCGGGTTGCGTTCGGACCATGGATCAAAGCTGCAGAATCGCTGCAAAGGAATGCCGCGACTGGGGCCAAACGCTGGCCATGCGATCCCTGGAGCCGGCACGAAGTATATCGACGAGCAACCGAGGATCTAGGGTTCGGCAATCTGCAGCGGACAACTGATGAGAGAAAAGGATTTCGGAGCCGAGATAGGCGAAGCTCTATTAACGCCAACCGACGAGTCCCCCCTCGACGACCTAGAGTCGACCTTGGGCTGAAGGCACCTTAGGCGCAGTCATCTACACGGCCTACCTCTTCGATGAGGCCCAGCGCACGCACCCCTTTTTGATCCAGAAGTGGCACTGGCAGAGCGTCGTCTGGTGTATCGACGGCTCGATCGAAGGTCGCCGCCAGAAGTCCCATTCGATAGACCAGGACGGGCGCCGGGCGGGGTTCAGCGACAACGACAGCAGTGCGCCGCAGCCACCAGGGCATAGCAGACACGCCCACTTCCTGATCGATCCATCCTGAACGACCACAATCTCGCCGGGCCGTACGTGGCGCGCTTCCGGGTATGTCGTGCAGGTGACCACCAAGAAGTCAAAACGAAGGAGATGGAGCTTCCGCAGCAATCGGCTGAGAATTGTTGGCATGGGTCACCCGATGACATCAAGGAACGGCTGGATGTCGCCCCTGCCCCAGTAGTGCTCCTGTGAGCATAGAGGGCATCCCGGGAGCTGGGCAACGGCAAGGAAACGGTCGTCTCTTGCGTGGAAGCGGCGCGCACGGTTGGGGATCATGCCGTCTTTACCGTGGAACCCGGTAAGGGCCGCGATCAACTCGTCGACGGCGACGCACGCCATCTCGGTGGTGAATGTGACGACCGCCGGAGCGGGGTCGCCTGCGCCCATAACGTAGGCCTCCTGCTTGCGCTTGTGGAACTCGTCAGGATCGGAGCGTTCCAGCGACTCCTCACCTGCGCGGCGCGCGTTGATGACCTTTCCGCACAGCAGACACGGATGCTCCGGAACGAGTGTCGTGACGCGCCCGAAGATATCATGCCCTCCGGCCACGGGCCGCATCCTCAGACCGACGTCGATCACGGGGATCCCATAGAAATAGGCCAGGCGGTTCAGGAGGAGTCGTCCGGAGTGGTCGTCGGTGCAACCGAAGATGAAGTCGCACGATTTCAGACCATCCCGCAGTTCCGGCTCACCGGCCCATCCGACTACCTTCGCAACGCGAGTGCCGAGGCCCGCAGCCAGGATCTCGCGCTCGGAGATGTCCACCTTATTCGTGGGCGAGGTCGCGTCATTTCGCCGTGATCCGTGGACCCGATTGAGATTCGTTTCGTCAAGCGTGTCCTTGTCGATCAGCAGGATATGGCCAATCCCTAACCGCGCAAGGAGCAGCGCCGCAGCGCTTCCCGTGCCGCCGCAGCCCACAACCGCAACCCGCAGGGCGCGGACCTGCGCATTGAAGCTATCGCCGAAAAGTCTGGCCTGGCGATCGAGGTGTGGAGCGTCATCGGCCGGTTTGCCGCTGCTCCAGGACTGCACCCGCCCACCGACGGATCGTATCGACTGAGCTACCGCAATCTCACCACTGGGCAACCATATCCGTGCTGCCACTGAGCCATCACCGCCGAGCACGATGCTGGCGAGTCCCCGTGTCCCCTTCAGGCGTGCCGTTCGAGCGAGTTCGGCCTCATTTGCGTCGTCCTGTTCGGAGAAAAAGGCCGAACCGCCGGGATGGGTGTGGACGATGGCGGGCATGAGGTCCACGTTCATGGCCTCCGAAAGGAGCCGCATATACCCGCGCGTGCTCCACGTGACGTGAAGCGGCGATGAGGAGATGCGATCCGGCTCGGCGACTTCGAGGAAGGAGTGGGAAACGAGGCGTGTCCGCGGCAAGCGGGTCCAAGGATCTGCGGCGATCACGGATACGCCCAGCTTCAGGTACGCCGACGCCTCGTGCCCCTGCCCCACCTCGAGGAGAGATCGCAGTTGCTGCCAGTGCGGGTCCAGAATGGTGATGTCGAGTTCCCCGTTCATCGTGCTGTCTCCACAGCACGCCGGAACCGGGCGACCATCGTGTGCAGCCCGTCGACGCCCGGCCGCCAGTCCGAGGAATGCCGCGACCACCGCTGCCATTGATGGCCATTGAACGTGTGGGCGACGTCGGCCGCCGTGGGATACCTTCCGGACTCCCGCAGTTGAATCCACGGGTGGAGGAAGAACATGTCGGGGCAGGCATCCGGGTAGCCGCCGGGCAATATGATTAGGACGTCTGCCTTTTCATGGTTGTACTTCCCGGCCGGAAGCTCCATCCCGTTCAGGACGACGCCGGAGGTCTGGCCGTCCACGGCGAATTGGTAGGGAATTCCGTGGGTCTCCAGGTATTCCCGATCTCGTATCGGCAGCCCGTCTGCGCCTTCCGTGGTCTGTTCCAGCACCGTGATGAAGCGCTCGATGCCGGGTTTGGAAAGGTCGATGATGTCGGTCGGGCTGATTTCCCGATCCTGGCCGCCGCGCACTTCCAGGTAGAGCGCGTAGCTCGGTTGGATGTTGGCGAGGCGCCGCAGAACAGCTCCGCTGATCGGAGCCTTTCCCCATTCCATCTGGTGGCCGTCGATGGTGAACTTGAAGGAGCGGTCGGTGCGGAAGAAGATGAAGCGCTCGGCGCCACAGCCGCGGATATCGAACGTCTCGTCGAGGCGCAAGTCCTCGAAATCGCCGTTCGGCATCAGTGCCACAAGGCTAAACTCTTCCACCGGCCGGGCACCGGCGGCTTCCAGAAACTGCCGGCCGAGAGGCACCGGGTCAGAGATCTCGACGGGTCGGAATTGAAGGGTCTCGTCGGCGACCTCAATACGGTATGCCTGCGTCGGGTGGGCGTGGTGCCCTCCACCCACTGCGGCGGAGAGGTCGTCGACATCATGAGTCGGGGGTGTTGTCTTGTCTGTCATGCGTTACTCCGTTTCTCGGAAGGCCTCATTGCCTTCCTAATGGAGTAATCGCTGCTCACCGGCCGAACCGGTAAGTCATTCTGAAAAAACTTTGGTGGAAAGAGGACCGTCGGGGAGAACACCGCAAATGAAGAAGGACGGGCATCGCGCGCATGTCGCAGTCTGCTTAGCGGGAAACCTCCCGGCGCGGATCTTACCCATTACCTCGCCAATCGTTGCCCGCCGGTTCGCCAACGTCCTCGACGTGAACTCCACGGGAGTAGTCTCTCCGTCGCTCAGGAATGACAGTTCGACCACATAGCCGCAGTCTTGGGCGTCGGCTGCAAGCCGGAAGGCGGCCGCAGCCAAGCTGTCTGGGTCCTTCTTTGACCCGTGCCCAGTCTTGACGCGGCGCAAGGTGATCGCGCCCGACGGACTAGAAAGCGCCAAGTCCGGCTTCACCACAATGTCGCCGTAGTCGGTGGTCAAGCGCAGAACTGGAACCGGGCGACGTCCGCGATTTGCGCGTCCCTGAAGATAGTAGCCAATCAGTCGACGGGCGATCCGCTGGAATTCATCGCTATATCCATGATCGGCCGGTCCCATCGCCGTCCACGTCTCCGTGAAATGGGCATCAACATCGGCGGCGGAAGGGGCAGCGGCTGCATCTGCCGACAGCCAGTTCACAACCTCCTGCACCGCGTCGTGCATCTTCATGAACGCGGTTTCAGTCCGCCGACCGCCGACCCGCAGAATGTGCGTGTACAGAAACCTCCGCGGGCAGCGCTCGAAAAGCGCCAGTTGGTAATCCGTGATAGCGACGGCCCCGTCGAAGCGAATCGTCACCGCCCGGTCTTCTGGTTCGGCCGGTAGTCTGAGTGTGGGTTTGACGCTCTTGGAGAGGACCGTTTGCCCAAGGCGGTCCAGGAACCGGGATCGGGGCCGGCCGTGGCCGTTTGCCTTCTTTGTGGGGGAATACAGGAAGAGCCGATCGCGTGCCCGGGAAAGCGCAACGAAAAACAGGCACTCCTGCTCTTCATCATGAGCCTCGTGCTGCGCTACTCTTCCGCGCCCTGCGGCTCCTTCGATCATGCCGTCTGGCGGTGCTATCCCGGCGCCGAGCCCGCTGGATCGCGGGAGGGTGTCGGAGTTCATGCCGGGAAGGTGAACAACCGGAAACTCCAGACCCTTGCTTCCGTGCATCGTCAGAAGTCGAACCGCGTCGATACCCTGGGCAGCGGCTGGGAGCTGACGCAATTCGCGCTCGTCGGAGAGCAGCACGAGTCGACGGATGTTGTTCAGCAGTCTGCTGATTGGATAGCCCGCTTCCCCCCGCCGCGGCCCCCGGACAAAGTTCATGAACTGCCAGATGGCAATCCCCCGCGAGCGGATGCGGGTGTCGGCGGCAGTGGCTATCTCGGCGGCCACGCGGCTGCGGTCGAGCAGGATCATTGCGAGGGCTGTCCACGGTGACACTGCGGGCTCAATCCCGGCCAGGATCGCGGCCACTTTCTCGAGCCCTGCTTTGCCGGCAGCGGATATCCCTGGGATCTTGTCGATCTGCGTTGTCCATTCGAGTGCCTTCACTTGCTGATTGCGCAAGTGGGCGAGGACCGCGGAAACGTCTCCCAGTGGCATTGAGAACGGAACTGTAGCTGCGAGGCGGACGAGTCCCATCGCTCGCCCATCGACGATGAGCGACAGAAGAGACAGGAGATCGCGGATCTCTTCGCGTTCGAACAGGCTGCCAAGATAGAGCACGGGAACGCCGAGGGCCTCTAAGCCTACGGCGAACTTTCCGAGGCGGTCCACTCCAGAGCAGAGCAGGGCCTGGTCCCGAAACCCATGGCCGGCATCGCGGAGTTCGAGGATGTTCTGAGCCACAGCGGCGATTTCGTCGTCCGCGGTTTCCACCGCGATGTACTGGGGCTTGAACCCGCTCAGCCCACGGTCGGATACCAGGGTGACGTCGGTATCCGCGGCAACCTTCATGTCAGCTTTCGCGAACTGAACGAAAGTGTCCGTGATCTCCTCGGATGATCGGTAGTTGATGGTGAGCCGACCGCGGGCTCCGCCAGGGAAATCGTCAACGCCGAAACGCTGAACGTTGAACGCTGAAGCGCCGCGGAAGCGGTAGATGGACTGCTTGGCGTCGCCGACGACCCACAGATTCCGCCCATCTCCGGCCAAGGCCTTCAGAAGGCGAACGCTGCTCCGGTTCACGTCCTGGAATTCGTCGACGAGGATATGTTCGTACTGCCCCATCAAGTGCGCGCGAACCTCAGCGTCGTTCTCGCACAGTCGAACGGGCACCGAGACGAGGTCTCCGAAGTCCACGCAACCCAGATTCTTTTTGAGCGCTTCGTATGCAGCGAAGATGTTGGCCACTTCGCGACTGCGCTCTCCGTCGGTCTGCTCCTCGTCGCCCTTTGCTGACGCCAGCATAGCCTCCGCCAGGCGCCGATACTCTGTTGCGTCGACGACTTCGTCGTTTGCACGGGAAATCGCGGCCAGGACTTCCCGCAATTTCAGAGATGGGTCCCACAGGTCGTTGAAGTGAACGAGACCCAGCTTCGGGATTTCGTTTTCCAGCAACTCAATCGCCTCGGCACGGTCCATCAGTCGGGGTTCAGAGGGGAGGCCAAGCCGATCGTGAAACCGCCGGACAAGGTCAAGACCGAAAGCGTGGAAAGTTCCGACCCAGATCGCTGCGGCGTCCGGCCGTTTCGAAAGTATCCGGTCCGTCAACTCTGACGCGGCCTTGTTCGAGAAGGTAAGGACGAGTATGCGCCCTGCGTCGACGCCGGAACTGAGTAGAAACTCAACTCGGCCAACGAGGGTCTGAGTCTTGCCGGTGCCCGGCCCGGCTTCGACGAGATAGGGTTTTCCGAGGTGGTGCGCGGCGGTTTCCTGGTCGCCATTCAGCGGCTTGGGAGGCTTCGCCTCCGCTTCTTCTCGAGAGACGCTCGGCAGAAGCAGGGCATCCAGAAGCTGCTGAACGACAACCGGAAACGGTGCAAGGAACCTCGCAGAGATGGCGGACGCTGTCGCTCCCTCTTCAACATGAAGCCGCCGAACCAGGGGTCTCGGAAGGAGAAACTCGCGGGCGAAGATGTCGGCTTGAACTTCTCGACGCTCACGCCGACTGTAATCGACCACCCGCTCTCGGCCGATGGGCGCGGATTCCGCTGCCCTCACGGGATCGGGATCGACGGCTATTGATTGCTCTCGGTCGCCCCCGAGTTCCACATGCCCAATCTCGTGCGCCACAAGAAAGGCATTGGTGAACTCGTCGCCTGCATCCTCGTGCAGGATTAGGAGTGCGTCGGGATCGTAAACGGCTCTTCCTCCGCGGAGACGGACGTCACTCCTGGGAATCTTCTCAACTTCGATGTCTCGTCTCGTCGCCTCAGCCAGAGCGAAGCTGTACGGCCTCGCGGGATCGTACCCATGAGTAGTTGCCGCTTCGTGGAGTTCCGCCGCCCGCTGCCGAGCAACTTCAATTCCGGTCATCGCCTGAGAGATCCTGCCTCAATTCGGCTTCCTGCGATTCGGTCAGAGGTGTGTTCCGCACCAACTCGCTGAAGGTGACCTGATCCGGCACCGAAGGCTTCTGGTCGGCTTTGAAGCTGAGAGCCGCCGCCACTGTGGGCGGCTGTTCCAAGTAAGCCCGGACGGCGTCCACGGAAGCCCCAATCGCGTTTGAGAGACGATTGAGGAATCGTACTGGGATCGATGCCGGCACGACCAAGCGGTCTCTGAACGCCACCAGAATAGAACGTGGAATATTCAAGCTGTTCGCAAGAGCTGCAAAGGTAGCTCCCTTGAAGTCGTTGAAGAGGTTTTCGGGTCGGCGCTCAGCAGCTTCCGCAGTGGCCGTAACGGGCGCGTCAGTCGGCACCTCGGATTCCCCGAGTTCAGCGACCAGCCGAAGTTCGTGAGAGAGGTCGATCAGCTCCTCTGCGAGTTCGGGATACCGCAGGAGGTAGTTCTCGAGTGTTTGCCGGTCGTGTTTGGGTTCGACCGAAAACGCATATAGTACGTCTTCTGCGAGTCTTCGGTCGATCATCTGCTTTCCCCTTCACGCGAGAGAAGCTTGCGGAGCGTGGCGTGCGCACGGTCTCGTCGGTTCCGGACGGTCTTTTCTGCACACCCGAGAACCTTGACCATTGTGACCGTGTCTGGGTCGCATGAATCGATAGGAATGTCCTGTAGTTGCAATTCGATCACCCTTCGCTGATCATCCGGCAAAAGATCAATCGCTGCGAGAAGCCGCTTCCGGTAATCCGACTCTTCAAATTCGTAAACTGGATCGCTCTGCAGTCGAACGAATGCTGCTTCCACTTCGCGCGTGTGCTCGTTGGACTCATCATTCAAGTAGAGTGGTGCGTCGCGGTCCGCATCCCGTTTCACCTTCCGTCGGGCGGTCGATCGCGCCTTAGCGATGGCCATGTCGAACCTGACTTCGAAGAAGTCGAGATGTTCTTCGTAATCAAGGCGATCCCGGCAAAGCATCTGATCAAACTGCGCCAGCACGGCGTCGCGGATATCTGCTGCCGCTGCCGATTCTGAGGCGCGCCTATCGCCCGGTGCGAAACGCTCGACCGGAGGAAGCGCCTTCAGGATGCGTTGCCTCAAAAACCCGAACAGCGCCTCGAAATGATCACCATTATTAAGGCGCGCGACTTGCCGCAGTACGTGGAGCAGGCACTCCGAGGGGACATATTTCGGGTCGCCACGGCTCGTAATCGCGCATCGCTGAACGAATTGGTCGATGGGTAGCAACAGAAGAGCGTCTAGCGAGGCCTCCACGTTCGGAGGACGTTGATAGATGCTGCCGCCCTCAAGCTTCTTCTTCCTTAGAGGTTCTGCCAAAAACGGTCTCCTTGGCTATCGCTGAGCTCCTGTTGGTTCCAACACCGATGTTCGCCGGGTTCCGACTCGTCCATAATCGCAGGAAGTAGTTGAGTCCTAAGGGGCCGCGAGAGCACGCCCAACTGAAGTGTGCGGCCACCGACGACATTCCGCGACGATTCAGGATGAGGACTCCTCAGCGCGATGTGGGCGTGCGTGTGGGTCGAATTCGCCGAGTTGCTTACTTCAAACCTGACTGCATCAACGTTCAGGAAAGCAACAGGTCCCAACGTGCTTGGCATCAAACCGATTATCTAAGAATTCGTTGTCTCGTCACACTCGTACCGCGCAACTAGGCAGGAAACACCATGAGGCTACGTCTTTGTGAAGCCAGCGATAGCCCGCAGGGTGTGGAGACTGTCAGCGACAGTGAGAGCCCGGCTCGCCTTTCCATGATGTCATGCCGTGAAATCTGATCGCCGTATCTCTCCCACTCTTGGCACCAGATTGACGAATAGCTCCGTCCCTGTGAAATGTAGGTCCAAACGCATGATCTCGGCTGTCGGTGTTGCGCTTAACTTCCCGGGAGCGGTGCTGATCAATGTTGGGGGGGAGGACTGCCTGCGTTTGCGCCGCTCACATGCATCAAGCGATTCATCTCGCGGATTTCATTGCGAATCTGAATCATCTCCTGCAACTCCTGATCGGACAGCCCTGTCTTGCTCGTGGTCGAGGTCGCCTTCGAATCAGCGTCACGCGACCGCCTCGCTTCCGTTTGATTCAAAACTAAGTAAAACCTAGTGTTGGCCGGCACTGTCACGACGATGTTCTGCTGGTACGCCAGGCGCGCCATCTCCTGCTCGCCCGCCAACGCCACGTTAGAGGCAATCCGCTCGCGAAGGAGGATCGAGTTGTCGATACCGCCGGTGAGCCCCCTCCCGCCAACCGCAAAGGCCGCAATCGTGCCCACGCCAGTGAGCGCCCGTGTCAGGAAACGCTTGCCGTGGTTCTGGCCCGACACGTCTCCTCGCAGAGCCTGTCGCTGCATCCCGAGAGCGGTCCCCGCAATCTCTTCAACTTCTCCGTTCGGAAACTCCAGCGAATGGAACTTGAGCGTGACCCACCCCTGTGGCGTCGCGCCCGTGAGTTCACCGTAAGCCTTCGTGCCAGCCGGCACCAGGATTTGACCATTGTCCTCGTAGTTGTACTCAACGACCGCGATCACGGGAGCTTTGGCCGCGGAACTGACTCCGTGCTGAAATCGAGCGATCAGCGCCGTCGCCTGCGGCAGATAGCGCCCTCCCACTCGCCGGATCACTGGTCGAACCTGTTGTGCCCCAGCCGTAACGGCCGTCTGCGAGCGCACAAAAACGAGCGAGGACTTGTCGAGTTGGGGGACTTCCTTCACGGGCGGAGCAGCAGGCTGAGCATTCGCTGGCCTCTGCTGGCGGCTTTGATCCTCCGAGATGGCCGCCTCCCAATTGGTCACATTGCTGGTCTGTCGAGGCAGCGCAACGTTCTGACGGCGGTACGCCTCCATGAGTGCGGGATCGGAGAAGTTCGCCGATGCCAGATCCCCGGCGGGTGAAGGCAGTGGTTTGGTGGGACTGGCCGACGGCGGTCCAGGTGTCAGCACTGCCGCACGATTCCGCATCGTTCCAAGTAGATCCTGTTCGGTCAATTCGTTCGGCTCCTCATTTTGCTGCTGGTTGACGCTCAATTGAGGAACCGCCGATCGATTGGCAGTCTCCGGATTCGTGGGCGACGCTGATGGTCTGCCCAGATTGGGAGCCCCTCCCCGCGGCTTCTTCGTGCTGTCGGCGTCCGTGGTGAACAGCCCGACAAATAGAAACAGGCACGCCACGCTCGCCCCGACCAGGATGACGAGCCCGCGTGTTCGCTCCGCCGACTTCAGGTCGCGGCTCTCCGGAACAGGCCCAAAGCGGGCGCGAATTCTGTCGAGCAGCGAAATCTGCTTCGCATCCTGATTCGATGGCTCGGCTTCTGTACGCTCCGACCCGGGAGATTCCGGATTATCCGTCGTCTTGGATAGGTCGGTCGCGACATCCTCTTCGTGATCGCGCTGTGGGATCTGTTCATTGGCCATGAGAAGCCTCCTCACGAGTTGCTGAAACACCAAAACCAATCGGGGCTAGGGCAGGCCGGTCAACCGCTCCGCTCTCGGCGACTTGCAGAAACAAGCTCTCGTGCGATTGCTTGAACCCCGGCCGCGAAAACACCACCACGCCATCCACCCGCTCCCCTGGGCCGAGCCGCCGCCGCGACAGTCGGAAGTCCTGCACCGGGAGTTGCTCGCTGGTCGTCCAACGGTCCTTGCGGATCACGGCCCCTTTCCGTGTTTTCCCGGCCAACTGCACCTGCGGTGGCATGATCTCGATCGCGTTCGGCTGTGGGTTGACGGCCGAAAAGAGGACCATCACCGTGCGCCCCTGATCGACGACTTCGGAGACTCCCGCTCTTACCCGATCGCCTTCGCCAGACACTGTTGGAGGCTTGCCTCCGTAAAGGGTGGGGAGTGGGGCGAGCTTCTGCCGGTTCATGATTTCCTGAAGTGGGTCAAGGGCCTTCTCCGCATCAACAGCCTTCGGAGTCGCGAGACTTGAGACGGGTCTGAGAACGTCGGTTCTGGCGACCTCAGCCGACGTTGGAAATGATTCGCCCACGAGAAAACTGCCGGCTGGCTTGTAGACGAGGACGAAATCCACCCTCTTCGGGCCGGTGGGATCCATCCGCAACAGGAAACTCAGTTGTCTGCCACTCGTGGTCACAACCAGGAGGTTCGATTCGCCAGGTTGCTCAGTGACGGGTTTGACAAGGACAAGGGTTGGCTCCTTCTCGGAATGCTCCGCAAGGAACCGCTCGGGGTCACCGATGACCATTGAGCTGACTGGCTCGGGAACGCGAATCGCCGTCGCAAATCGCGGCGCCACACGCACCACCTGCACTTGATCCGTCAGGTTCCGTTTGCTCACCACCGGCTCGATCTGGGCGTAGAGTGCCTGAATCGCGACGAGTAAAAGAATCGATCTCATTCAGCAGGCTCCTTTCGCTGGGTCAACATCGACTCCCACTGATTCCGCCGGAACAGGTAGGCGACGCGATGGGTGTAGTTCACCGTTTCCGGGTGTTTGTATCGCAACCCTGCCTTCAGCACTCGACCGAGGCCGGCGTTATAGGCAGCAACGACGAGACGCAGATCGCCGCCGCACTCCTTCATCAGGAATGCGAGGTAGGCCACACCGCCTCGGATGTTCTCAGCCGCATCGAACCGGTTTCCGACGCGGAAAGCTGCCGCGGTATCCGGCATCAGCTGCATCAAGCCGACAGCCCCGGCCGGCGAAACTGCGCGTGGGTCCCAGTTCGACTCCGCTTCGATCACCGCCCGCACCAACTCCTTGGGTACATCGAAGTGTTTGGCCCAGTGATCTGCGAGAGCTGCCAAAGCCAACGGCTGGCCCCAGCCATCGCCGGCGACTAACGCCACCAGGATGATCCGCCAAGTCACGCGACCGCCTCCTCTGGCCTTTGCGACATTGCCCGCAGGGCCTGATCGCGGTACTCACGTGCCGTCGCGACAAGGCTGCTGAATCCGTCGCGAAGCAAGAGGCGCTTCACGTCTTCCTCGGTCTTGGCCAGGAACGGGAGCAACACATCCCGGTCTTCCGGTCGGATCTCGGATCGTCCCAGAAGCTGTAGTGCGCGAACGAACTGAACGATCTCGTCGATCGAAGGCGGCTTGACCAGGTTGTAACCTCGGAGTGCCTGCGCGAGCCCGACAGCCTGCGCCTTCAACTCAAGCGGGGCATCCACCGTTCGGATGTCGAGGATCTCGGCTTCCTTGTTCACATCGGGATGCTCTATCCACTGGTAGAGACTTCGCCGGCGCAGCGGGTCCCCAAGCCGTCGTTCCTGGTTCGAAGTCATGACCACGAACGGAACGGATTGAGCCTTCACGGTCCCCAGTTTCGGCACGGTGATCTGCCAGTCAGAGAGGATTTCGAGCAACAG